>CAZXIU010000079.1:0-1574 GCA_964640865.1 uncultured archaeon | reverse complement strand
TTTCGACAACTGGCGTAACATTTGCGCTATTTTTATATTTGGAATTGCTTATTTTCTATCATGGAAGAGGGGAAAAAGGACAGGATACTTGTCATTTCAGTGGACAGGGACAATGACCTTGGAGAAAAAACAGGGATAAAAGGGCCGGTTCTCGGACGCGACAAGGTCATAGAGGCAGCAACTGAACTGGGCATAAAGGACCCATCAGACAGCGACTTCAATGCATTCTTCGAGGCTGTTCGCGTCTACGATGAAGTGAAGAAGCAGTATGCAGCTGATGTGGCCATACTGACGGGCGACAGGAACGTCGGCATAAAATCGGACTCTGAGATAAAGGACCAGCTCGAGAAGGCGCTGAACCATTTCAGGGCAAACTTTGTTGTGATTGTCTCGGATGGCAGCGAGGATGAGCATATAATGCCTGTCATACAGTCGAGGATACCCATACTTTCAGTGAAAAGGCTCGTAGTGAAGCAGTCAGAGCAACTGGAATCATCATACTTCAAGATAAAGGACTTCCTCAAGGAGTCTCTTGAAAACCCGAAGATGGCAAGGATAGTGTTCGGGCTTCCGGCACTTGCTTTCCTCCTCATATCAGTGTTCGGCGCCGAGGGATGGAGGGCCGTTCTTGGCGTATTCGGAGCATACCTTGTCATCAAGGCATTCAGGCTCGAGAGCTATTTTGGCGAGGCAGCCGAGGAGCTCAGGGACTCGTTCAACAGGAAGCGCATGTCGTTCTTCATATACATGATAGCCATAATACTGGCAGGCATAGCCACATTCAGGGGCTACACCGAGATGGAGGACTGGATTGTCGTGGGAATGTTCGAGATGGTGGCAGCGTTCCTTTCAGCTTCAGTGTACTACTACTGGGCTGCAGGCGCTCTTACGTGGATAGGAAAGATGGTGGGAATGACCAAAAGGTCGGCGACCAGGGCCATATCAGTGCCCATGTTCAGCTTCGCAACAGCTCTGGTCATACACAGCGGCGTGGAGATGATACTCATACCCGACACCAGTTTGTACAGGTTCCTCGCATCGATAGTGGCCGGATTCATACTCCTGTTCGGCGCAGTCTACATGGAGAAGAAATAAACTTAAAGGCCGCTGATACTTTATTCTATTATGTTCGGATTCCTGAAGAACAAGCTGAAGAAGTCTGTGGATGCGCTCGCTGAGAAGGCGGAAAAAGAGCCTCGGGAGACTTCAGAAGAGAATGAACAGGCCGAAGATAAACCCGGTGAAAAGAAAGGATTCTTCCGGAAAATAAAGGAAAAGGAGTTCTCAGGGAAAGAGATAGACGATTTCTTCGCTTCAGTTGAGACAGAACTCATGCAGGCAAATCTCGCTCTCGAAGTCATAGATTATCTTAAAAACGGACTTAAGTCAGAGTTGGCAGGAAAGCCTGTCAAGAGGAATGACGCCAAAAAAGTGATAAGGAACACATTTGAAAAGATTCTTCTGGAGATAGTAAGCCAGAAGGGCGAATCAATCCCGGAAATGATAAAGAGGCTCAGGAAGGAAGGAAGGCCGGCGGTCATACTGTTCCTCGGATACAACGGCTCAGGAAAGAC
>CAZXIU010000078.1:0-1616 GCA_964640865.1 uncultured archaeon | reverse complement strand
TCGCCACCGAAGTCTTCCACAGTGTACTTGAAATCAGAATCCTTCTTGAGCTTGCCCCTCTTCCTGAGAATCTCCTTTGAGAGAAGCATGAGCACAAGTGCCAGTGACTTCTTCCCGTTGTTGTTAACAGGAATTACAAGGTCTATGTCCGTAGCCTCGTTGAACGTGTCGCAGAATGCAATCATCGGTATCCTCTTTTTCTTGGCTTCCTTTATCGCGTTCTCGTCGACGAGTGGGTCTACTGATATGACGACATCCGGCTCGAAGAAATCACGGTATGACGGGTTCGTGAGTGTTCCGGGCGAGAAACGGCCTGCAATGGCCTTTGCGCCTGTTATCTCCGCGAACTTGAGTATCGCGTCAGCGGCATTGCCTTTTCTTGAAACTATGAGAACATTGTCGAACTGTGATATGAAATTTGCAGCTATTGCTATCCTGCTGTCAACCTTCCTCAGGTTGAAGACCGCAAGGCCGTCATCCCTTATCTTGTACACGAACTGCTTCAGGTACTTCGTGCAAGACTTCATCCCTATGTGGACCCCAGATGAGAGGTACTCAGTTCTTTCCGCTAACATATCAACACATCTTATATTATGAACAGTTATTAATAATTTTCGTTATATTTGGCTCTTTATAATATAAATAGAGTGGTCAGTCGGCAAGAAACCGGGGAAAGAAGCACTTCTTGTATGTCTGGTACAGGGGGATGCTTTCCGTCTGCTGTATGAGCGATGGGAAGTTCTGCCTTATGTCCATTTCTATTATCTTCTTCTCCAGTGCATCCTTAGCCTCTATGGAGATTTCCATGTCCCATTCACCCAGTGTCTTTGCTATGCTCCTCACATTCGGATGCCTTTTGAGGTACTCCATGAATTCCTTCTCTGCATCGGATGTTATGTTGTGATATTTCACCATCAGGAGCCCCGGCGAGAAGCCGGTCTTCCGCGTGTCCATGAGCGGATGCGCTCCCTTTATTATATCCCTCCTGTAGAGCTTCTTTATCCTGTCTATCACTGTCTTCGTGGACACTGAAAGCTCCTGCGCTATGCTCACGGAGCTTTTCCTTGCATTTTCAGACATGTGCATCAGTATGCGCATATCAGTCTCGTCCACTTCTTCCCTGTCGCTGTCACCGCCTATTATGATTTCCCTTAGCATACCCGGATTCCTGAGGAGGTATTTCCTTCCGTATTTCCTCATGACCACTGTCGTCAGCACCATGTAGTTCTGCAGCTGTCTGGGAAACCTTTCCATCAGCGCCCTGAGGGTCTTGTTGAAATGCGAGGGGTTCGGCGCGAAGAATGAACATATGAGGTCGTATCTTCCTCCGCATGTGGCCACCCATGATGCGTGCTTTTCGTTGACGATGTATTCTGTAAGCTCGTCGAACTTCTCCTTGCTTATGTAGCTTATCCTGAAGTAGACGCGGAAGTTGAGCATCCCGAATTTCGAGTAATCTATCAGTGGCATGAAACTGCTTATAAGTCCTCTCTCCACAAGAGACCCGACTGTGTAGCTTACCTGCTGCTGGCTCTTCCTTATGCTCTTCCCTATAGCTGAAAAAGACATCCTTGAGTCAATTTCAAGCATGCTAAGAACAAGCTGCTCAATACCTG
>CAZXIU010000077.1:0-2081 GCA_964640865.1 uncultured archaeon | reverse complement strand
GATAAAGTTCATTGCGCGCACATACTTGTGTCAACGCATACCGAGGTACTCGAGATACAGAAGATTCTGCAGTCAGGAGAGAGTTTCTCCAAGCTCGCTTCCGAAAGGTCCACATGCCCATCAGGCAAGAGAGGCGGCGACCTGGGAACATTCGGAAGAGGCCAGATGGCAAAAGAGTTCGAGAAGGTCGCGTTCGCTCTCCAGAAGGGCCAGGTCTCGGAACCCGTAAAGACACAGTTCGGGTGGCACATAATCAAGAGACTGGATTAAACTTTTTTTATCATCCTTCCAAGATATTCTTTATGGAAGGAGACGAATACCTTTGCAAGAACTGCAAGAAGAAATGGAAAGATGAGAAAAAGGGCACCGCTTTCTGTACCATATGCTACAGCCGTGAAATAGTAAACCTTTCTGAAATTGAGAGAACCGAAGCCAAGAAGAAGAAAGACGAGGAAGCCGCAAGGAAGCGCAGGGAAGAGAGGATTCAGCGTGAAAAGGAATACAGGACGAGAATACTGAAGACCCGTGACACTTCTGTAAAATACTACCGTGGAAAGAACAAGTAGATATCACTTCATTGCTAGCTTGTATATCTTTTCAATATCTTCTGCATCAAGTTCCACGAAAAACCCGATACCGTTTTTTCCTGCGCACAGCTTCGACATCTTCCCGACATTTTCTTCTCCGAGTCCAAGCCCCTTCATCGTAGTGCTCAGTCCGAGAGAGGCGAAGAATTTCTTTGTCTCCTCTATTCCGGACACCGCTGCCTTTTCATCGTCTTCCTCCAGAACATGGAAGACATTCCTTGCGTATCTTGCGAATCTTTTCATGCTGTGCCTGTAGACATATGCCATCCATGCGGGAACTATTACAGCAAGCCCTTCACCGTGCGCTATGTCATATTCCGCTGACAATTCATGCTCTATCCTGTGCGATGACCAGTCTTCCTCCCTTCCTGCGCCGAGAATGCCGTTATGTGCCACTGTCCCTGCCCACATGAGCTCAGCCTGTGCATCGTAGTCCTCAGAATCTGCCACAGCCTTCTTGGCGTTCATGATTATGGAGCGCATGACAGCCTCGCACATCTCATCTGTGACATCAACATTCTTCGTGTTGGTGAAATACCTTTCAACGACGTGGGCGAACATGTCTACCGCTCCGTATGCTACCTGCTCCTTCGGAAGCGTGAACGTCAGTTCAGGATTCAGAATGGAGAACACGGGCCTTATCAGGTCGCTTCTGCCGGAAAGCTTTCTCCTGCTGTTTTCATCTGTTATCACCATGTTCGGGCTCATCTCGCTTCCCGCTGCTGAAATCGTGAGTATCGTTGCTACGGGAACGGCTTCCCTTATCCTGGCCTTTTTCTCAAAGAAATCCCACACGTCTCCCTTGTACGGGACGCCGGCAGCTATGGCCTTTGCAGAGTCTATGACGCTTCCGCCTCCGACAGCGAGCACGAAATCAATCTCCTCTTTCCTGCAGAGCTCTATCCCTTTCCTTACCATCGAAAGCCTCGGATTGGGAACCACGCCTCCAAGTTCGACAAAATCAATTCCAGCGCTCTTCAGTGACCTGACAACCCTGTCATAGAGGCCCGAGCGCTTTATGCTGCCTCCCCCGTAATGGAGAAGAACCTTTTTTGAATACTTTCCTGTTTCTTCTCCCACCTTTTCTTCCGAGCCCTTTCCGAATATGATTTTTGTAGACAGGTCGAGTTCAAAGTTTTCCATGAAATGGAATGGTTCCTGATGTTTAAATCCGTTAAAAGTTTTATTCCTCTCTTCCAGAATTATCTCATGGCCAAAGTCACAATACTCGGATGCGGTGAAGTCGGTGAGCAGATACTCAGGAATCTCCGGGAGAATGACAAGGACTCCGAGATTGTAATAACCCGCAGGAACAGCGAAAAGGGACATGAAATTGCGGGGAAGTACAGTGCTGCATACAGTGACAACAACGTGAAAGCCATTGAGAATGCCGATGTCATATTCCTTTGCCTGAGGCCGGATGACATGCACGGTGTCATGAACGAGATAAAGCATCATGTTACGGATAGCCAGGCAATAATCAGCACAGCTGCA
>CAZXIU010000076.1:0-2193 GCA_964640865.1 uncultured archaeon | reverse complement strand
AGTTATTTATTTATAAATGTTTATTCTTCTGATTAAAAGAATAGGAGCATCAAATTTAAATTTCAGTCACAGTTCTTCTTCCGGAGGTATATCCTTTCGATGAGCTCTTTCCTTCCGAACTTCGCCACTGCATTCTTTATCTCTTCAGGCCAGTCAGTGTCTTCCATCTTGTTCGACAGGAGGAACGTGTCGAGCGCAGCGACATCCTTCATCAGGCCGGCCTTGTTCAGGAAATCCTCAAGGTCAGCCCGTCCCTCGTCATTCTTTCCGGGAAATTTGAATTTCTCCGCTGACCATATCCTTGCCGCGTATCCGGAGCCGCCGACTGTAGTGACCTTGTTTTCCTTAGCGAATTCGGTTAGTTTCTCTTTGACAGCGTCCATCTCAGCATCTATCTCTTTCCTTTTTGCAGTGAGTTCAGCGTACCTGTTGACAAGGCTGACCCCGGGCTCTTTCAGGAAGTTCTTTAATGAAAGCCCTTCGGTCCTGGCTATGTGCGCCCATTCCGGGCACATTGACCTGAACTCGCACCATTCGCACAGGTTTGACTTCTTCGTCGGAAAGTCTTTTGCAGATTCTATTCTCTCTATGTCCGATATTACGGAGAGTTTGAGCTTTTCCAGTTCCTCATTGGTCTTCTCCAGCATCACGTCCTGGTTGAATGAGAGGAAGTGCCATACCAGTCTTATTTTCCTGGCATTGGGGTAGCTGTCCTTTACCGCAAGTGCATAAAGTGCCAGCTGGCGGTCCTCTTCCAGGTATTCCTTCAGCGGAAGCGATGAGTTGGTCTTGTAGTCGTGTATCTCGTAGGTGCCGTCATCTGTGAGCGCGAGACGGTCTATGTACCCCTGAAGCTTGTACTTTCCGTTCCTGTTGAGATCTATCACTATCCTCTGCTCAAGCCCCACTGTCTTGGTCTGGTCGAATGGCTTATGGGTGTTGTAGTAATCGGTTATGAACTTCTCCCCCATCTTCATGTAATTCTCAGGCTTGTAGTCCTTCCTGACTATGAGTATCGACGGGCTCCAGTTCTTCTCCCACTGGTCCCTGAAATATGAAATCAGCTCTTTGAGTGTGGCAATCTTCTGGAACTTCATGTCCCTGTACAGCTTCTCCATTGTCTCGTGCACAGTGGAACCCAGAAAGGCCTCGACGCTCTGCTCTATCTCAGGCCGTATCTTCTCTATATACTTTAACTTGAACCTGTAAGGGCAGTTGAGGAATGTGGATATCCTTGAATGGGAATAGAGTACCATAGTAAGATTTGATTTTCCTGTATTATAATTGCTTCCCCTTCGATGTGAGTAAACTACTTAAATATGAGTAATGATATAATCCCTATGGAACTTCTGAGGATTATAATATATCTCGCGAAGAAAGGTGCCCTTTCCAGACCTGTGGGTGTCACTACATCCAACATAGGCAATGAGCTCGGGCTATCCCAGCAGAGTGTCAGCAGGTGGCTCCTCTCACTTGAAAAGAAGGGTTACATGGAAAGAAGCCATGGCATACGGGGATATATGGTACAGCTGACAAACGAAGGGAGGAAGTACATGATTGAGCTCAGGAGAGGACTTGACGAGGCTCTCTCGGAATGCGGAAAGATGATAATAAAGGGACGTGTTGTCTCCGGAATGGGTGAAGGGCAGTATTACATAGGGCTTGAGGGATACACAAAAGGCATAAAGGAGATGATGGGATTCTTACCGTTCCCCGGGACGCTGAACCTGAAACTCAAGACACTGAGGGAATACCAGTTCAAGGAAAAGCTTTCCGCATGCAAAGGCATAATGATACCCAGTTTCAGTGATGATGAAAGAACATTCGGCTCACTGAAATGCTTTCATGCATCCATAAAGGAAAAGGTATGCGCAATCATAATACCGGAGAGAAGCCATTACGGGAACGACATGCTGGAGATAGTCGCTCCTGTCAATCTCAGGAATGCACTGGGACTCGCTGACGGTGACGATGTAAGCGTTGAGGTGAATGTTGATGAAAACATATGAAATAACAGCTGCAGCGGCCCTTGCTTCAATATCAGCTGTACTGCAGATACTTCATATAGGATGGGCATCTCCTTGGGGGATATGGATTGATCTTGTCGCAGTCTCATGGATAGTTGCGTACTTTCTTTACGGGGGAAGGACAGCGCTCTTAGTCTCACTGGTGAGTGCCATAATAATAACATTC
>CAZXIU010000075.1:0-2359 GCA_964640865.1 uncultured archaeon | reverse complement strand
CACATAGACTTAAAAAATTTAGCAGCCTTTAATTATTCTTATGTATAAGCAGATGGCTTTCGCATTCATCATATTTTCCGTTCTTGCGTCAGCTGTCGCATCCGCTGAGACACTGGTCGATGTAAATGTCATTTCAGATTCCGTATGCCCGTGTTCGACAATGACACTCAACGATTTCGAGATAAGTGTTGAGAATACAGGGGATACCGGAGAGACATACGCTCTTGAACTTCTCCTTCCAGACGACGACTGGTCAGGATTCATAGTGCCTGATGTCACAATTCCCGCCGGGGGAGAAAAACCAGTCAATGCTTTCATAACACCTTCATGTTCAGTTGTTCCCGGCACTTATGTGATTGGGGTATCGGCTGTTGAGAAGTCAACAGGAACCGAAACAATCGAGAACTTCAACATCGAGATAGGAAAATGCAGGTGGGTTGAGATAACAGCCGGAGAGTACGAGGCATGCCAGGAAAAGGCAACAGCATTCGAGCTCAGGTTCTTCAACGCAGGCGAGAACGACGAGAAGGTCAGCATAGCGTCTGATACAGAGTGGATAACATTCTCTGAGACAACATTCGACATAAAGGCAGGCGAGACCGAGGCTGTTGATGTCCTTGCCACACCTCCTTCTGATATCGAGGGCACAGTGGACATAGAAGTAAGCCTTGAGTCAGAGATATCATACGCAAAGAACAAGGCTGTTTTCACAGTCGATGTGAGGAAATGCTATGGAACCGAATTCACAGTTGACCCTCTGAGGGCAGACCTCTGTCCGTGCGAGACAGCAAAATTCACGCTCGGCATAAGGAATTCCGGACTTATGGAAGACCAGTACACAGTCAGGTATGGTGACCAGGAGGATAGAATAATGCTCGAGTCCCATGCCGAAGGAATTGTAACGCTTTTAATAGACGTTCCGTGCGACAAGGAAGCGGGTGATTACAATGTCCCCATAGAGATAGACTCCAATGACCCCCTGGTATCCAGCCTGACAGTCGGCGTTTACGATTCAGGATACTGCTATGCAACAGCCTTTGACAGCGAAGAAGCGGAAATCACACTTGATGTCGGGCAGTCGTATACATTCGCTATTTCATTAGCCAACAAAGGCATATTCAACCAGTTGCTTGAGCTCTCACTGGAAGGGCCCGAGTGGGCGCATCTGTCAGATTCAGCTGTTCCAATCAAATCCGGAGACACTGAAACGCTTTATCTCTATGTGGCGCCTGACTATGAGACAGCAGCAGGCGAATATCCTGTCACCCTGAGCACATCCGCAGGCACTGTCGAGAGCAGCATTGAATTCATGATAACAGTCAGCACTGATTTCGTCACAGGAGAGGGCATTAACGCATCCGGAGAGCCTGAGATGGAAGCGGACACAGGCATACCGACAGGCGAGGTCACAGGCATGGATGTTGCAGCGGACAAGCCGTGGTCCCAGATAATGATGATTTCCGTACTGGCCATAGGCGTTGTCTTCATTCTCATCCTCAGGTTCGTAGTCATGATGAAGTGAACTCAGAACTTTCTCGATGCGTTCACGAATGCGCTGTAGACAACTGAAGTGCATATGGAGAAATAACCCAGTGCGTCCCATGCGAATGAATCGGAATTGACGAACTTCCTGAGCATGAATTTTGCAAAACTTGCTCTTGCCGGCGAGTAGTTTCTGTCGACGTACTTCACTATGTCTTCGTAAGAGAGCCTCATCCTTTCCCTTGCCCAGTCAACCACAACAGGTATGGGAGTGTAGCTGCCATCAATCCTCACTCTATTTTTCCTTATCTCACTGAATACCTCGTCCATTGTTTCGGCGTTTATGTGGTTCACAGTCCTTCCGAGCATAAGCGGGAAATGTGCGTCTGAGCCACCGACAGCAGGGATTCCGGCCTTTTCGATGTGCCTCCTGCTTATCATGTTCTCGAACCTTGAAAGGTTGAGGGAATTGAATACTTCACCGGCATCGCACTTTTTGAATTCCTCTCCGATGCCTTCACTCCTCAGGTCGAAAGGATGAGGGGCTATGACTATTCCTCCCTGCCTGTGGACAGCATCGACAGTCTCATCTACGGACATGCCGCTTTTCACATATTCGTTTATCCCGAGCGCAAGCATATGGCCGGACCTGCTCGTAACCTCCAGACCCGGTATGAAAAGCATGTCATGCTTCTTAGCGGCTTTCCTGGCCTCGGGCCAGCATTTTATCGTGTCATGGTCCGTGAGCGCAACACCTGAGAAGCCCTTCTTCTTCAGTATGCTGAAAATCTCCTCAGGCTTCATGGGCGCTTCCCATGTTATCTTCTGCCCGCGCGAGTGATACGTATGGCAGTGGAGTTCGTATTTCATGGTTATA
>CAZXIU010000074.1:0-2447 GCA_964640865.1 uncultured archaeon | reverse complement strand
AAGCGTTGAGGTGAATGTTGATGAAAACTTATGAAATAACAGCTGCAGCGGCCCTTGCTTCAATATCAGCTGTATTACAGATACTTCATATAGGATGGGCGTCGCCATGGGGCATATGGATTGACCTTGTCGCAGTTTCATGGATAGTTGCGTACTTTCTTTACGGGGGAAGAACAGCGCTCGTAGTCTCACTGGTGGGTGCCATAATAATAACATTCTCCGCTCCGAGCACATGGCTTGGCGCCCTTATGAAGTGGGTTTCCACAGTGCCTCTCATATTCACCATGATGTCATTCGAAAAGCTGATGAGAATAAAGGTCAGGGACTACTCGAAGCTTAAGCACGGCATAGCAGCAGTTGCAGTTGCAGTTGTGCTGAGAGGGATGATAACGATACCGTTCAACTACTACTTCGCGATTCCCATATGGACCGGATGGAGTCCTGCGGAAGCCATCGAAATGATACCATGGTGGGCGATATTCGCGATAAACGCAGTGCAGACAGCGATTGAATTTTCTATTGCGTGGCTTATTGTCTTCAGGTTCAGGCTAAGCAGGTTTTCAGCGTGGGAATAGCAATAAGGAATGTTTCTTTCAGCTATCCCGGAAAGGATATACTGAAAGGCATTGAAATGGACATAGACGACGGTGATTTCGCAGGCATAACAGGTTCAACCGGCTCCGGAAAGACAACCCTCGCCTATTGCCTTAACGGGCTCATACCGCATTCCATTCGTGGAAAATTTTCAGGAAAGGTGATTGTGAACGGACTTGACACATCCAAAGAAAAGATATCAGGGCTTGCCAGAAAAGTGGGCTTCGTGTTCCAGGACCCTGACTGGCAGATATTCAGTCTCACAGTAAAGGATGAAGTCGCATTCGGGCTAAAGAACATCGGCGCCCGTGACATAGATTCAAAGGTCATGAGCGCACTGAGGATGGTGGGGCTTGACGGAATGGGGGAGATGATGCCCCAGAACCTTTCGCACGGCCAGAAGCAGAAGCTGTGCATAGCATCCGTCCTTGCCATGGAGCCTGACATCATAGTCATGGACGAGCCGACCTCGCAGCTGGACTACAGGAGCACGATGAACGTGTACGGCATACTGAAGAAGCTCAATGAAAGCGGAAAGACCATCATAGTCATAGAGCACAATACAGACCTTCTTTCTGAATATGCAAACAGGGTATTTATCCTAGACAACGGGACTGTTGTAAAAGAAGGAAGTCCGAAAAAAGTGCTGTCAGACAGGAAGCTTATGGAAAAGCTCGGCATAAAGATTCCGTGGGTGTACAGGAAATGAACCCGAAGATAAAGCTCTTCTCGCTGGTTGCGCTGTCGAGCATGATGATAATATTTCCGGAACATTTATTCATAGTTGCTGTAGCTGTGCTGTCAGTTGCCTTTATTTTCATAAAGCGCGTTCATATGAGGTTCATGCCATGGCTGAAGCCCATTTTCATTGTTTTCCTGATGATAATAGCATTCCAGTCCATTGCTGTTTCAGGACTGATTTTCAGCCTGGAAGGTGCATATTTCGGCCTGCTGTTCTCCCTGAGGATTCTCGCTCTCATAAGCCTTGTTTTCCTTTTCGTGGAGACAACACCGGCCAGCGAGCTTTCCGGTGCATTCAGCTTCCTTCCCAGGGATATCTCCCAGATACTCATGCTTTCGCTTTCCATGGTTCCGGGAGTGGCCGTCCTCGGAGAAAACATAATAAATTCCCAGAAAGCGAGGGGAATGAATTTCATGAATCCCAACATATTCAGGACATACTTTCCGGTGCTCGTTCCGCTGTTTGCCAAGACCCTTTACAGGTCAGAGAAGATGTCACTGGCCATGCAGGCGCGAGGATATGGCAGCAGTTGATGACCGGAGGACGCGAACCGGAACAACTTCATTTTAATGCTGAAACCCAATATCGACATGGAAGAAAAATTCTGCTACAAGGAACACCGGTCAGGAGTTGACGTGACACTTGCTGTCTGCGACATTGAGATTTCAGGAAGTGTCCTGAAATTCGGCGATGTTGATTTTGAAGTAAGCGAAGATTTCTACGGGAATGATGCCACAGACGCCGGCCATATACTTGAGCTCGTCGAGAGGGCGAAGATAGTCAATGCTGTTGGAAAAAATATCATAAAGCTGCTCGAAAGCAACGGGCTCGTGCACAGGGACTCGGTACTGATGATAGACGGCGTCCCGCACGTCCAGATAATAAACAGCTAGAATCCTGTATAATATTTCTTCAGGTTTCCCATCTTATCGCATGTGATACCGGACTGCGTTCCAGACACACCGGAATTCATTGGATTGCTGACAACCCCTATCCGGGAAGGATAAGCATGATCGCTACGGTCTCCGTGAGAGAATTCGTCTTCAGGAATGTATATAGTCATGAACGGATTGTTTCCGGGTAAGATTACTCTTCTGGAATTCTCAGGCTC
>CAZXIU010000073.1:0-2596 GCA_964640865.1 uncultured archaeon | reverse complement strand
GTTGCTTTAAATTATATTCCCTTTTAAAACTTTCCTGCCAATCCTTCCTCATGAAATGCATAGGAAGGGCACCGAAGCACAATTCACTTTACAATGCAGAGTCAGCACTCGTTCATGATTTGAGCCTTGCAGGGGGAAATTACATAATCACTCTTGACCTGCTGGAGGGATTCATAAATCACTGTTATTTAGAGGAAAACAGAGAGCTCATGGAGGAAAAGCCTGACTTTTCGTACATATCGCAGATTGAGAGGCGCTCGAAAAAATACGGCGACATGCTGGATGTCATTCTCTACGGAAGCAGGCCCGGCTCCGATGACATCAAAGAGCTGAGGTCAAAGCTGGAATTCATCGAATCCTCCCGCGGGAAGAAATGAGCGGTCTCATCATAAAACTAGAGTAGAAAGTTTTTTTATCTCCAACAGTCTACCCGTAGAATACCGGTCTTTTAGTCAGAAGCTTTGGCAGCGGAAGCGGCCTGTTAGGATAGCCTGTTGTCTCCTTCTTCACAAGGTCGACCACCTGCCTGATTGTCATATCCTTCACCTTGGAGGTCTCACGGAACCTGACTGCAAGTTTCTTGCTCTTGAGCTCCTTGTCACCAAGCACTGCTATCATGTTCACCCACTCACTTTCAGCATCACGAATCTTTTTGCCGACAGATTCCATCCTGTCGTCGACATCGACACGGATGCCTTCCTTTTCAAGTTCATCAGCCACTTTCATCACATCCCTGTGGAACTTCTCCGAAAGCGGACAAAGCCTTATCTGCGTCGGCGCAAGCCACAACGGGAACGTAGGGTGACTGCCTTTCTGGGATTCCATGTGGTACTTTTCGAGCAGCGCGTACATGACTCTTTCAATGGAACCGCTCGGCGAGAGGTGGAGTATCACCGGTTCTTTTCTGGTGTTGTCCGAGTCGGTGTACTTCAGCTTGTAACGTGCAGCATTTTCAACATCTATCTGGTCTGTTGTAAGGCAGGCCGCCTTGTCTAATGCGTCCACGAAGTTCCATTCCTGCTTGAAAACGAAGTAGAAGAATTTCTTGTCCCACATCTCCACAAGCGCCGGCCTTCCCCAGCTCTTCACCAGTTCCCTGAGGTGCTCGGGATGCTCCTTGTCAAAGTCCCTGACAAGCCTGACAGAAAGCTGGAGGTCATCAAGAAGGCCAAGGCCTTTCTGTATCTTCTTGGACACTTCCACCCTTCTCATCATCTCTTCCTTGGCCTGGGGAATGTCCTTGCAGACCGCATGGCAGTCCGGCATGGTGAATGCCCTGAGCCTTCTCAGTCCGGCAAGCTCTCCTCTCTGCTCGACCCTGAAAGAATAACGTGTCATCTCGTAAAGCCTTAACGGAAGGTTCCTGTAGGATATGCTCGCATCGTGCGTCATGAGGAACTGCCCGAAGCATGCTGCAAATCTCAGGAACACGTTCTTGTTGGGCGTCTGCATCGCATACTGTCTCGCCGGGAACCTGTTCAGGTAATCCTTGAGAGAAGGATGCTCGGCATCGTACATTATGGGGGTTTCGACTTCCATTGCCCCGTAAGCAGCCATGTTCTGGTTGACCCAGTCTTCCAGCAGGCTCTTAATCATCTTGCCCTTCGGGAAGTACCTGAAATGGCCGGGGTCGCTCCCTTCCTCGTAATCGACAAGCTCCAGTCTCTGCATGAGCTTTATGTGGGGCGGCTGTTCCTTCACCTCGCGGCTCTTGGCCATCTCATACATCGTCAGTTTCTCAAGCTTCGGATGCTCCCTGAAATCAAAGCCCGCAATCTTCCCGTTCTTAAGTGAAATGCTGTGCCTCTTTCCTGATGGGTCGAGTATGAACCATTCCGACTTCAGCTCTTTCTCCTTTTTCAAAGCATCGGAAACATCCTCATCCCCTTCCTCAGCACCTTCAGCTGTTATCTCCCTCGAAAGCTCGGCAAGCGGATGCCCTTTGCATTTTATGTCAAAAGACTTGTACCAGCCGAATGGCGAGCGCTTCACATCGAATCCTTTCTTCAGCAGCTTCTCCTCAATGCCCTTCACTACATCCAGTGCTGCTGCGGGTGATGACGGCTCGTGAGTGAGGTGGACGAACGGATACACAACAATGCTCTTTGCCTTTACCTGTTCGTTGACATTCAGAATTTCCTTCACAGCGTTTGATATCACTTTCTCTTTTGCTTTCTCGTCTTTTTTCTCAACACTGGAGAAGACGACAAGAGCCTCTTCAACCCTTACTGGGTCTTTGTTTTCGATGTCCTCAGCGGACTTCATGGCCTTCTTTCTGGCCTGATACTCTATGAAATCTGCATGTATGAGCAATATCTTCATTACAATCCCTCACCGCAGCCTTACAGCGGCTGCTTTACCATGGTTATTAGAATACTAGGAAATCGCTTTATATAAATATTTAATAATACAATTGAGTAAAACAATGAACACACAGCCCCGTAGTCTAGGCACCCTTTTCCGGGAAAGTTCGGGAATGCGTTCCCTTGTCTCCGCTTCGGCGGAAACCAGACAAAAGCGTGCGCGGAAAATCGGAAACGGATGGGACAATGGTCAAGGATGCTCGGCTCTGGCCTGGAATATTGGCGAAAGCTGG
>CAZXIU010000072.1:0-2933 GCA_964640865.1 uncultured archaeon | reverse complement strand
AGACCAAGGGCAACCCGGTAATCCTGCCAAACAGCGTTTTCGTGAAGAATCCCGTGGAGAGGATTAAGAAGTAATTTATTTCTTGATGCAGCAGACAATATAGGTATGGAAGTAGAATTCAGGCCGGGATTCACCATTTACAGGAAGAAGGGCCGCGACATTTCCTGGATAGCGCCGCATTCAGGACACAGCTTCGGGATTCCGGATTCAAGGGACGAAGAAACAGACACAGTCGCGAGCCTGTGCTGGATGAAGCGTGGAGGAAACCTCCTCCTTGCGGATACGCCGCGGTCAAGGAATTTCGGTATAGATTTCAACAGGGCGGCACCCGGGAAAAAGGATGCGCTCAGTTACCACATGAAGTACGAAACCCGTGAAGTGTCAAATCTTCTCTGGTCTAAATACAGGGAGAAATATGCCTGGACAGCATCCGATGAGAGAGACCACAACATGAGGCTCGGCATATACAGGGACTTCTGGAATTCAGCTGATGAGAAGGACAGTATCGTCATAATCCACAGGATGATGTCAAGGCTCAGCAACTCATCTTCGGTAATGGATGTTACCGGTTTTGGTATAAGCGCTTCTGAAATGGAAAGGGTTGTAAAGTCTGTGAACAGAAAATTCAGGAAAGTGTTTGATAAGAGAAGGAATGACTTCATGGATTTCATACTGCTCCTTGCGCACGAGAGGTTCCACTACATACACGACAAGCTTGACATCGAGCACGTGTTCAATGAGTTCTATGAGCAGGACCTGAAATTCCTTGGTATAGACGAATGCACTGAAAACGGGTTTGTGGAAACTGCCAGGTTGAAGCTGAAGAAGATGAAGCCTGAGGTGACATTCAGAAAGTTCTTCACAGGGAAACTCTCCCATGGCATCAGGAACATCAGCAGCGGAAAGAAGGTGCTCCAGATTGAGGTTTCCTCTTTCCTGTGCAACTGGTACCCGGATATAGCAAGAGACATTATCATCGCGCTTTCCGGGGAACTTCTGGTAAAAAAGAAATAGCTGCTCATCCAATAATATATCATGAAAATAAAGCATGGCTTTCTGGTGTATGAAAACGGCAATGATGAAATAACATGGGTTGCTCCGCATTCCGGCCCGTCGCTTGAAACGCCGACATCAAGGGATGACAACTCCGACACTGTGGCAAGCTTGTGCTGGATGAAGATTGGAGGAAAGCTTATTGTATCGACAATGCCCAGAAAGAGGATGATGGGCATAGACTTCAACCGCGACGCTCCGCCGATGAGGAAGTCCATCAAATACTATGAATGGTTCAGGGATAACAAGAACCCGGAAGACCTTCAGGAGTACAGGGAGAAGTATGCATGGGTGTCAAAAAACAGGGTAGACTATGCAAGAAGGCTGAAAATATACAAGGACTTCTGGGATGAGATAAAAGCTTCCGGACGGACTGTTGTATTCATACACAGGAAATTCACAAGGCTGAAGAACTTTCCAAGTGCTATGGACCTCGTCGCATACAGGGATTACGGGTTCAGCAGGCAGCTACTCAAGAAGACAGTTGAAAGGGTCAACAAGAAGCATGGTCCATTACTCCAAAAGATATCCAAAAACTACAAGAACGCCATCATAATGGAAGAGCAGAGGGTTATTGAAAGGGTATTGGAAGTCTTCGGAAACTTCGACCTCAGCAACATAGATGCTGAATACAGGGGACACATGATGGGAGATATCGATAAGATAAGGAAGATGGCAAGCCCGAAAATCGTCAAAAGTCTGGAAAAGAACTTCACTCCCGCAAATCTCATGATGGGTGTCAGGTCAGCCCTCAGGAACGGCGGTGACATCGAGGTGACACTTGAGTCCATATTCAAGGGTGAAAAAGCCATTGGAAAAATAAAGAGCATATCGCGGTCCAAGAATGTAATACAGATAGAATCCAATGCATTCATGAACTACTGGTATCCCAATGAAACATCAGACATCATACTGGACATAGTCAACGAGATAAAGCCCATGATGAAGATAACCAACTACCTTAAAGAGAAATCATGGCCATTCGGTTTTCTGAAGAACTGACTGCAAATATTTAACATTACGCTGACAATAAAATTCTATGATAACAATCAGGAATTTCAGGCCGGATGACATCGAAAAGATATTGTTCTTCAAGTCCGAAAGTGTGAAGATGAATTTTCCGGGATGCAACTTCAATTCAGACCTCTACAGGAAGCTGCTGCTGAAATCTGTGTCAATGAGTCCTGATTATGTGAAAGTGGCTGAGGACAACGGCAATGTAATCGGATATGTGTGGTTCAGGGTGATAGACAGCTCAGTAGGGATGTTCGGAAGGTTCGAACACATCTTCGTAGACAAGTCCTGGAGAGGAAAAGGTGTGGGCAGGATGCTCATGGAATCAGCTGAAGACTTCTTCAGAAAGAGCGGAATAAAAACCGTGAAACTCACAGTTACAACGACTAACGAGGATGCCATGAAACTCTATGAGAAACTCGGTTACATGACGAAAAGATACAAGATGGAAAAGGATTTATAGCTTCGCCCCAAAAAGAAAGTATGAGGCTCTTTTACTTCTTGGCAATTATCGGCTCTGCACTTTTCCTTCTAATACCATGCGCATCCGCGATAAACGCAATGGACAGCCAGAAAGACCTGACAATTGTGATAGAAAGGGGAAATTCATACGAATTCCCGCTTATACTGCAGAATGTTGACGATGATTCTGGCATTGAGATACTCGGTGACAAGGATGGCTGGGTCGGCTTCTGGAATCCTGATGCATATCAGTATACTGTAAGCACAGGACAATTCCTTGTCCTTATCAGCATAGAGGTTCCTGAGAATGCGAACCTCGGTGAGTATGATTTCGAGATAACTTCAGGCACGAACGTCATTTCACGTCTGAAGCTCAAGGTGACCATACAGCTCAGTGACGCAAA
>CAZXIU010000071.1:0-3066 GCA_964640865.1 uncultured archaeon | reverse complement strand
TGATGAGCATGTCGTGGGTTATGTCCTTTATGAGCTCGAAGAACCTGAAGCGCTGCGTCTGCTCCGAGAACCTGGTGAACATCTCGCCCTCCATGTACTCGTCCTCCGGCCTTATGGGCCTGAGGATTGCAGTCCTTCCGTCATTCATCCTGAATTCGGTGACGTATTCCTTAGGGTACGGTGATATGACCATGTGACCGTAAGCATTTCTGTCTTTCCTGCACTCCTCGATGACAATCTTGGCATCGAGCACCACTCCGCCTTTCTCGTCTATGCCGAACGGGTTTATGTCTATTTCCTTTATCTCAGGGAAGTCCTGAAGCAGGTAGGCGAATTTGTAGAGCAGGAACTCAAGGGTGCTTATGTCGACACCCTTCATGCCCCTGTAGCCCCTGAGAAGATTGTATATCTTGGTCTCCTCTATCAGCCTCTTCGCAAGCACCATGTTGAGCGGCGGCAGTCCTACATTCGTGTCCTTGAAGACCTCGACAGCCACGCCGCCCATCCCGAAAAGTATGGCCGGCCCGAAAATGGGGTCCCTCTTGCTTCCTATAAGCAGCTCGTACTTCTTTGAAATCATCTGTTCCACAAACACTCCCCTGATGTCAGCCTTGGGCACGTGCTTCTTCGCGGATTTAATTATATCAGTGAATGCATCGGATGCGTCCTTTTCGTTCATTATGTTAAGCTTCACTCCTCCCACGTCCGTCTTGTGCAGTATGTCCGGGGAGAGAATCTTCATGACCACCGGGAACCCTATGTCCGAAGCCACCTTACGGGCTTCCCTGGCGGTCCTGGCAATCCCGCTCTTCGTTACAGGTATCTCGTAATTGGAAAGGAATTCCTTGGCCTCCTGCTCAGTGAGCGTCTTCCTGCCATCGTCAATCACACTTTGTATTATCTTCCTGTTCTCTTCTGTTTTCGGCTTTATCGCATGCGGTATGGTTGCCGGGGTCTCGTACAGAAGCTCTATGTTCCTTGCGTACCTGTGCATGTACATGAATGATTTCACTGCATGCTCCGGTGTCTCGTAGACAGGAATGTTTGATTTCTTAAGTATGTCCTTCGCATCGAGGACATCCCTTCCTCCCATCCATGACGCGAGCATGGTCTTCTTCTTGAGCTTGTTTAATTCTCCTATCTCCCTGGCTATGCCGTCCGCATCGGTCATCGCCTGCGGGGTGAGCATGACAAGTATGCCGTCAACGTTCCTGTCTTCCATGCATGTCTCTATCGCAAGCCTGAACCTGTCAGGCCCTGCATCTCCAAGCACGTCTATCGGATTGGAGAAGTTGCACATAGGCGGAAGCACGTCCCTGAGCTTCTGGACAGAAACCTTGCTCAGCTCAGCCAGTTCTCCCCCCAGCGAAGATAGCGCGTCCGTCGCTATGACGCCAGGTCCTCCTGCATTCGTGACTATTGCAAGTCTCTTGCCCTTCGGCCTTCTCTGCATCGAGAGCGTCTGGGCGCAGTCGAAAAGCTCGCCTATCTCGTTGACCCTGACTATGCCGGCCCTTCTGAATGCCGCATCGAATACATAGTCATTGCCGGCCAGGGCGCCTGTATGGGATTTTGCAGCCTTGGCACCGGCTTCGCTCTTTCCGGACTTCAGCACGACTATGGGCTTGTTCCTCGCGAATGAACGGGCGGCGCTGAGGAATTTCCTTGCGTCCTTGAGTGATTCCATGTATATCACGATACTGGAGGTCTCAGGGTCGCTTCCGAAGTAGTCTATCAGGTCGTGGAAGCTCACGTCTATCATCGAGCCTATCGAGACGAAGTAGCTGAATCCCACGTTCTGGTTCACCGACCAGTCGAGCATGGCTGTTCCAAGCGCTCCGCTCTGGGAAATGAATGCTATCCTTCCCTTTTTTGGTATCCTGCTGCCGAAAGTTGCATTAAGATTTATGGAAGGTTTTATGAGTCCAAGGCAGTTCGGGCCTATTATCCTCATGCCGTACTTCCTCGCTGTCCTGAGCATGCCGTCAGCAGCTTTCTCGCCTTCTTCACCCATTTCGCTGAATCCTGCTGATGTTATGACTATGCCGGAGACGCCGCATTTTCCGCATTCCTCGACTATCCCCGGGACAGTAGGCGCAGGCGTTGCTATGACAGCGAGGTCTACCTTGTCAGGTATGTCCTTTATGCCGGGGTATGCCCTGACGCCCTGGACACCTTCCCTCTTAGGATTGACCGGGTAGACGATGCCGTCAAAGTCATTGCCTATGAGGTTCCTGAAAATAGCATAACCGACGCTGTTCTTGTTGTTGGTCGCTCCTACGACAGCTACGACCCTGGGGTTGAACATCTTGTCGAGCTTCTCTCTTGTCATCTGAAAACCATTAAAATCGATAAAATAACTTTGCATGAGATTATTTAAGTGATTTATGTGTCAGATGCTTTCCCTTCCGGAAATTAGTGTCACTGCCTGTCTCCTTTCCTTCCCATTTCCTGAGCCAGAAGCCGCTCCTGAGGAAAATCATGAACACAACCAGACCAAGAGCGTTGCCGATTGGGAATCCCCACCATATGCCGTTAATGCCCATACCGCTGACAAGCAAGTATGCCACGAACAATGTCACGGACCATCTGAAGATGTTTATGAACATCTGGAGTGTGGTCCTGCCGGCTGCCTGGAATGCAGCACCCGTGATGAAGACGAGTCCCATGAAGATGTAACCCGATGATATTATCCTGAAATAATCCGTGCCTATGGAGAGGACCCCTGCATCTGAAGTGAATGGGGAGAACAGCACCTGCGGTGCGAAGTACCAGAGTGACATTATGAGCAGCATGAAAAGTATAGCAACATACGAGGTCATCGATACGCATTTCTTCACACGTTCCATTTTTCCTGCTCCGAGGTTCTGCCCGATGAACGGCACAACAGCGTTGCCGAGGCCGACCAGGGGCATTATCGCCAGTGATTCCAGTCGTATGCCCACGCCGAAAGCCGCCAGCGCGCCGGTGCCGAACGTGCCGACGAGACTCGTAAGCAATATCATGCCTATGCTGTTTATGGACTGGCTTAACGATGACGGCCAGCCTATCATGAATATCCTTTTG
>CAZXIU010000070.1:0-3193 GCA_964640865.1 uncultured archaeon | reverse complement strand
TCCTTCCTGACGTTTTCTGTGACATCCTCAGCTTTAGAACCGAAAGGTATGCCTATTATCCGTACTTTCAGGGGCCAGCCCATCTCCTTCATTATCTTAAGATGGGTGCCAAGATCAAGGTCATGCGCGCTCATGCTCCTGAAATAGGAAAATGCCTCAATGTCCATGAAAACCGAGACCTTTTCAATTCCTTTGACCACGTCGACAATTATGACATCTCCCTCCTCGGGTATTTCATATACGCTCTCGCATTTCAGAAGCTCTGCCTTTCCCTTCATCTTGGGCTTCAGCAGGTCCATCACCCTGAAGGCTGTTTCATCCCCGGCGACTTCGCTGCCGAAGAAAAGAACTTTTTTCATGACAAGATTTGTACTGGTTATTCAAAAAGGCATTTCCATGCAGAGAAACAAGAGAACTTATATTAACGGGTCATCAATAATTGGTTATGTGTCTTGCTCTCATAGGAAAGGTGCTCAGCGTACGCGGAAAGAAGGCTGTGATAGACTTTGAAGGAGTGAAAAGGGAAGCATGCACAGAGTTCATAAAGCCTGAAGTCGGGGACAGTGTAATGGTTTTCAATGACATCATACTGGAGAAGGTGGAATAATGGAATTCAAAGTGCTTCCGATAAAGAACAGGGACCTTTTCCTCAGGTACGCGGTTCCGTGCGGAGATGTCCTTGTGAGAAGAGGCGAGCTTAACAAAAAGCTTCTGGATGAAATGGGAAACGCTGTCAGGAGCGGAAGGGACGTTGACTTTCCGATAGAAGACAAGTTCAAGGTGGCTTCAAGGATGTGCACCATACTGGCGAAGAGGATGCACAAGGATGTCATAGACGATGAGGTCATACGAAAATACTTTCTGGTGGAGCACGAAAAGGCCATACTGTGGAGAAAGCAGATAAAGCCTGACATAGATGTCCGGGAATGCAAGGTATATGCGGGGAAGGTCAGTAAAATCGAGGACGACCGCGCTCTTGTCCATACACCTCTCGGCGAGATAATGCTAAGGACAGACTTCAGGGAAGGGCTTAAGCTGAAGGAAGGGGACTGGGTCAGCAAGCATTACGGATACATCTCAGAGAAGCTCAGCCAGAACCATGTCTCAGCCATGCATAAGAAGGACCGCGTATGAAATCATCCCTGATGAAAGGCATAAGCTTCGGGATGACTACTGCGATAATAACGACGCTCGCGCTCATAGTGGGACTAAATGCCAGCACACATTCCATCGCAGTAATAATAAGCGGCATACTGATAATAGCTATCGCGGATGCGCTTTCAGATTCCCTTGGAATGCATATTTCCGAAGAGGCGTCCAAGAAGACTCCCAGTGAAGTGAGGGAATCGACACTGGCAACTCTGATGGCAAAGTTCTTTGTGGGCTCAACATTCGTGATTCCCATAGTAACGCTTCCTCTCCAGACAGCAGTAATGGTGAGCATCATATGGGGACTCATACTGATAACAGTTCTCAGCTATTTCATAGCCATCAGGGATAAGAACAATCCGTTATGGACTGTTGGAGAACACGTCGGCCTGACGCTCTTCATAATATTTATTACCCATAACATCGGGGTATTGATATCAATCTTATTCTCCTAGATGTCAACAGAGCAGCTGCTTCCGTCATAGCATACTGGATTTATCTGGAGCTGTACGTAAAGCACGATAAAATAGATTGTGAGTATTGTTGAGATTACGACAAGCGATGTCATGAAAAGACTGAAGTTCTTTTCATTGTTGAACCACCGTCCGAGCCTAACCATCTTGTGACGGATTAGCCATGTGCTTAATGCGAGACGCATTCTGTTGTCAAAGGACACGGCGCATTTCTTACCGCGGAGCTTGTCCGTGAAGCATGTCCATCCTTCCCTGATGTAACGCCTGTACTTGGGAAAGAAAATGCCCGCTATGCCGAAGTACACCAGCAATCCAAGACACGGAAGGCAAAACAATACCATATTAATCACTGCAGTATCTCCACTGAAATCGTATCACTATCTATTATGTCACTGTTATAAATGCTTACTTCGAATGTGTGGTTTCCGGGGGTTATGCCGCCGCATACGTTGCATCTCGGAAGTGTGTACTCCAGACTGAATAGATTCTCTCCCGGAACCATGTCAACTGTTTTTGCAATAGTCATCTTGCCGTTTATGCCGTAGGCCTTCAGCTCAAGCCCCTCAGCGGCGGTATCAGAAAGGAGGGTGACATTGAATCTCATCACCTCAGCGGAATGGTAAACACTTTTTTCAATGGATATGCCGGCGATTGAAATGCCGCTGTAGTCCGCAGGCGAATCAGCTACAGTAATCTCAGCCTGAAAGGACTGTTCGTTAAAACCAGTCTCATTGGTAATAGTCTCATTCGCAACACCACCGCTGTCATAATATGAAGTGCATCCTGAAGACAGGAGCAGTAATATGAATGCTGCAGCGAATGCTCTCATTTCTTCTTCCCCTCTGATGCATTGAGCTTTTCAAGCATTCCCTTAAGGTCCAGTCCGTACGTTCTGCATATGTCCTCCAGCGTCAGCTGGTTCATCTCGTACTGTGCCATCGGGCAGTGCATGCACGGCGTGTTGAAATCATTCAGAACCTTGTCAGCTCCCCTGACCTTCAATGCGTCTCCGAGAGTCGTCTTTCCTGTTATTTTTGACATCTTATCTCATTCTCCTTCATTGTTTTTATTATTTGCAGTTTTCTTTCGGTAATTATCTATTGCAGACTGAAGTGCCTCTGATGCAAGGTTCGAGCAGTGCATCTTAATGGGAGGCAGTCCCCCAAGCTTACCGGCAACATCATCCCTTGTGAGCTTATACGCTTCATCCAGTGTCTTTCCTTTCACAATTTCAGTTGTAACGGATGTCGTGGCTATGGCTGAGACGCAGCCGTAAGTCTGGAATTTTATGTCCTTTATGATGTCCTTTCCATCCTTTTTTCCGACCATGAGGTAAATCTTCATCACATCCCCGCATCTCTGGTTTCCAACCATTCCAACTGCATCCGGATTCTTCATCTCCCCCATGTTCCTTGGTTCCTTGAAATGGTCCATCACTTTTTTTGAGTACTGCATTGCCATAACATCACCTATCTGAGAGGGCTTATCTTCCTCAGAGTCTCAACAGATTCCCTGAGTGCCCCTATAGTGTATTCAATCTCCTCTTTGGTATTATCCCTGCCCACGCTGAA
>CAZXIU010000069.1:0-3292 GCA_964640865.1 uncultured archaeon | reverse complement strand
GGGAGCATCAGGCAGCCAGGCAGCGCTTCCAGAATATAATGGAGCTCCGCGAAAGAAAGATAGTCAATTTCACGCTTTCATATGTGAGGTCCGGCGCTGTCCCTGAAGGCATGACACCTGAGGAGAAGGAACTGTTCGACAAGATAGTCAGGAGCCTTGAGGAATTCAAGGGACAGAAGGAGAAGGTCATCTCAGGGGAGAAGTCGCCCATGAAAACCGTGGCATTCCTTCAGGAGATACCCCAGTTCGTTGGCATAGACATGGGCTATTACGGCCCGTACAAATCAGGTGACATCGCGACTGTTCCCGAGGACAATGCACGCCTCCTTTCGGACAAGGGAGCAGGCGAGATCATTGAAGCCGGCTGATGTAACCTTTATAAATCCATACTTACATACTACTGTTTAGTAAGCACGCTTTTTCTGACAACGTTAGAACAAAGAGTCATTACGGATAAAACATTTACAAGACAACGAAAAGGAGTTGATACAATGATAAATGCAAAGAGAGTAGTTCCGGACACAAGTGTACTCATAAGAGGCACTGTTTCAGAACTCATAGAAAACAACAAGCTCACAAAGGCCAGAGTCATCATACCAATGGCTGTCATAGATGAACTGCAGGCGCAGGCGTCGAGGCACAAGGATATAGGTTTCACAGGCCTTGATGAGATAAAAAAGATAAGGGAGCTCGGCGAGAAGAAAGGTGTAAAGATACAGTTCGTCGGCGAGAGGCCCACAATGGATGACATACACCTTGCCAAGAAAGGCAGGATAGATGCCATCATAAGAGACGTGGCAAAGCAGGAGAATGCCACCCTGATAACAGGGGATTATGTTCAGGCGCTTGTCGCCGAAGCTGAGAATGTCAGTGTTGAATACATAAGGAAAGCTCCGCTGAAGAAGCTCGATATCGAGGATTTCTTTACAGAGGACACGCAGTCCGTTCATCTGAAGACAGGCGTTAAGCCGATGGCGAAGAAGGGGAAACCCGGAAGCGTTGAGGTTGTTTCAATAAGAGACAAATTATGCACAGAAGATGAGATAAAGGACATGACAGAGCAGATAATGAGGAAGACGAGGATTGACCCAAATTCATTCATAGAGATAAGCAAGCAGGGCGCTCTTGTCATACAGATGGGAAATTACAGGATAGCCATAACAAGGCCGCCGTTTTCGGATGCGCTTGAGCTTACAGCTGTAAGGCCCATCTACAAGGCCAAATTAAGCGATTACACGCTGCACAAGGACCTTGAGAAGAACATGCTCGGGAAGTCGAGCGGCGTGCTCATAGCAGGACCTCCCGGTTCCGGAAAGAGTACGTTTGCTGCAAGCCTTGCGGACTACATAGTCAGCCACAACAAGATAGTGAAGACATTCGAGCAGCCAAGGGATTTGCAGGTAGGACCTGAGGTCACGCAGTACGCGCCTCTTGAGGGCGACTGGGAGAAGACAGCTGAGCTGCTTCTGCTGGTAAGGCCTGACTACACGATATTCGATGAAATCAGAAGGACAAAGGATTTCCGCACATTCGGAGACATGCGTCTTGCAGGTGTCGGAATGATCGGCGTGGTCCATGCCACTGGTCCTGTATCAGCGATACAGAGATTCGTCGGAAGGCTTGAGCTTGGCGTCATACCGCATGTCATAGACACTGTGATATACATAGACGCAGGAAAGATAGAGAAAGTCTTCTCCATCTCCCTTACAGTCAAGGTTCCGAGCGGCATGAAATCTGAAGACCTGACAAGGCCTGTGGTCGAAGTCAGGGATTTCGAGACCAAGCAGCTTGAGTACGAGATATACACATTCGGCGAGGAGAATGTCGTGGTTCCCGTAGGACTTGCGAAAGCTTCCAAAGAGAGCGGTGTCGAGAAACTCGCAAAGGAGACACTATACGCAAAGCTGAGAAAATGGGATCCGGGAATGAAGATAGAATTCGCAGGCTCTGACAGGATAACCGTGAAAGTCAAGAATGATGTCATACCCATGATGATAGGCAAGAAGGGCGTCCGCATAGAACAGATTGAAAATGAAATAGGAATGAAGATAAACGTTGAGCCCAAGGAAGGAACCATGAAAGGCGAGGTTCCCTACAAGTGGGAGGAAACAGGTGCATTCTACTATATCCACGTTGAACCCAGATTTTCAGGGAAGGGAATCGACATGTACAGCAACGACAGGTTCCTCTTCTCGGCAATAGTTGGGCATGGGAAAGTGAAGATAAAGAAAAGTTCAGAGCAGGGCAGGACAGCACTCCAGGCGCATCTTTCAGGAAGCCTAAGGGCGACTGTGTGACACTCTCACTTTTAAAAACTACTGACAAATAATAAAATCATGAGAAAAACGCTCTTTTCAGTCTTCATTGCAGTTCTTCTTGCATCTGCTTTAGCCGAAGGAGTGTCAGCAGCTTCATACTTCAGGTCAGTGAACCCCACAGAAGGCATTGTTGATGTCTCTCCGGACAGCGAAATGTCGCTTCAGAGGATTTACTTCACAGTCAACAGGTTCGATAGCATGAGCCTGAAGATTGAAAGCACTCCGGGAAGCGTGGACTGGGTTTACGAGGACTTTATCATAGACGCTTCGGGTCTTTCAAGTACCCCCAAGGGCATAGTTGCGGACTTCAGGGTCAGCAGGTACTGGGTAAATCTCAACAACATACAGACAGAGACCATAGCGCTTAACTATTATGACGGGGAGTGGCAAAGGATAGAAGCCGAGCAGACAGCTGAGGACGACGACTTTCTGTATTTCACAGCTGAGCTGCCGGTTCTTGAGGCGTACTTTGCAGTTTCAGGCCAGCCATTGCCTGTGTCAATAGAGGTAACAAGCTACTGCAACTCCAACGGCGCATGCGAGCCTGAAGCCGGCGAGAACGTTGAGAACTGCATGGACTGCCTGAGGAGAGCGGATTCGAATGTCTGCGTTCCAATGGAAAAGACATGCGCAGGCAGCAACATAATGGTCTGCAATGATTTTGGAACAGGATTTTCAGTTGAGCAGTGTTTATACGAATGCGCTGAAGGCGAGTGCACAGAACCAACATTAACAGGCGCCGTTACAGGGTTTTTCGTTGCAGAGAATGCATACCTGCTGGGAATCGTCGCGCTTCTGGCGTCTGTCATAGCGTTCCTTGGATTCTCACTCAAGAGAACGAGGGATGACCTCAACAGGATAGAAAGGGTTGCCACTTCAAATGAAAGCATGAAGAACCTTGCTGACAAGAGGGCAGTTGAGGACTAGGATATTTCGCCGCGCTTCTCTATGTCAACACTGTAATCCGCAATCAT
>CAZXIU010000068.1:0-3294 GCA_964640865.1 uncultured archaeon | reverse complement strand
GATGTGCATATACGTATACGAGCAGCTGAAACTTTACGGTGCTGAGAATTCCGCACAGAGACTCTACGACCAGGTTCTGAAAGACCTTGTGGAATGAGTTTAGTTATTTTTAATAAAGCGCATGAAATAATCTATATGAAGGTTGTTCTTGCTTTTTCACTAGTCGCGGCACTTGTTTTCTGCGCAGCCGGTGCAGCGGCGGACAGCAGCAGCGACTACTATGCAGACCTGGACATTGATGTCTCCAACACAGGGCATGTCATCATCTCAGGAATAACGAACCACCCGGAACTTGAGAGCGGAACCTATGACACATACACGTCCAAAAGCGGAGCCTACTGGATACTCAACATAACCCATCCCGAGGTTTTCACGGATTACGTTTACACGCTTCATATGCCGCCCGAGAGCACCATAAACTACATACGGGCATCCGGGTCGATAGCCATAAAGAAGGGTGTGGACAGAATAATTATCGAGGGCGTCGGAAACCATGAGGAGTTCTTCATAGTTGTGCAGTACAGCACGGACCCGCCTGACTATTCCGGCTATCTCTGGTCTTTGGCTATCCCGGCACTTTTCGCTGTTCTCATTACGGTGAGGTACAGGTTCAGGAAAAATAATACTGCCAGAAGATACGACCCGATGATGCTGAGCAAGAGGCAGCTTGCGATTGTCAGTGCACTGGAGAAGAACGGAAAGCCAATGACCCAGCACCAGCTTGAGAAAGCGCTGGGCCTTCCCAAGTCGTCTGTCTCAAGGAACGTGGCGACGCTCGTGAAGTCAGGGATACTCACGAAGCAAAGCCAGGGCATGAGCAATTCCGTGTGGTTCTCAGAAAAATGAAAACCGGTATTATGTTCCACAATGTTCCGGGTTGTTCCGTTAAATGATATATACTGTTCCGGACAATTCTTCTAAAGAGACCTTTTAAAGGAGGTAATTGAAATGAAAGTAATCGCAATAGCAATGCTGGCTTTGCTGATGATTTCAGTGTCCGCGTATGCAGAGGATGCAGTTCCGACACTTATTTCAGCAGACGAGCCGGTTGATGAAACAACTGCTATGCAGCTGAAGGTCATGTCAACATCCACAGGCGCTGAAGTAAGGCTCCTGCAGCTCGAGAAGTCCATAGACAGGAATATCCTTTTCGGTGAAAAGGTGCTGGACTACCTTGCTGAGAACTATCCGGACTATGACACAGCAGAACTTGAGTCGCTTCTTTCAGAGCTTGAAATGCTGAAGGAAGATGTCGCAGCTCAGGACCCGTCAGCAACAGAAGACGCTGTCCAGGCATTTGTCGACCTCAAGAATGACGCAAGGGACATATCGAATGAATTCAGAACACTTGTGCACGAGGCTGCAGGCGCAGACGAGCTCGCAACCCTCAGGTCAAACATAGTCAATGAGATAAGCGGGCAGATGAACCAGTGGAAGAACCAGATAAGGGAAAGAATAAGGGCGCACAATGAAGATGTCGTCCAGAAGAAGCTCCAGTCCATGAACATGACAAATCAGGAGCTTGTGAACAAGGTGAAGAACGGGATGGCAAATGCAACGGAGGTCAAGACCCAGATAAGGCAGATGCTCCAGCAGATGACACCCGGAGAGAAGAGCACTGCAGTCATGGCAATGAAGAGGGAGATGACATCTCTTGCAGTGAGGACGCAGTCGGCTCTTCAGTCAGCTGAAGAAGGCTTCCAGCAGAGGCTTGAGACAAGGCTTCAGGAACGGCTTGAAAGCATGTCAGAGGCTGACAGTACCATGCTCCAGGAGAGGATGGATACTCTTGGCATCCAGCCAAAAGCAGGCATTCCAGTGACAGGCCAGGCAGTCAGGGGAGGTAATGGAAGATGAACGCAAAACTAATGGCATTAACACTCCTGGCATTCGTTCTTGTGGTCGCTGTGAGCGGCTGCACAACAGCACCGGGCGGGACAACCGACACGGGCGGCTCTGACCAGCAGGTCACTGCAGCACAGGAGAATGAAGTCGTCAGTTCGCTTGACTCGGAGATTCTGGGAGAAGATGACGAAGTTGAAATAGGCGAGATGGTTTAATCCATCTCCCTTTTCCTTTTTTTATTATGGGCCTTCGCATGCCCGTATATAGCTGCTGAATCGTTCTGCATCAGCCGCCCTGACAAATCTTGACGGGTCGTCACGATAGGCAGCTCCCATTGCATCCGCTGCGCGGTATGCATTGTTACTGAGCCTTTTCATGGCAACGGGAAAGTATATGTTCAGGAAATTGGATACATTATCGGGGTTGAAATCATCTGTCCTGTAGTGCGTATGCCTGTTAATTATGTGCATGATGTCCTTTTCCGTCATGGACTTGCCTTGAAGTGATTTTGCAAGGTACAGCATGACATCACTTCCGGTGCTATTCCGGATATATCCTTTCTCATATATGTCGAGCACTTCCCTTGACACCCTGGCGAAGTCCGTGCTCTTCCATTCGCCCGGATCAACAACATTGAAAAATAGCGCCCGTATCTCAGACAACGGATCAAATTCCATGAGTGAATTGAGAAGTTTCAACTGCGCATCCCTGTATGCGTTGTCGGCAGGCTTTCTTTCCATAGAGTAATCTGCATCCGCTTCTTTCGCAGCGTCAAAAATAACGTCGTGCCTCTTCGCGATTGCGCTGTTCTGGAAGAGCTCAAGATGGTCGAGTTCGTGACGTATGGTCTTATGACCTTTCCTTTTGAAAACCTTCATCATCTCGGGCGTGATACCCATTGCGATGTCCCTAATGTCAGCGGCTCTCGTGATTATGGTATTCCTGACTGTGCCGTAATCGTAAAGTATCTTCTCACTTTCCCTGAACTTCTTCATCTTCAGGTATTCCATCTCACTCTCGTAATCCCCGAGGGCTTTCTCCGGGTCGTCAAGCACCGCTGACACCTCCAGCTTCCTGCTGTTCATGTTCAGCTTGCCGATATTCCTGATTAATGTATCAATCACGTCACTCTCATGACCATGTTCCCTGTACAAATCGTTCCTGGCTATGTCGAGGGCATACATGTCCATGGTCATGGTTTTCGTATCGAGGTGTCCACTGCAACCTTTCAGAGAAGCAAGCTCGAGGTTCACTTCGAGCCTTTCGGTGTCGGGCATCCCAAGTCCCAGCTCTTTCCTTTCCAGAAGCGCATTATCGGTCATTTCCGCAGCGGCCTCGTACGAGCCTTCAATGACGGGATTCCCGTTTACCTTCATTAGAAATGATGTGCCTGAAAGCTTTATAAATCTTAATATTAACTACTTATTGGTGATTATTATTCTCAATAAA
>CAZXIU010000067.1:0-3407 GCA_964640865.1 uncultured archaeon | reverse complement strand
TGGCTCATAAACATTGTCTCTGGATTTGCGGGGCCTGTTTACACGCAGTATGTCGTCTCCGCAATACTGATAGCGCTGTCATTTATGATAGCAAGCATAGCCGGCTATATCATTACACTCATAGAGAAGCACGTAACATCCAGAAGCAAAATAAGTCTTGACGACATGATACTTGAGGCAGTAAAGGGACCGCTGAAGGTAGGCATCGTCATAATAGGCATAGTGATGGCACTTGAATACATGCCAATCCTTGACGCATATGTCAACGAGATAAGGATGATTTACACTATACTGGTGCCGCTTTTCGTTGGCTACCTTGCATCGAGAATAGCAGGAGGGCTCATTGACTGGTATACAACTGAAGTGGCTTCGAAGACCAACTCCAAGGTCGATGACCAGCTTCTGCCGATAGTCAAGAAGCTCATATACGCCCTGATATTCGGCGTGCTGATACTCATAATATTCAACCAGCTCGGTGTCAAGGTCGAGACCGCGATAGCAGCATTGGGCATAGGCGGACTCGCTGTGGCCCTTGCGCTCCAGCCGACTCTCACCAATTTCTTTTCAGGCGCGCAGATGGTCGCGGACAGGCCCATAAGGATAGGGGACTACATAGAGATAGAATCGCTTGAGAAGGGCGTGGTCACGGACATAGGATGGAGGAGCACGAAGATAAGGACATTCACCAACAACATCGTGGTCCTGCCTAACAGCAAGATAGCTGACAGCAAGATAATAAACTACAGCATCCCTGACCCGACCGCGGGCTTCACCATCGACTGCGGGGTCGCGTATGACTCCGACCTTGAGAAGGTGGAAAAGATTGCTCTGGAAGTGGCCAAAGAGACGCTGAAGGAGTACAACGGCGTCGATGGATTTGAGCCTGTATTCAGGTTCAGGGAATTCGGAAGTTCCAGCATAAACTTCCGCGTGATAATGAGGGCAAAGACGCTTGGAGACACATACTTCGCGACGCACGGCTTCATCAAGAACATCAAGAAGCGCTTCGACAGGGAAGGCATAGAAATAGCGTTCCCGCAGATGGATGTCCACTTCGACAGCAGCGTTCCGAAGCCTAAGCCGAGGAAAGCTGTCAGGAAGCCAAGAAAGAAGTAGGTTTTTACTGTCATGGAGATGAGCAACTATCTCCTGTCCATCTCTTCCTGACGCTTTTTGGCGTCGAGATACTTCCTCTGGAAATCACTCATCTTCGTGCTCTTTGTCTTCCCCTTTGAAGATGAATCTGATTTCTTTTCCTCTTCTGTTTTCCTGTGAAGCAGCCATCGTGCGAAGCCTTTTGGCGAAAATCTCTCACCGAACGGGCGGTCTCTCTGTGTTTCAAGCTCCCTGAGCCTGACCTCCAATGTTGTTATCTCAGACTTCTTCTGTGATATAATCCTGCCGTGCGTGGCGTCGTCTATCTTCCTGTTAAGCCGCTGCTTTTCAGTCTCTAACCTTGCCCTGTTGGCTTCCTTCAGCTTTGACTTGGTTGATAATATCCTCCTTCCGACAAGAAGCGGCGGGACGAGGACAGCATTGAGCATGTACACAGTGAATATCACTATGGCCAGAAGCAACGCCAGATTGATTTTCTCCACCATGACGAAGCCGTAAACCCTCGCATTCATGAACATGTCATTGAACTCCGAAGATATCCTTGAGGAATCATAATATGCACTGCTCAGTGAACCCGGGTCGTCATTCGATATTGCGGAAGAAGCCGATGAGACCGATGATTCCAGCTCGTCCAGAAGCCTTTCAAGGCCAGTGACATCCAGCCCGGCTTTCCTGAATTTCTCCAGAAGCTCACTGTAAGCTGCATTATCTTCCCTGATTTTCATGACTTCTTTTACCATGCTGTTCTCAGCAATGACAGCTGTAATGCTTTTCCTCTTCTCTATAACTCCATTGGTCACCTTGAGTGTGAACATGCATTCGCCTGCAGTGGAACTGAACGGAACCCTGAATACAACAGGTACGTCCACGCTGTCTTTCTCCTTCAGGCTGAGGGATGTCTGAGGTATATGCATGCTTCCGCACGTGCTCTCTCCGCTGAGGTCAAGGGAAAGCTCAAGGTTGCCTGTGCTTGCAAGCGTGAATATGACTGTCACATTAACGCCTTTCTCTAATGTAATCCTGCTCTCACCGGATGTTATGTTGAAATCAGCATCAGCACTGCACAGTGGATAGTCTATGCACCGCTCCTCGACCTCGCAAGCCGAAGGTGTGCATGTTCTTGTCTGGTACATCTGCCCGTCTGTGCAGTCTCCTGCCTCGCATGCATCATTTATCCAGGATGTGCAGTTGCAGTCAGGAGGTATGTATACGGTACTGCCGCCTCCCGGTGGATTCGACCCCCCGCCCTCAGACACAGTCGTAAGTGACAGCGTCTCAAGTACGTTGCTGTTGTTGTACGGACACGTGACATTCGCGGAGATGCTGAAGGACGCGCTGTAAGAGCCGGGTGCAGTGCAGCTGTCAGAAGCGTTCAGTACGTAACTGTTTCCTGACCTCAGTAGCGTCATATACTCCCCGCCATTGCACGATACATTGACAGTAACATTCCACGGGACATTTTCCCCTCTCGCATTCTTCACAGTGACTATTGGACTAATGGACTGGCTCGGCTGGAAGACTGTTCCGGAAGGCGATGTAAAGGCAACTGAAAGCTGGTCCGTTACATTGAAAGTGAAATTTGCTGTTCCGTTGTTGCCCATCCATGAGGTATTAATCCAGACTGACCAGTTGCCAACATGGTCTGTGGCATTAACACTGTAGTTGAAGTATCCCTGGGTGCCGCCCGTGAAAAGATTGCTGCCTGACTGATTGTACTTGCTCACATTCAGCGACCAGTTGGCTTCGTCAAAGAGGAACCAGTGAACATCAGAAGCGAAGAAGGTTAGGTTCTCGCCGCGATTGTACACAGTACTTGAATTAACGTAATCTGTGAGGTTTATGTGCATGGTCCAGTTCGGGTTCAGGCTCCCGCCGGGCCCGGCGACATTCGTATTGTTCCAGTTGCCTCCTGCATCCTTGAAGTAGAAGTGAAATGTAAGCGATGAGTTCAGCGACCTGGTCGCGTCGGAACTGTCAAAGTCCATCCTCCATAATCCATCACCGCCTTCGGCCAGCGTGTGATTGATATGGGTGCCCGCGTTGTGCGTTACCTCTGCTATGACACTGGTGATGTAGGTCGTGTTGTCGCTTACATTGACGACAAGCGTCACGTTCCTGTAGAAAGGCGCCTCGTAATAGCCTGTATTGTTGGCAAGCCTCTGACCCTCATACTCGAACCAGTCCTCTGTGAAATAAGGCGGGTATATGTCATCGATGTAGTAGACAGTCGTGTTCGTGGTGTTCGCCCCGCCGAGAATGTAATAAACGGAATCATCATCGGTTATGTTGCA
>CAZXIU010000066.1:0-3557 GCA_964640865.1 uncultured archaeon | reverse complement strand
CAGCGCTTCAGGTTCTTCGAGCTCATAAAGGACATAACCCACGACATGCTCATCAGGTACACCCAGATAGACTACGACAGGGAAATCGCCATAATAGCCGAAATCGATGAGAAAGGAAGGAAGAAAATGGCCGGGGTGGTAAGGCTCATCGCTGACCCTTACAACGAGACTGCTGAATTCGCCATAGTGGTCGCAGACCCGTGGCAGAATCTGGGGCTCGGTGACAGGTTCACGGACTACATACTCGAAATAGCCGGGAAGCGCGGCATAAAGAAGGTCTACGCCAATTTCATGAAAGAGAATCACATAATGAGAAAGATGTTTGAAAAAAGAGGATTCAAGATAACAGCAAATGAGGATGACTGCTATGCAGAACTTGAGCTGGAACATTTAGGCAAAAACCGAAACAAAACGAAAGCAGGTTAATATTCCCAATCAATTCTCATTCATGGACAGGAAAGTCATTGCCATGCTATCGTCATATATTTTAATCGTAACCTTAATGATTTACTTGGTGGGAAGTTCAGGATACGGTGCGTTATGATAGAGGAAGACAAGATAACACTCGACAGGGAGGCATTCAAGGCGCTAGCATCCGATACGCGCGTGAGCATAATCAAGAGCCTTGGAAAGAGAAGGAAGATGCTCACGGAACTTTCCAAGCAGCTCGGGATGTCGCCATCGACTGTCAAGGAGCACATGGAAAGCCTCACGAGCGCGGGGCTTGTGAGGATGATAGACGACGGCCATAAATGGAAGTACTACGAGCTCACGAGAAAGGGCGATAACATTCTCAATCCTTCAGGCATGAAGATATGGATTCTGCTCTCTGTTTCCATTCTTGCAATCATAGTATCAATAGGCGATATGCTGAGAAGTGCAGTCACTGTACCGTCTTTCGCGTCAGGAACATACCAGTCAATGGACATGCTGAGGGCGCCTGTCGCCGAAAGCGCGGAAACCCTAGCGGGGAGTGCGCCGAAAGCCGCTGATGCTGCAATCAATACCGCAGCCCAGACCATGCAGATTCCATATTTTCACATAGTAGCAATAGTCATTTTCTCTGCAGTTGCGATAATGTCCGCATACAGGATATACCAGGGAAAGTAGCTATTTGGTTTTATAACTGTAGACTTTCTTCTTCCGGTTGTACACCTTTGCATGGTACTTCCTCGCATCACTTCCCCCATTTCGGTAAGTCATGGGGTTCAGCATGCGGAGCGCGGCCGATATCTCGGTATCTCTGGATATAGCCTTTGCGGGCTTCATGAAATCCATGACGCTCATTTTTGTTGTATCCATTCCAGACACCTCCTCAAATTCCGCTAACCGTTAACATGCAGTGGCAGTATGATGTATTAGTACATTGCCTGCTTTTAAATCTTGTTATGATTTCTAAGTCATGGAAGAACCGAAGATGACCATGCATGAGAAACTCGCGGATGCATACCTGAAAATGACACTTGGTGTCGGAAGCAAGGGATACAGAATAGGATTTTACAGCGATGTCGGGAATGATGACATCAGAAGGAATTTTGAGTTCCCTGACGGCATATTTGTCCAGCATTCGGTAAGAGGCAACTTTTACAGCTGGGATTATTTCTCGAAGTAGATATTTCCAGTAGCCTGCCTTTCTTAAAACCCATTCAACGCGGTCCAGTATGTCCGTCTTCTCTATCTACAGTAAAATAAATTTCTGCGGAACAACAGAATCTACCATTAAATAGAGTTTTTTTTTCAGTCAAAAACGGTATCATTCATGCATCAGGAACCTTTATAAAGCTTATTATTAACTACTTATTAGTGATAATTATGAATATATTATCTGTTTTCAGGTCTGATGAAAGGAACAGCCAGATAGACGTAGTCACGCAGACAGGCGGTTACAGGTCCGTGATGGATGCATTGAATGGAAAGGGCAACATGAGGACATTCCTTCATAATACCAATGATCAAGACGCTGCCAATAGCATCATTAATAATGGATTCCGCTTCGCAGAGAGACTCGGATATACGACCGACATAATATCGGGGTCTGATAATATTGATCTCCATAACTGGGACAAAGACAGGAATTATTACGGTCCTTACACTGTTATAATACAGGTGGATGACGGGGTCTACGAAAGGTTAGTCTCCGACGAGTCAATCAGTAAAAGGGGTCTCGATCCAGAGCATGTGCTGTCAAAGGACAGGTATTACGATGATGACGAATATGAAGATTATGTTTATACGCTCAACGAGAAATTCGTGAAGGGATACGTGGACAGAAACACAGGAAAATTCTACAGCAACCCCAATTTCAACCCCTCATATTTCGACGATGCCATGATAGAGGGAAAGAGTGACTGGAACCCTAATAAAGAACTGGCGGAATTCAACTCAAGGACAACACTTAAATCTGCATGAATATGCAGGAAGTGGGATGATTCAGCGGTTTCATCTCATGCACATGCCGCAGCGCACGCCGGGCTTCCTGTCTCCGAGTATCGCGTCTATCTTTTCTTTGTACTTTTCGAGATGGTCTTCCGAGCAGAAGTGCTTCTTTGGGGTGTCGCTTCGTCCGTAAACACGAACATTCTCAGAAATCTCCTTTCCTTTGGCTATCTCAATTCTGCAGTACTGGCATCTCTTTTTTCCGAACATAAAGATTAAATCATGCGCCAAGGAACATAAATATCTCGTATACAAGCATTGCCGGCCAAACCAGCGCTTTTAATATACCAACAAGACCTATCCAGAAGCTTGGTGCAGTGTTTAGGTAGTAAAACAAAGCTCCCAAGAAGCCAAGCATGTAAATTCCTACTCCGCATCCACCGCCACTTGATGTCTGTTTCTTTGCATATCCCTTGAAAAAATCTTCAATTCCCATAAATTTCCTCCATGCTTTTACTAATAACATATTTGCACGATTTCACTTAAGAATTTGAAAGCCCCCGGAGGCTGGTAACGCCTGTCTGCATTCGGCAGCCAATGAATTACTTCTTTTCCAGTTCTTCAATCTTCTTTTTCAGTTCAGTCATCTTCAGTTCCCTGCCAACGGAAAAGTGTGTGAATGTCTCGAGCTCTTCGTTTCTCTTTTTCAGCGACTCCATTTCTTCACGCTTGCGGTTGGTTATGTCGCGTATGTTGCACTGGATTGTCTTTTTCCCGTTTTCGATGTAGACATTGCTTATGAACTCAACAAAAATGTGTTTTCCCTCCCTGGTTTCGAGAGGCATGTCTTCGTAGCGGATATACTCCTTCTTCTTCAGCTTCTGGAAGTAATTCTTTGATGTGACGACGTCTTCGAAAACGCCTATTTCCCATATATGCTTTTGCAGGAATTCGTCTTTGGAATAACCAAGCATGTCAATCAGAAACTTATTGACATCGAGAATAATGCCTGTTTCGTAATCCAGCAGAATTATTCCGTCCTGCGCTGTCTCGAACAGCCTGCGGTATCGCACTTCGGATGACTTAAGCTCTTCCTCTCCTTTCACGCGTTCATTAGCTGAACCTGACTCCTTCCTGGCTGGCGCCATACCAAATATTTTTATTTTTGATTAAAATGTTTT
>CAZXIU010000065.1:0-3788 GCA_964640865.1 uncultured archaeon | reverse complement strand
GGTGCAGGGCCTGTGGTGACGCTCTCCACACCCGGAACCAATACATGGAACGCGGCAGGCGATGTCGAGTTCAACTTTTCCGCGAATGACGCAAATACAATGGACACGTGCACCTTATGGCTTGACAATGGCAGCGTATGGGCAGCCAACAAAAGCATGACATCGCCAACAGACAATTCAATTTACAACATGACAGTCTACGGGATAAGCGACGGCACGTACCTGTGGAATGTCGAATGCAACGACACCTTCGGCAACTCTGCATTCGCAACTGCCAACCGCACAATCAATGTGGGCAACAGGTCGAACATCATAGTCGAGAGCATAGTCCAGCACGGCTCAGTGGCACCGTATGATTATTACAACATAACAGTCAACGTAACGCTGGCAAACAACGGAACAGCCAATGTATCCAACACCACGACGCTGACGGTTTACTTCGACGATGATAGTGCACCTTTATCATCTCCACTGAAAGTCTCAACATTCACAATATACAGCTACCAGCTAAACTACAGCGGGAGCTACACCGTCCAGCCGCAGTTCTACATGAACACAACAGCTGACAGGTACTGGGTGATGGCAGTTGCTGACAGCGGGGGCGCAGAGACGGAGCAGTCTGAAGGCGACAATACCCTCACGGAGACATTCGATACTGTGTTCAATGTCAGCATCAATTCCGTCACAATGGGAGCTTTCCTTGTGAAGCCCAATGTCAATGTCACCCAGGATGTCGTTGTCAATGTGACAGTTCTCTACTCCAACGGAACCCCTGCATCAGGATTGGAGCTGCTGAACTTCAGCATCTACGACACGTGGGACGCCAAGGACAGGGGAAGGAACGAGTTACTTGCATTGAACAGCAGCGCGGTGCTTTCAGACTTTGACGATTCTGCTGAGGCTTCCGGTACATATACATTCAACTACAGCGTTGTCCCGATGCAGTTCTATGCTCATGACGACCTAATAGCACGTTATGCTGAATACGGTCTGCACAGGTTAAGCGTAAAGGCTGTCGGCAACAAAACTGGGGAGTATTACACCGGAACAAGCACTACAAGAATAGCCTACAACATAACAGCGCCTTTCCTAGATGGAGTTGAGGGCATCGACGGTTCCGTGCGCGTGGGTGACACTGATGATGGTAAATTTGAAGTAACAAACATTGGAAATGAGAATATTACTGCAACAATAACAATAACTGCTGATGTTGACAGTCACACAATACTGGACCTTGATAACTGGAAATGCAATGGCGTGGGAACCGGTAACAATGCAACTACCATCGGGCTCAATGTCAGCCAGATGAAAGCGATTAATGGCACTGTTGACGCTTTAGCAGTCGGGACAACCAATATCACAGTCAACGTGACATTCACCCACGAGGGAGAATTATACTTCTTCAATTTCATAGAGGAGGTCGATGTGGCGGCAGCCAGCACCGGTGGTGACGATGACGACGATACCACCACAACTACCGTAACACCGACAATCGAATGCACAAAGGACAGCGACTGCGACTCCGATGAGGAGTGCAAGAGCCTTAAATGCGTTGAACTGGACTGCGACGAAGGCTACGTGGCATCAGACCACGAGTGCAAGCTGAAGTCTGTATATGAGATAGCTTTCAAGAATGCGACTTTCGGTTATTCACTTCTCCAGGATGATGTGCTCACGGGAAAGGTGTTCATCAGGAACACGGGAAACAAGGACATCACAGTTGAGCTGGACACATCACTCGAGGTGGACGGTCTTGAGATAAACATAAGCCCTTCCGAACAGACCATAGCGGACGGAAAGGAAGGACTTTTCGTGGTGCTTTTCACAACAGCCGAGGAGGCCAAGGTCGGCATACATGAAGGCACATTCAAGGCAACAACTGATTTCTCTACAGCCAAGGACGAGCAGGCGTTCACTGTGACCATAGAGCCGCTTCCTGCTACAATAGCCAGGATAAAGACAGACTATCCGGATTATACATCCAGAGTGAACTCAATGCTCGCAGAGCTTGAGGCTGCCAAGGCATGGCTGACAGAGGGAAACCTTACCCTGGCTGAAGCAAAGGCAGGGGAACTGGAGGCACTTCTCAACAGCCTGACAGACGCAATGGATTCAGAGGATTTTGTTCATGCATCTATGTACATGGATGACATTGATGCTCTGCTCAGCGATGCAATGTCAATACTGGATGCGTCCGCTGTTCCGGGAGCGTCATTCGACTGGAATACAATATTCATGTGGATTATGATAATTGTCGTGGTCGCAGGTGCAGGGGGACTGCTGTTCTACATGATGGCCCCGACCAAGGGCTATGCACTCGGAAAGGGTTATGTGTCGCAGAGCGGAACAAAGAAGCTCTCAGGCATTGTCACATCGATAAAGGATAGATTCACCAGCAAGCCGACGAACGCAGGCCAGATAGTCCAGAAGTACAGGCCGACTGCTTACGGCAGCGCATACAGCAAGCTTCCGATAACTTACAGGCCGCCCGCAAGGACGATGCAGGAACGAATGAAAAAGGCACTGAAGAGATAGGCTATTCGATAACAACCGGGGAATATCCCCTGTGACTTCTGAATCTTTCTTCAAGCTCTTCTATCTTGTCGTGTATTTCCTTAAGGTCGAACTTATGAACAGTGCTCTCCAGCCAGTCAGCCTTTGTCTTGAGTATCTCTATGTCCCTCATCACATTCACAACACCGGAATCCTCGACATTCCTGACTGTGGAATCGAATGAGCTAAGCCTTGTATTGAGAGCCTTCATGTCAATGCCGAGGGTCTCGTTCTCCTTGTTTACATTTTCTTCAAGGTTCTTTATGCTGTCCTTCAGGGAATTCAGCTGCTTCTGGAAGCTCTCGAACTGCCTGAGTATCGTTGTCATCTTGGCCTCAGATGGCTTCATCACATCCTCCATCTTGGCAACATTCCTGTCAAGAAGGTCTATCTTTCCTTTTATCTGGTCTCCGAGAAGCTTGCTTATTGTTCCCGGCTGCGCAAGAAGCTGCTCGATTGTATTCTCCACAATCTCTTCCTTCAGGTCGTCGAGCTCCTTGAGCTTGCCCTTCAGCTGCAGGCTGAAATCATCTAGCCTGTGCTTCGTGTCGTTTCCTACATACTCAGGGAGCCATTCCCTGAGCTCTTCCATCCTCCTTTCGAGGTCCTTGAACTTATCATAACCGACTCCCTCGCCTATTTCCTTCTCAAGGGATTTTACCCTCTTCTCAAGGGCTTCACTTGCACTCCCCTCGCCGCTCATGCCACCGTCAGGGATGTCTATGGGCTTGAGCCCCTCAGCGAGAATGTTGAGCTTTGATGTGCTTTTTTCGAGCTTCTCAATCTTGCTTTTCATTGCATGTATCTCTTCAATGGGTATCTCGCCCTTGAACTTCCTGAGTTCCTCAAGCGCATCCGGAGCCATTCCGACGCTTGCCGCATTCTTCTCGATGCCGGATATCTGCTCACGGACAGAATTGATGTCCCGGGAAAGTGTGTCTATCTTTTCAAGCAGTCCTGCTCCTCCCTTGTCTGTCTTCAGGTCAAGTATATCCTTGCCCTGGTCGTCTATGGACGTCCGTATACTTTCAATCATGCTTCTGAGTTCTTCCACATCTCCGTTCTCCTTTTTCTCAGACTTCTTTCCTGACTTCACCTTCACAGCACTGAGCTTTTCGATCCTCGCTTCAAGCTCTTTCACCCTTTTGGAAATTTCATCAGGAATAGCTTTCTGCGGTTTCTGGGCAGGCCCTCTGAAAGCATCAATCCTTTTCTCTATTTTCTCAAACCTTTCA
>CAZXIU010000064.1:0-3809 GCA_964640865.1 uncultured archaeon | reverse complement strand
TCGTTTATGTCCATCTTGTGCCTGAGCTCAAGCTGCGCTGAGATGTTGTGCTTGCTCTCACCGGTTTCAGGGTCTGACCTTCTGTTGAATATCCATTCAGGTATGCCGTAGTTTCCGGGGTTTGACATGATGTCCTCTATCTTCTTTATCTCAGCCTCTGTGAGGTCTATGACATTCTTGTCGCCGAGACCGGAGACCTTTGAAACAGCATTGGCAAGGGTGTAACTGACCCCGCGGACTTCTGACATGGCCCTGCTGACCTTCATGTCTCCGTCAAGGTCCTTTCCACCAAGACGAACTATCCTTGTCCTCTTGACAGGGGATTCCTTGGGATGACCCTTTGGCTGCTCATTGGACTGGCTAATCTTTTCCCCTGATTCCCCGTCTTTGGATTTGTCTTTTGACATTGTATCACTTTACCAATTCTACTGTTAATAACCGTTATGACTTATAAATATAGCGGGATACTTTTAAACGCTTTTCGCCTTCGTCAGCAGCAACGTTTATATATTAGCTTTCATAAAATTCACATTATAATAAACTTTCTGAAATTAATGAAAGTTGGTGATCAGATGCCCGAAAACGCGAAGAAAGAATTCATAGAGCTCGTCAAGAGTCTCAGCAAGTCGAAAGGACTGGACGACCTGACTTCACATATCATCGGAATACTCTTCATAGAATCCAGAGAACTTTCACTGGAGGAGCTTTCCGAAAGGACCGGATACAGCCTGTCCGCAGTGAGCACATCCATGAAGATGATGTCAGGCTCTCCTATGATAAAGAGAATAAAGAAGCCCGGCTCAAGGAAGGTCTACTTCTTTATGGAGAAGGACATGACGCAGATAATACATCAGAGCATGAAGTCTGTGATGGGAAACGTGCTCGTAATGAAGGACAAGCTCCCAGCACTGATAGAGAAGTACAAGAAGGAAAACGGGCCTGCTGATGAACGCAGGATACTGGAGAACCATTATATTATGGTTAAAAGGTTGGAAGTCATAATGGACAAGATCACAGAGATGATGAAGGAGATACATTCAGTGAACAATAAAAAGAAGTAATGATATTTTGAATATGGAGGTAGTAAAATGAAAAAAATTATGGCAATCATGGCGGCAATGGTCGTATTCTCAGTCCTGCAGATGTCTTATGCGTCAGCATTGGGGATAACGCTTTCCCTGAGCACCCAGACTCCTTATCCCGTAGAACCAGGTAAAATAGTGGATATTGAGGTGTCTGTATACAACAGCGGGACAACATCAGATACTTTTACGCTTGAGATACTGCCTGACAGTCCTTTCACGCTGCTTTCCGGTGAAAAGGTCTTAACAACATTCACGAACCTCGGCCCGTTAAGCACAAGGACGCAGTCATACAGGCTCAGGGTTTCTGACACGGCTGTGTCAGCGGATTATGACCTGGACTTCAGGATAACACGTCCTGGAAGCACAGGCTCAACCACAAAAAGCGTATCAGTTACAGTTCAGGGAACCCCTAAAATCGTGATAGAGGAAATAAAGACAACACCGGCTGTAATAGAACCCGGTCATGAAGTTGAGGTGGAGATTACACTGAAGAACGTAGGTTCCGGTGATGCATCACAGCTCGATTTTAATCTTGAGGCAGACGCAGACCCGGAAACTGATGCGAACATTATCGTCCCCATACTTTCAGGGGGAAGCTTCTACATGGAGACACTGAAGTCAGGGGAAGAGAGCGTCGCGAGATTCAGACTCGACATAGACAACAGCGCCGAATACAAGAGTTACACATCAACCCTTACAATTGTCTACAACGACGAGAGCGGCACTGAGAGCACGGTAACCAGAGACATAGGAATACCCGTGAAGGGAATACCTGTGATAGAGATACTGAGCGCCAAGGTTGAGAACGGAGATTTCAAAGTCGATATAGAGAACATAGGAACAGGGAACGCCAAAGCACTGAAAATAGAATTCATACAAGACGGTGAAGTCAAAGATTCCTCAGTCGCAAGCGAGTTAAAACCAACAAGATCCAAGACTCTTAGATTCGCTGGATTCAGGTACGGTGACGCAACTGTAAAAATATCATACCTAGACGAAAGCAACACTGCTTTCGAAGAGGAAACACACCTAACAGTAAAAGCATCTGTATCATCTGAAGATGGACAAGGTACCGACTACTCTGGATATGTGGGAGTACTCCTGCTACTGGTGTTAGTGGAAGGATTCTACATCTGGAGGCTGAGGAAGAAGCTGAAGAAAAAGAAGTAATCAGCTTCTCTCCTCAGAGGAGGTACATATGAATAAAGATAATACATTCGATCTCAGGGATGTCTCCAAGGTATACTGCATGAAGGGTGTCGAGACACACGCTCTCAGGAATGTCAACCTGACTATAAAGAAAGGCGAATACGCGGCCATAATAGGCCCGTCAGGATCTGGAAAATCAACACTCATGCATATAATGGGATGTCTTGACACGCCGACAAGCGGAAAGCTTGTACTTGAAGGTGAAGATGTTTCCGACATGGAAGATGACGAACTCGCGCATGTCCGAAGAGAAAAAATTGGATTCGTTTTTCAGTCTTACAACCTCATCCCCGGCCTTACTGCAATAGAAAATGTATCCCTGCCAATGAGATTCAATGGTGTGGGAAAAGGTGACGCCCAGAAGAGAGCAATAGAGCTTCTGAAAAAAGTGGGGTTAAGCGACAGGATGCACCATAAACCAAGTGAGATGTCCGGAGGCGAGCAGCAGAGGGTTGCTATCGCAAGGTCTCTTGTTAACGACCCTGATATACTGATGGCAGACGAGCCCACAGGCAATCTGGATTCGAAAACAGGACTGGAGATAATGGACCTTATTGAAGAACTCCACGAGAATACAGGAAAGACGGTCATAATAGTCACGCACGACAAAAAGCTGGCCAAAAGGGCGCCGAGACAAATAGAGATGCTCGACGGGAAGCCTCTTAAGTAATAATTATGTTTGACATAGCAGTCAGGGAACTTACAAGCCATAAGACCAGAAGTGCTCTTACGGCACTAGGCATATTCATAGCCATAACTGCCATAGTCTCGCTGGGTTCGATATCAACAGGACTGAATGAGCTCATAACATCTTCTACAAGTTCCATAGGCGCTGATACCATATTCGTTATGAAACATTTCGACATTTCGGAGATGTCCGGCCCCCCGATGGCATACAGCATTGAAGAGATGACATCGGAGCAGATTGCTGAATTAAATGAAATATCCGGAGTAAAAAGGGTTGTTCCCATAATAGTGCGTCAGGTGGGAGGAATGCTGGAAGTCGATGGACTCGACATGGATGATGTGGACCTATTCGGCGGAGACACTCTGGAATTCGAGGAAGGCATGTGGCCAAGCAACGATGAAAAAGGGGCTGTACTGGGAAAAGCAGCTGCTAATGCATTCGGCGCATCAGTCGGTGACACCATACTGCTGAACAGTAAAGAGGTAGAGGTCATTGGTATTTTTGAGGAAGGGTCTGGAAGTTATGACCTCGTGATACTGCTTCCGTATAGCTTCGCGAATGAGATTTACGAAGCGGATAACGGTGCAACGCAAATAATGATAGAACCAGTTGACATATCAATGGTCGATAGCATAAAAAGTGCAATAGAAGATGAATACGAAGACCTTGATGCAATGACGATGGAGGACGCACTGTCTATGATGGAGGAAATGACAGGAACACTTAACATCATGACATTCGGCATCGGCTTCATCACGTCGCTGGTGGCGGCAATAGGCATAATAATAACAATGTATACATCTGTCGTCGAAAGGAAAAAACAGATA
>CAZXIU010000063.1:0-3871 GCA_964640865.1 uncultured archaeon | reverse complement strand
TCATAAAAATATAAAAGTCACGGACACATATCTATCTATTATTTCAGTTAATGTGATACAATGGCTTGGAAAATTGACAAACAGAAATGTCTCAGGTGCGGAGCATGCGTATCAGTGTGCCCCGAGCTGGCTCTCGACCTAAAGGAAGACGGCCTCAAAAACAACACAAAGAAATGCACCCTTTGCGGAATATGCGAAAGGGTCTGTCCCTCAAGGGCAATTGAGGTGAAGAAATGATTAAGGACAAATACGATGTTGTCATAGTAGGCGCCGGGCCGGGGGGCTCAAGCGTTGCCAAGACCATGGCCGAGATGGGATATTCAGCTCTTCTTCTTGAGAAAAGGCAGGAGATTGGTTCACCTAAGAGATGCGGAGAGGGCCTTACGATGAACACAATAAGGATTCTCGGCGAGCTTCCGGATAACTGCATAGCACAGGAGATAGAGGGAGCCACACTTTACGCACCCAACGGAAACCGCGTCCTTGTTGACTTAGGCGCTGACGGAGGATATGTTGTTGAAAGGAAGATGTTCGACAAATGGCTTGCCATGAGGGCGTCAAGAGCCGGTGCGACTGTCGTTGCCCATTCCGAAGTCACGGAAGTGCTTAAAGAGGGTAACCAGATTGTCGGTGTAAAAGCGACCATAGGCGGCGAGGAAGAACGTGAAATAAGGGCAAAGATTGTCGTGGCAGCGGATGGCGTTGAATCAACCATATCAAGGAAGGCCGGCCTCAACACAACGAACAAGCTCATTAATGTTGACTCAGGATACCAGTACGAGATGTCGAACCTGAAACTGGAGACAGACAGGCGAATCATCCTCTACTTCGGGAATGACATAGCCCCGAGGGGATACCTATGGATTTTCCCGAAAGGAAAGGATGTAGGCAATGTGGGCATAGGAACCGCAATGGCCGATAAGTCAGCCAAGTACTATCTCGACAAGTTCATAGCTTCCCATCCGGAGATATTCGGCCAGGCAAGCATAATCGAGGCCAACAGCGGGGGAATACCTGTCGGGGGATTTCTTGAGAACATGGTCCTGGATGGTTTCATGGTAGTCGGCGATGCAGCGCATCAGGTCAATCCGATACACGGCGGGGGAATGAAGGAGGCCACAATGGCAGGTGAAATGGCTGCCAGGGTGATGGACAAGGCCATAAAGGAGAACGACCTTTCAGCGAAGAAGCTGTCCGAATACAACAAGATATGGTGGAATGAAAGGGGTAACAAGCTCAAGAAGGTCGAGAAGCTCAGGCAGGTCTTCGAGAAGCTGTCGGACAATGACCTGAACATGGTTTCAGAATCACTCACAAGCGACATGGCAATAGGACTGACGAGGGGCGGAAAAATGCTCTCAATGGCGAAGATTCTCATGAAGAAGCCTGCGCTTGTCAAGCTCGCAAGGCACCTTATTTAATTCTTTAAAGCATATACTGGTTTATGATAAACCCTGTTTTCCTTCTCAGCGGCATCGGGATGATGATTGCAGCAGGGGTTCCTGTGTTCTGGTGGCGCTACAGGACGCTTACGTCATGGAGATTATTTGCTCTTGGCGCTGGTTCATGGTTCATCGCGATTGCACTGAAAGTTGCAATGGACCTAACAGTTACACCGCTCCTTGTCAGCTGGCTCTCCGGAATCTACACCGCTCTGGGGATGGCCATAATAACAGGCGCGTATGTCGGCCTGAGGACAGGAATATTTGAATCCGGATTCAGCTATTTCATAGTTATCAGGGCAAAGCTCAGGTCCATGACCTTTGACCAGGCAATTGCATTCGGAATAGGATTCGGGGCAGTTGAGGCATTCCTTATAGGCATGTCTTCATTCATGAATGTTTCCGTCATTATCGCGTTCCCGCAGATCCTGGAACTGTTGACAGCAGCGCAGAAGGCAGCCCTGCTCCAGCAGCTTTCCCTTCCGGCCATAGTTGCGGCATCGCCTGTCATAGAAAGAATATTCACAATGGCTGTGCATGTGTTCTGCTCGGTGCTGGTCGTACAGTCGCTGAAAACCGGAAAGGTAAGATACTTCATAGTCTCTTTCCTCTTCAAGACAATTCTTGACGGCATGCTTCCTTTCATGACGATGACCTACGGGACATCAACAGCTGAAGGCATCTTTGCAATAGAGTCCTTCGTAATGATTATGGGACTCATGTCGCTTGCAGGGCTTTATCTCATCAGGAATTCATTCGGAAAGAATCCCAGAAAGAAGGCGCCTGACTCCAGGGCCGCCATGTTCGTAGCACTCGTTGTCCTTCTCTCTGTGTCAGCTGCATTCTACCTCGCGCAGCCTGCGACTGCATCCCAGCTGGAAAGACGGCCTGTGACATTTGACGGCTTCTCCGGGAAATACGACTTCATAATGAATGACAGCGTAATAGGGACCAGTGAATTCGAGTTCACCAACGGGCTTGTTTACAATGGAATGAATGCATTTGCCATAGAAGAGCTTACGAACCTTTCAACTGATGATTTCGAGATGGTCATAGAAGGAACGCTTTACACAACTGTTGACGCAAGGCCGCTGTTCTACAACAGCACCATAATACTGGACGGGAGGAAGAAGCAGATAACATGCGAATTCTTTGGCAGCTACGTGGAGCAGACAGAAAGGGATGGAAACAACACCGAAAGGCGGAAAATTGCGGTGAGCAATGATTCGTTCATAATAGCCAACAACATGATATCCCACTGGGCACTGCTCTTCAGGGCAGCAGACCTTGATTCACAGAACACTTACATAACAAGGATGTACAGCCCGAATGTCGGAATGGATATCGTGAGGACTCTGGAAGTCTCATCCGTGGAGAACATAACAATCAACGGAAATGATTATGATGTTTATGTTTTCAGCGACCAGTTCGGAAACAACAACTATGTGACACCCGAAGGGGTGCTTCTGGCTGTTAAGAGCGACACACTGGAAATCACCATAAGCGATGGCCATCAAAGCGAAGAAGGCGAGATATTCAGGTAGACATTTAAACGCAGAAATGTGATATAACTCCTATGGATTTTCTCGAGGCTGTAATCCTGGCGATTATACAGGGACTTACTGAGTGGCTTCCTGTAAGCAGTGAAGGCATATCGTCACTTGTAATGATAAACTTCTTCGGTAAAAGCCTTGCAGAAGCAATATTCGTTTCAGTCTGGCTTCATGCTGGAACGCTTCTTGCAGCAACACTGTACTTCTGGAGCGACATCAAGAACATCCTGAAGGGTCTTCCGTCATACATAAGGAATCCCAACCAGAAAGAAGGTTATCCCGGACTGACGAGATTCCTTGTCATCTCAACGCTCACAACAGCAATAGTGGCTGTCCCACTCGTGATATTCCTGCTTGAGAGCTTTGAATTCTCAGGCGGCGCGGCAATGGGACTGATAGGCGTCCTGCTCATAGCGACAGGTGTGATGCAGAAATCCATAAGGCACTCCGAGATAATATCGGAAAGGCCGAGATTCACTGACGCTGTCATAGCGGGGATTGCGCAGGCATTTTCCGTCTTCCCGGGGCTCAGCAGGTCAGGACTCACCACATCAGTACTCCTGCTGAGGAAGCATGACCCGGAATATGCGCTCAAGCTCAGCTTCCTTATGAGCATACCTGCCGTGTTCATGGCTGAAATAGCGCTCATTGCCACAGGGAACAACGTATTCATGTTTGACTTCTTCTCACTGGTGGCTGTTTCCATATCGTTCCTTCTGGGACTCCTGACACTGGGCTCGCTGCTCAAGATTGCCCAGAAAGTCAATTTCGGATATTTCTGCATATTCCTTGGTGCACTCAGCCTTCTTGCTGTATTCATGTGAGGATGAATATCCTGAGAACGAGTATTGAAAGCCCTGCAACGAAAGGTATGGT
>CAZXIU010000062.1:0-4285 GCA_964640865.1 uncultured archaeon | reverse complement strand
CCGTCTCCATCGAAGTCCTTCCCGTACTTCCTGATTACATCCGGCATCCCCTGGGCGATTCCGTAAGCACCTGCCCACGACCCCTTGACATCAAATATGTCTTCAGGGAAGACTATGTTGTCTGTCGTGTCCGCGAAGAGGTCAAGGAAGTCTGTCATATACCTGTAGAATTCATCCCTCCTGTCGGGCCTGTCTATGTATACAGATGCGAACGCGACTATCAGCGGAAACTCGCCTGTATACTGGCCTCTGTTCGTTTCAAGCTGGAGCTGGGATGCTATGTGCTCCGGGGAGGGGCCGAACTCATCCTCGGCTTTTCTCAGCCAGTAATACTCCTCATCGATGAAATCTGCGCATTTCTCAATGGAATCCCTTTTCATGTACCACGATTCCGTCGTATCCGCATAGTTGATGTGCTTCCCTTTCTCGAACCTGTATATTCCAAAGCGTGGGTCTTCCATGTACTGGGAGATGTCATAACCATTCCTTTCCAGTCTGGTCTGAAAGTTGTCGAGCGCCTTTTTCTCAGTCGGGGTCAATGACATTAATGCTGTCAGCACAAGCTCTTGTATCATCTAGAAAATAGATGAGTAAATTTTATTATCTTAACTGTTCAGCGGCTAGAGGTTCAGGAATTTCTCTATGACGCATCTGTTCCTGGCTTCGGGATGGAACAGTATGCCGTAGAACGGCTTCTCTCTATGCTTTATGGCATGAACGCATGCATCTGATTCTGCGAGTATTTCAAAATCATCTGAGGGCCTGACAGCTTTTCCGTGGAGCTCATATACTTTGAGCCTGCCTTTCATCAGGGGGGTTTTCCTCTTCACGGCTATCCAGGAGAAACCTATAGTCCCGGAATCGATAACCTCCGAACCGAAGACTTTGCCCATTACCTGCATCCCGGCGCATATCCCCAGTACGGGCTTCGCGGTCTCTTTGAGCCACGAGAACTTTTCCATGTCTTCGAGATACCTGAATTCCTTCATTGGTGTTCCTGAGATGATTATCTTTTCGGCACCGTCTATATCACCTTTGCGGACATCGCCATAATGGACGGTCCTGGTTTCTCCTGTTTTTCCAGCCACGGTTTCGAGAGGGCATACGAATTCACTTTCTGCCAGCTTCTCATCGTTCATGTTTACTATGAGAATCAAGACATCACCTCCAGCCATCCTGAATCCCCCTTCCAGTGGATTTTCTTTCCCTTCACTTCCAGAGGCTTCGCGAAGAACGGCGCGTCCAGGACCGTCGTCTCTATCTCACCGCCTTCCCCTGCCGGGCTTATACCGTATTTCTCATTCATTTCCAGAAGTTCCCTGACAGCACTTTCGTCTATTATCCTTCCCAGCCATGACCTGTCAAACGGGTATGCGAAAACGCCTGATATCATCACCGTGAACCTGCTTTCCAGCAGCTCTTCCAGTATGTATTTCTGGTCTTTCAGCCACAGAGGGTTGAAGCACCACAGGCCGAGCTCGCTGCATATCCTCTGGACACGTGAGGACTGATACACCGACTCAACAGCACCGGTGACAACACCCTCTATGCCGTACCTCTCGATAGCTTCGGAGATTGCCGATTTGAGGTCAGCAAGCTCATCTTCCTTGACACCTTTCGTTGCTTTTTGTATCAGCGGGAGGCCTATGGATTCTGCCTGGAGCTTCGTCAGCCCTATGTTAGGGGTGTGGAACATGTAGCTTTCCTTGTTCTCCGAAATGAGCGAGATGAGGCATACCACTTCATCCGTCTTCATGGCTTTGCTCATGGCAAGAATGGAATCCTTGCCGCCCGAGAAAAGAATCGCAAGCTTCATGGAAAGTGATTGGTTTAAGGTTTTATAATTTTAGCATGCTGAACAAAAATGAGATATGGTTACAGCAAGGCTTTTCATAGCAGCCGACATTCCTGAAGAGATAAGATGCGCAATTGCTGATTTCAGGCTACAACCTGATGCGGCGAAAATCAGGTGGGTCGACATCAGGAACATGCATCTCACCCTCAGGTTTCTCGGGGATACGGAAGAAGGGAGGCTTGATGGAATATGCAATGCCCTGCGGAATGTCGAGTTCAGCCCGTTCCGGTGCAGCGTCAGCGGCTTCGGTGTGTTTCCGGATATGCATCGTCCGAGGGTCATATGGGCAGGCATAATACCTAAAGATGATGTCATATCCCTTCACAAAAAGATAGATGACGCATTGGAAGGTCTCGGTTTCCATAAGGAAAGATTCACGCCCCATGTCACCATGGGAAGGGTGAAGCTCGTCAGCGACCCCATTTTGCTGGAAAGGCAGCTGCGTGAACTCAAGGGAAAACATTTTTCAAGGGCTTTTGAGGTTGATGGCTTCAAGCTGAAGAAGAGCATGCTCACTCCCGAGGGACCTATCTACGAGGACGTCTCTTCGTTCTGATGCGGTCTAATACATTTTAACGAGTTCGGACAAATAATTCTCATGAGTACTCTTCCAGTAAAGATAAACGGAACCAAGTTCGGAGAGATAACCATAAACGGGAAGCCTTATGATTCTGATATGACAGTATTCTGGGACGGAAAGCTCAGCTACAGGACAAAGGAACATACATTCGAGGTGGGTGAGCTTCTGACAGTAATGAGGCCGGGACCTGAAATCATAGTGATAGGCACCGGAGATGAAGGTGTGCTGAGAATAGCACCCGAAGTGAACCAGATAGCCGAGCAGAAGGGAATAAAGATTTACGCTGAAAAGACTTTGAAAGCAACAGAACTCTTCAACGCCTTCTCTGACCAGGGAAAGAAAGTGGCAGGTGTTTTTCATGTCACCTGCTGATGGCTGATAAATATGATTGAAATCATAATGCTTGCTTTGGTGCGGATGATAAATGCGATTTACTATTTCTTCGCTGACACACTTGGACTAAGATTTCTTGATGCTTCCCTCACATACATTTTCATAATGGTTGCGAGTCTCGTGATGATACCCATTTCCTTCAAGAGCATCTACTACGTTTATGTACATCCCAATGAGCATGAGAGTGTCTCTCTCACAAAAATGATAGTCAAGACAGCCATAACGATAGCGGCTTTCTTTTTCTTCGGCTACGCGAATTTCATACGATTCTCTGTCCCGGCATAATCTTTTATTAGTCTGATGAGAAAATAGTGCTACGGGCCTGTGGTCTAGCGGCTATGACGCTGCCCTCACACGGCAGATATCGCCGGTTCGAACCATTTTCCGATTCGCGTAAAAGCGTTCACGGAAAAAGCGAAAATCCGGCCGGGCCCACTGTTTTTATTTAGATTGTGATTTGAATTTGCCTGTACCGACGTTTTTCCATTCTTCATTAAATTTCTGCTTCTTTTTGTAAAAGAATACAGTAATTACAACAGCTAGCACTACGATAATTGCAGCTATCAGAACTGTATAGTCAAGACCTGCTAGTGGCGGTTCATCTTCAATTAGAATATAAGGAATATCAGCTTCGGCCTCAATTACACCGAATTGTGTGCTATCAGTTACAGTCCTGTATCCTTCCTTTGATGCGGTAGCCGAAAGCTCGTAAGTTCCTACTTGATCGGCTTTTATCGTCGCAGGAAGGGAAAGTTGTCGAGCGGTACCATCCGGCAGCGTTAGCGTCGCTGTTACTATTGAATTCTCAGTTCCCGACTCATAATTAATATGAACATCTTCACCAAGGATAAAGACCTTTGTTTCCTGCGTACATACAGATGTCTTGCAAAATGAAACATCGAGGGAAAAATCAAGTAGTGTGATGACTTCAAAAGGCTCTGTGACTTCAAGCCCATCCGGTTCGATTACGGAAACCGAAGCAATGCATCGTCCTCCACTTTTTACATCTTTCCCAACAACACCATAGACATATTCTCCGGAAAACGGTTCATTCATCATTAAATCCAGTTCATGCGTTTCCATCATGACTGCAGGAGAACCTGTGCAATCCACATTCGCCACATATGTTACGGATTCATCCTTCTGGGAAACAATTTCGTAGGAAAAAACAATCGTATCCCCTTCATGAAAAACCGGTTCCACGGTGATGCTAACACTTGGCATTGCATAAGCAGGATTCGCAATTACGAGTAGCATGAAAAATACAAATGTGATTTTTTTAAGTGCAATCATTAGTACAACACCCCTCCCAGAAGATAGTCTGGCTCAAGATTTAGTGTGGGGTCTCCAAGCAATGTCATCATGTAATATTTGTAATTGGTATATGCTTTTGAAAATGATTGTCCCAGTGTCATGTTGTATGTATATATGCCTTCCAATGTCCTTCTGAATGTATT
>CAZXIU010000061.1:0-4407 GCA_964640865.1 uncultured archaeon | reverse complement strand
TCCGGAGAGTCGTGCGGAAGCCCGTCTATGGAATCATTGAGCTTTTCTATACGGCCTTCCATCCGCTCAAGCCTTTTCAGGAGGTCCTTCGATGGTTTTGCATGCACTTCAACGGGCTTTGCGTCTTCCCCGCCGCCGATTGCGGCCTCAAGCAGCTTCAGCCTGTCAAGAACATCATCATCCACTTCTGTTCCACTTTCCATGCCTCTGGATTTCATCTCCGATAGAATGCCTTTCTGCTCGCCTATCTCATCTTTCAGTTTTTCCATCTGAGCTGAGAATCTTTCTATGTTTTCCAGCTTGCTGAGTATGCTTTTAGGGGTGGGTACCGCCTTGCCGGACGGTGCTTCAATGTCTGAAATCCTTTCCTTTATTTCAGCTATCTCCTTAATCAGCCCGGATGGTGCTGATGCCGAAGATGCATTGGCAGGGCCTGCGGTCTCAATCTTCTCAATCCTTTCCCTGAGTGCCCTGATTTCGCTGCTCCCGGGAGCTGTTACTTTCACTTTCTTCCCCGCAGGAAGTTTCTCGAATTCATTGAGCCTCTCCCTGAGGCTGTCCATTTCACTGTTTATCCCGCTGAGGTCAACATTCGCACCTGGAACTTTCGCAACCTTGGCGGGCCTTCTGTTAATATCATCCCTGAGTTCCTCAAGTTCTGAAACAAGCTTTTCAGCCTTCTTTATGCTGTCAGCCTTATCAACAAGCTTCCTTATCTCAGACATCTGGTCGGATGTGACAGCTGAATTGCCATCGGAAAGGCTAGCCCTGTCCAGCTCGTTCTTGACATTGATTATGTCCAGCTTGTTCACCAGCTGGAGATCCTCGAGCTCAGCCAGCTTATCGTTTATGGATTTCAGAATTTCGCTCTCTGTATTCTGGTTTTCCTCTTCCATTTTATCACTTATATTATGCTTTTCTGCTATAAATCTTACAATTCAATGCTTGGCGCCACTTCCGGGCAGACCGAGCTGATAATCTTCAAATCATTCAGGCTGGCTGTTGACGCATTGAAGTCTTCTGTGACATTGGCCTCTATGAAGGCTGACATCCCCGGTCTCAGGGGGTCTGACGCGTCTATGTCGGTGCTGTCTGTCAGCATGTAATGGTATATGTTTTCCACTGATGCATTCTCAACTGCCACCTCAAACGTGAAGCTGTAAAGGTCTATGTTTCCGGTGTTCACTATCTTCACCCTTATGAGGTCTGTTTCATTGTTAGAGACGTTGTAGCTGAAGTTGGACACAACACCGTAGTAACCGTAGTTGCTGTCGAAATCAAGCCCCGCTGACCGGCATTTCATCTGCTGCTGTGCATTGCTGCCGGTCTGATTGGACAGCGTGAATGTAAGCTCGTACATCCACGGAGCCATCATCGATGCTATTGATATGGATATGACAATCAGGATTACAACTGAAACAAGAGGAGAGAGACCTTTCATGAATATAATTGCTTTCCTGTCCTTAAAATTCTTCAGCCTCTATTGTTATGAAATCAGCACCGGATTCGAGCGTGAATGCGATGCTGTAGTTGTTGAGGTAGACATATGATGTGTTTATGTAGGCATTGACCCTTCCCATTGGAAGGTTGTAGCCTTCATCAGCAAGCTCTGTGTAACCTGTGCCGTACATCGAGTCAGGGCTTCCGTCTATTGATATCTCAAGCCTTTCGAGGTCCATCCATGCGTCAAGGTCCTTGTTGTATACCTTCATTAGAAGGTCGCTTGTGCTATAGGCCTCAGGTGAGGAAGAATTTCCCACGCTCTTCAGGTACACCACGAGATGCTGATTCTCGAGTATGTGGGCTCCCTGGGTGCTGTTGGTATACGCGCTTGTGTCAAGGTTGGCGCCCACTATGAGGTTGCCTATCCTCTGATAGCTTCTCGGAGAGACTATCATGCTGCTGGTTTCCATTGTCCATTTTATGCTGTCAGTGTCACTGTCAAGCAGGAGTTCGCCGCCGCCGAGGTTTATGTAGACAGTTCTCTTGCTGCCCTTGCCTTCTGATGCGACTTCCTGTATCTTCTCGTCAAGGTCCAGCATCATGGACTTGGTCTGCTCGAACACCGAGGCGTCCTGCATGGACTTTATAACAGGGGTTGCCATGCTGTAGACAAGGAATACGAGTGTCACTGTGATTGCGAGGAATATCACTTCTGTGGTGATTGCTAAACCTTTCATAATCATCATTTGTTCCTTCAGGCTAATATCTCTTTCCTGGCTGAATTGTCCCCGCTGCTCACAGATATGAGAGAGTACACTGATGTCTTGTTTGTCAGGATGTCCGCGCTGAATGTTTTCCCGTCAACTTCCATCTCAAGCAAGAATGTATAATCAGGTGTGCTGAAGGTTGTCGAGTTCTGTGTGCCTGCATTCGCATAAAGAGTCTTGTAAGTTCCGGATATGTTTATTTCCAGTGTCACCGGGCTGTCCATGAAATTGCCTGCAGTCACATTCATGCTTCCTGCCATGGGCTCGAACAGCACCCACAGGCAATCAAGCTCAGCACCTGAATCCGATGCTGCGCTGAGTGCATAAACCGTGAAATTTGTAAGCACGCCTGCTGCATTGGAAGCATTGACGCCGACAGATGCTGCATGGGGAATTTCCATCTCAAGGTTTTTAGCGATATTCTCTATTCCAGCTGATGAGGTCGATACGAGCCTTACCGCAGGCGTGAGACCGAAGAACAGCAGCATGCATATGGCAAGTGCGCCGACAAGGAAGAACTGGCCCTTTTTACCTGAATACATATAGAATAACCTCCATCGGCTGGTAAGTATCGTCACCTGAAAGAATTATCCTTGATGTCCACACATCGCTGCTTTCAGGCACGCTTCCTGTGCATGAACCCGAATAATCGCATATGGAAACAGCATGGTCCAGTCCTGATAGATATCCGGTTTCCTCTATGGCATCATCTATTGACATGGTGTCACCCTGCGCGGCAAACTCCCTCAGCATCCCTTTCATGTAGATGTCATTGAGCGCTTTCTGTCCATTGTCCGAGAAGTCAGCAGGTTTTTCCATGTATGTTGTTGATATGACTGCCAGGAAGAGCAGTATGACCACCCCTGCAAGCATTGACTCGACTGTCTTCCATTGCCCTTTCATTACCACAACCTCACTGTTATGTTTACAGTCCCGCCTTCCCATAGCCTTCCGGACTTCCGGAATGCGAAGACATCCCTGCCTGTTATCGGGACCGGTAGGCCGCATGTCATTTCCGTGCCGTTGTCTACAAGGACATTGAAGTCCATATTCAGCCCTATGGAATCCTTCACAGACTGGTAGCTGCTGTTGATGCTCTGGCACAAATCAAGGTTCTTTGAGTCTGAGAAAAATTCAATTATCTCCGTAGGCCATAATTTTGTCTGGTTCTCGTCTGTCTCAGCCAGTGACGCGCCGCACTGCACAGGCATGCCGTAGTCCAGTGACTCTATGAAAAAGAAGTTGCCGCCTGTTTTGATGTCTCCGGTCCAGTACAGCCTGTCTCCTGATATCATGCATGGCGCAGAAGTCTCTGAGTATCTTGAGAGCACAACCCTTGTGGAATCCTCGGTATCGCCGGTCCAGTTCATGTAAGCCCACATCACTGCGTCGTCTGCATCAGAAGGCGCGTCCAGATAGGCTGCATTGGAGATGAAATCAGCTGAAAGGTATGACACCACATTCTCCCCTGCCCTGATGGCGTATTCACCCTTTTCTGTTACAGCTCCGCTGTTAATCATGCCGTAATATGCAAAGGCCCATGTCGAGAACATGAGAAACATGAATATGGCGATTATCCAGTCGATGCGCATACTTTATTTTTCTCTTAGCGCGATTATATGCTTTTTCAGCTTTGCTGACAGTCTGTCCCATTTCAGCCAGCACAGCCATATAACCAGCACAACTGCAAGCAAACCCAGTTGCCACAGCCAGTCGTGGACGAACATTGCCGTGTCGTAGCCATACAATGACTCTGTGAATACAACCGCAAGAATCCTCAGGAGGTTGGCAGCATATATGAGCGGGATTCCCACAGCAAGGCCGAGCAGCTTCCTCATGTAGCCTGCTTCCATGGTCGCGAACATGAGTGCGAACAGCAGCATCATGGATTTCCAGCCTGTGCAGTCCTCTCCGATGTAGAAGGTGAACGGTTCTCCCGGACCGCATACGAGCACGAGCCCCATGCTGCTGACATCGAATCCGGAAGCTGATATGAGCCATTCGGAATGGGCTGCGACTGCCTGCTGGAGAGGGAGCATGCTTATGCCAAGCACAATCACGAGGTAAAGCGGAACTGAAAGCAGGATGAGCCTTACCACGAAGAGCAGCAGCCTGACTAGTTTTTCATTCTCAGGAACTTTCAGAACCATATAAATTATAATGGCGTTATATCTTTATAGAAAGGTGCTGTAATGAC
>CAZXIU010000060.1:4196-4414 GCA_964640865.1 uncultured archaeon | reverse complement strand
GTGACCACGGTGACCATGGGTGACATCGGCATTGGATTCTATGACTACTGGTATGTCAGCAGCGACTATGGCCTATCAGGAAGCATATACCAGAATTTCACCATACCCACAGGCACGCTCCTGAACGGCTTAGTGACGCTTTACCACAGCACTTCCGATTCAGCGTTCGACGGGACAGCGGATGCCTTCTGCAACCTCACCTATCCTGAGCCTGTTGA
>CAZXIU010000060.1:0-4186 GCA_964640865.1 uncultured archaeon | reverse complement strand
ACAACAACGCAACAGAGGCTGTGATATGGTCTGATTCGTGGTCATCCGCAGACAACCCGGTTGGCCCTGAGAAGGTTGAGATAAACATAACGGATTACATAAACAGCCCGTCATTCACGTATACTCTCAGATGCGGCGCTTCGGTTACTGACGGCGGGGGAACAACTTTCGTGGCGTTCGACAATGTCATGCTCAACTTCACCATGGAGAGGTACAGCGCCATGCTTGTGATGAGCGACGGCGAGGCGACAATGTACTGCGAAAGCTTCCATGACTACACTGGACAGGGAATGACAACAGCCGACCTTATAGACGAGGAATGGGCAATAAACGCATCATGCAACGCCCGCGACAACGGCATAGAGGTTTATTCAGTTGCATTCGGAACAGGGGCGGATGAGATAGTCATGCAGAAGATAGCCTGCTGGAACTGCTCTGCAAATGACTGGATACCGGGTGAAGAGGAAGACAACTGCACAAGATCCTTCAAGAGCAACAACGCGGAAGACCTGATGGAGGTATACAAGAACATAGCGCAGAACATGGGAGAGGCCAGCTTTGAGGCGCAGACAGTGAACATATCCGGGGATGTCTCCCTCATGAACATAATCTATCCTGATTCGTACATACTCTTCAACTACACGCCATTCAATGTAATCGGATACGGCGAGGTGTCAATTGCACTGGACTCCGGACGGTTTGGCGGAAGTGTTGAGTCGCCTAAAGAAGGAACATTCTACATACCTTCAGGCTCAAGAATACTCGGAGCTCATGCGACATCCTATTCATCCGAATACTGGACAAGTTACGTGGCTGTCAACTCCAGCGCAACCGGAGGTCCGAAAGTCAGCGTATACAACATATCCGGATACGGTTCGGAATACACAGACATCGGAGACCCGTTCGATGTGAACATTCCGGTAAACCTGCTTGTCATGGGGGAGAACAACACAGTGTCAATAGACACCGCCCTGACAGATGAGTACCCGATGGGCGGCTCACCATACGACAGGGTCATATACTATGTCTCTGTCGAAGGGCTCGTGGGTTACGGCGAGGTGCACTCAACACTTGAGAACGCGACTGACGATGCAGTCAGCAGGCTGCAGGCGAAGCTCTCGGACTTTGACATAACAGCGCTTGAGATAGAAACGCCATACCAGTATGTTTCAGAGCTTCCCTCGCTGTGGGGGCCATCGGTCATGGAGATAAGGGTATGGTCCTGATTTTTAATGGAATAAGGTGAATGATAAAGATGGACAAGCTGGAAGCATTGGCTGTGCTGGTAGCGATTGCAGTGGCTGCTATCGCATTCCACATATTCGTGATGCCGCTCAATGAGGCATACATATCAGTGATGTCAGTGAAGACCGAATGCCTGCCGGGTGATGCTGACTGCCTGGAAGAGGTGCGTAAGATGAGAATGAACTGCGACCCCCCTACTGAATCCATACTCGTCATAGGCAATGAGACGAACCGCATAATCATAAAGGTCACGACATACATGGAGAACGGCAAGTGCATCACAAAGGAGGAAATCATAGACGACTCCTCAGGGCTCGCGCCGTACAACCTCACAGGCCGTGAGATAGAATGCGAAATCGATGAGGAAGTGCTTGAGGAAACAGGCCAGATTGTATGCGACAACTCGCTTGCCGGATTCCTCGCACCCGGTTCGAGCGATACATCGACAACAGTTTCAGACGGGGAGACAGTCTTCCAGGCATACTGCTCTCTGGATGCGGACGACTGCAAGGAAGAGGCGTCCACATACATAAAGAACTGCATGAATGCGGAGATAACGCTGGACCAGGAGCTTGACCATACAGCAGGAGGGCTGACATACTGGACGCTTTACATAGATGTCGATGAGAGGCCTGTTGAATACACAGCCACACAGAAGCTGCAGCCGCGGTGCGTCATTTTCCATAAGCTACTGAATGCGGTGAACCTGCCTCCGGAGATACCCGAGCAGGTCATAGGCATGAACATGACATGCACAATAGACCTCGACCTGTTCCCCATAAACGGCATTTCCGTCAGGTGGTGCGAGGGCGAGCTTGTGAACTACATACAGGTGATATACCCATGAAAGGGCAATTCTACTCGCTTATATCAATACTGGTTGCAGTCCCCATATTCATGTTCACCATCAACTACCTCTCGTACACCGACAGTCTGGGGGACATGGTTTCGGACAGGGTGATATCAGACCAGATAAGCCAGCTCGTGAGCTCAGTAGAGCTGGACACGGAGAAGGCCGTACAGATAGCCGGAAGAAGGGCCCTGCTTGCAGCCACGAATGAAGTCCTGAATTCGGGCAAACCACTGGAGAACGCAGTTGAGAACTTAACGACGCTCATGCTGACTGGCACCATAAACAACACAGAGGCCTTCCTCATGATAGACAACACCATACCCGACTGGAGCGAGAGGATTTCATCAAAGACCACAAGCTTTAACCTTGAGCTCGAATACGGAAACATCTCGGTTGAGAACAACGACGGGTTCTCGATAAGGGTAGGGGTAGACATCAACATATCCGTGACAGACAAGCTCGAGAGGGTGAGGATAGAGAAAACCAATGAAAGGAAGTACGTGTCCATAACAGTCAACGGGCTTGAAGACCCGATGTTCCTTCTCAACACACAGGGATTCGTAAGAAGGATCATAAGGATGCCTGAACCGTCCCACGTGGCCATGAACGTCGTCACAGGCGGCTCTTACTCAGGCGGCTCATGTTCAGGAGAGGTGACATTCAACAAGTCAGAGGTCGACAACACGAAGATACTGGTGGCTGAGAACATAACCGGAGTCATCTACGCAAGGCACCTTGGTATAATACTCGCGGACAATGACAACCTCACATCGCAGGTGGCGTGCTCGGTGACAGGCAACAGCAGCGCAGTTGCGCTTGTCCAGAATGCACTCGCAGCAGGAGCGGCTGAGATTTACATAGATGATTCCACGCAGACAGCATGGTCGATTCCCATAGAGACCAACATAGCCGAGCGCTATTACTACCGGGGCACGGGTCCGGATTTCCTCCAGAGGCTGGAAGGAGGAAATGACACGTCGCCTGACGGCCTGTTCACATTCATCTACGTTCCTGAACTCGAGGAGCAGGCATTCCCTGTTGACGACTATTCAAGGGTCGCATACAGGTATTTTTCAGGCAATGGAGACTGCTACCAGGTCAACAACATGCCCGAATGGTTCGGGATAGACTCATCAGACAGCGATGCGCTAAACCTCACGGAACTGCTTACAGCGACTCAGTGTGAGAGCGAATCTTCGTAGCTACCTGTTCCTCCCAATAACTAGCCCTATCTCGAAGGATTCCCTGTATCCTCCGGGATATTCTGGCAAACCCCTTACCGCATACCTCGCAAATGGGTTGATACCATCGAAAAGACGGCCTTCGGCGTAAAGCCCCGCGTATCCTTCAGCTATGTTGCGTCCCCTTGCGGAAATCCCGAAGTCGGCCAGCTCCGTCCTGACCCTGTGGTCCGTGAAGAAAATGGGCTCGTCAAGGTTGCCGACGGGAAAATCCGCCTCGAAATTCCCCCTGAACCTTCCCGCATTATAGCCAATCCTTGCCCCCGCGCAGAGTTCCGGCTTCGTCTTCACGTTGGAGGGGTCTGAATAGAAATTCATCGGCCATGTGTATAATATGTCCTGATTGCTGGATGAGGCGTATTTCGGATAGATTACCACCGTGCCATGCAAGCCGCCCGAGATGCTTTTCGTGTTGACCGGCTTTGCCCCCACTGTCATTTTCACTAACTGGTTCGGTGCGGATTCCGTGATGTCGGCCTGGAAGTTCTGGTAAATCCTCTTCTTCTCGAAATTCTCTTCCACGCACATGCCGACGAAAAAATCCCTGTCAAAATTAATGATGTCCTTCATTAGCTTCCCGCTTCCCGTCAGCCCCTCGATTTCCCTATACTGGGTGTCCTGGGCGTCCAACTTACCAGTTCCCAAAAGGTAAAAAAATGGGATTGCAAGCAAGCCTAAAAGACTATTTTTCATGACGATTCATGGGGAAAAAGCTTTTTAATCATTCATCAATCTTACATACTTAATAAATTCATCAAGGACGGAACCGTTTTTAAATACATCCATTATAGAATTATAGTTACTAGGCCCCTGTCGTCTAGTCCGGCCAAGGATACCGGCCTTTCGA
>CAZXIU010000059.1:0-4718 GCA_964640865.1 uncultured archaeon | reverse complement strand
ATCCTGCCCCCCGCATAGAGCCCTTTTAGAAAAAGCGCTCGCGGAAAAACGAACATAGAAAAAGCGCTCGCGGAAAACTATTTTCTGAGCTTTACAGCTGTCCCGTAAGCGAGAAGCTCTGCAGCGCCGCTTGTGACAGTTGATGTCGTGAATCTGACGCTGACTATGGCATCTGCACCAAGGCTTTTTGCTTCATTCTCCATCCTCTGGACAGATTGCATTCTCGCATCATTCAGCATCTCTGTGTATTCCTTTATCTCGCCGCCTACTATGTTCCTCAGCCCCGCTATGATGTCCTTTCCGAGATGCTTCGCCCTTATTGTATTCCCTTTGACAAGCCCGAGCGTCTTCACGATTTTCCTGCCTTCTATGGTTTCTGTTGTAGCTATTATCATAATATCCCCTCCTTCTTTTCAAGTATCCTCTCTTTTAACAGCGAGAGAAGTATTATCAGCATGCCGATGAAGAACACGACTGACCCAAATCTTATCAGCAGCGGTATCTCGTAAGACTGTATGAATGCGTACATTCCGTAGCCCGCAAGGACTCCGGAGCCGAAAATCACGAGAATGGAACCGAAAACCTCAAGCCTCTTCATAACATTATTCTGTTAACCGTGCTTAATATTTATTCAGTTAGCCAATAATATAGTATGAAGAGAGTCCCGCTGGTGCCATTTCCACTTGAAACCGTGAAGAAGTTCTCAAGGTTTCTCATAGGCTTCGGGGATACATTCTCAATGTTCTTCCCCGGTCTTGACTGGGACCTTGAGCAGTCCCAGATGGAGATGGAGCCGAGGGAATGGACAGCAGTGGCCTTGTTTTCATCACTTTTCTATTTCATCATGCTGGGCGGACTCATGCTGTTCATAACAGCTGCCGCCGGAATAACCGGCCCGCAGGCCATAGGCGTTTCGCTGCTTGTGGGCTTCTCCATATCTTCAGCGAGTTTCTTCTACATAAGCATGTACCCGAAGCTCGTGGCAAAGAAGAAAGTGAAGAACCTTAATGAGAATCTTCCCCATGCGCTTCATCATCTTCTCATACAGATACGTTCAGGAGTCCCATTGTTCAACTGCCTTGTTTCCATATCCAAGGCCGGATATGGAGAGCTGAGCAAGGTATTTGAGAGAGCGGTGAACGAGATAAACACAGGCAAATCCGAAATCGAGACCATGGAAAACCTTGCAAGGGAGAATCCTTCCCTTTATTTCAGAAGGGTGCTGTGGCAAATGGTCAATGCGCTGAAATCCGGCGCTGACGTGGGCACAACCATAAAGGAGATTGTCGATAACCTCGCAGTGGAGCAGACCATGGCAATCAAGAAGTACGGAGCGCAGCTGAACCCGATTGCAATGCTTTACATGGTGTTCTGCGTCATAATGCCTACACTTGGGATAACATTCCTGCTTGTTCTCGGGTCATTCATTGGCCTTAGCATAAACATGGAGTACATATTCCTTGGAATACTGGGATTCCTCGTGTTCTTCCAGTTCATGCTCATAGGCATGATAAAAGCTAAGAGGCCGGTGGGAATATGAAATTCGGACCATTCGGAAGAAAGAAGAATGAAAAGAAGGGGGAAAAGACTGTTGAGAAGAAATCCCCTGCGGCAGCACCTGCTGCGAAGAAGCAGAATGAAAAGAAGAAGCGCGGTTTCCATCTCTTCGGAAAAAAGAAAGAAGAGAAGAAAAAGCCAGAGACTCTCAGGGAACCTGAAAAGAAAACCGAGCCAAAGAATGATATTATCCAGCCAGCCATGAAACCTGAAGCAGTTTCCGCTTCAACAGATAAGAATAATGAAAAAGCGGAAGCTGATAAATCTTCTAAAGGAGCACCAGTGAAAAAGAAGAAAAAGAAACCGCTCCCATTCCCGAGGATAAACATGATACCAAGACCTTACGAGGAGTGGGTGGAAAAACAGCTATTTTTCTCAGGTTCCGGAAAGACTCCAAAAAAGGTTATATTCAATATGGCAATCATAAGTGCCATGATAGCTGTTGGCGCGGGACTGTTTTTCAGGTCATATTCAATGTATATAATTCCCGGCATCTTTGCAGGTCTTTTCGCTATGTTCAATGCAATGCTTTCATTGTCAGTGGACAGGAGAGCAAGATTTGTTGACGAGATACTTCCCGATGCACTGCTACTCCTTTCAGCGAACATACGGGCAGGATACATACCAAGCAGGGCGCTCATACTTTCTGCCAGAAAGGAGTTCGGGCCGCTGTCAATCGCAATCCGCAGGGCTGGAAAGGAGATAATGACAGGCGCGTCGCTTGAGGACGGACTCAGAGAGATACCGAAGAAGATTCGGTCCAAGGACCTCGAGAGGACCATAATGCTCATAATAGAGGGCATACGCGGAGGAGGCCAGATAGTCACGCTGCTGGAGGAGACTGCCATAGACATCAGAAGGCGCCAGGCGATAAGCAAGGAGATAAGCGCCAACATAATGATGTATGCCATATTCATAGCATTCGCCGGTTGCCTGGGAGCTCCGGGACTCTATGCACTTTCCGGATATCTCACCACCACAATGTCCCAGCTCACGCCTGACATGTCCATGTCCGAGCAGGTCTCTTCCAAGGTATCTTTCATACAGATGAGCGGAGGCCAGGTCTCACCTGAATTCCTCTTCATGTTCTCTCTTGGCGCCATACTCATAACCACGGTCTTCGGAGGGCTCATACTGGGGATGATAAACTCCGGAAAGGAGAAGGACGGGATAAAATACGCACCAATACTCTCAGTAATAGCATTGCTGATATTCTTTGGTGCGACATTCATGATAAATATGATGTTCGCGTCCCTTCTTCCCGGCTGATTTTTATATCCTAATCGGAAGTGTTTGATATGCTCGACATAAAGTTCGTCTCGCAGAATCCCGGTGTTGTCAGGAAAGACCTGAAGAAGAGGAAAGATACGGAGAAGTCCAAATGGGTTGACGACGCCATAAAGAAGTACAAGGAATACGGAAAGCTTCTTTACGAAGTCCAGAACCTCAGGAAGAGAAGGAACGAGGCCAGCCAGGAAGTCGGGCGTCTGAAGAAGGAAGGAAAGGACGCATCGAAGCTTCTCAAGGAAATCAAGGACATACCGAAGAAGATAGAGCTTTCCGAGAAGAAGACAGCCGGGCTGAAAGAGAAAATAGACTGGTACATGATGAGGCTTCCGAACATAATCCATGAAACCGTTCCTGTTGGAGCAAGCGATAAGGACAACAAGGTCGTGAAGACATGGGGAGCTCCCCACAAATTCAAGTTCGGTGTCAGGGACCACATAGAACTGACAGATTTGCTGGATCTCGCTGACACCGAGAAGGCATCGGAAGTCGCAGGCTCAAGATTCTACTACCTCAAGAAGGACCTCGTGCGCCTTAACTACGCCCTTATACAGTTCGCGCTAGACTTCGTATCGAAAAGGGGCTACAGCCTTATGCAGCCTCCGTACATGCTTAACAGAAACGCTCTCGAGGGAGCGGTCTCATTATCGGACTTCGGTGATGTCATATACAAGATAGAAGGCGAGGACCTCCATCTCATAGCGACATCCGAGCATCCCATGCTCGCGTTCCACATGGGGGAGATAATCGAGGGCGGGCTTCCGATAAGGTATGCAGGCATATCACCGTGCTTCAGGAAAGAAGCAGGCTCGCACGGCCGCGACACGAAAGGCATCTTCAGGGTCCACCAGTTCGAGAAGGTCGAGATGTTCATATTCTGCAAGCCCGAGGACTCATGGAAGATGCACGAGGAGCTCATAGGGAATCTTGAGGATTTCTTCAGGGAACTCAAGATTCCTTTCAGGGTTGTCAACGTATGCACAGGCGACCTCGGCTCCATAGCTGCCAAGAAATACGACCTTGAGGGTTGGCTTCCCGGGCAGAAGCAATACAGGGAGCTTGGGTCATGCTCTAACTGTACCGAATACCAGGCAAGACGCTCCGGCATAAGGTTCCGCGAGAAGACCAGCGACCCCACACAGTATCTGCATACTCTCAACAGCACGCTTGTCCCGACAGAGCGCGCTCTCATAGCAATCATGGAGAACTACCAGCAGGAAGACGGATCCATAAAGATTCCCGATGTTCTCGTGCCGTATATGGGTGGGCAGAAGGTCATAAAGAAGTAATCATATCATCTGTGATTGCGCTGATTGCATGGCCGAAGTTCTCATAGCTGAAACCCGATGGAAAATGAATTTTACCGTATCCGTCCGGAACATTTGAGATGACAGTTCCGTATCCGTATTTTCCGCCTTCGGGCTCTACATTGAATGATATGTCTATCTCTCTCGGCTTATATTTCCTGAGCACTTCAAGGACTTTCCTTGATGTTCCCCCTGAAATGGCATCGCATTCAAGTACGAGAACACTTCTGCCTTCCAGTTCGTCAGGTGAAACAGCGTCTATCCATTCGAATGTCGATTTTCCAGTGCCGGCATGAGCTTCTGCAAGTTTCGTATCCATGCCAAGCTTACTGAACACATACGTTGAGAAAAGGCCGCCCTTTGCGATTCCTATGCATATGTCATAATCATTTCTAAGGTTAAGCGCCATGTTAGCAGTCTTCCCGATGCTGTATGCAAAGACTTCACTGTCCTTGTAACCGAGTTCAGTGAACCAGTCGCAGAAATCCGCGTAGAGTTTTGATGTATTGACTGTGCCTAAGTAATCATTGACTAATTTATCGAATTCACCTGTTTCTAATGATGACA
>CAZXIU010000058.1:0-4778 GCA_964640865.1 uncultured archaeon | reverse complement strand
TAAGCGGCAAGCTTGTCAACTGCCTCTGCAGCTGATTTCGTCCAGATTGTAAGCCTTCCGGAATCAGTTCCCGGCGCGAGCATGCTGACAGTGAGCGCGGATGCTGTTATCACATCGACTCCCGGTATGTTGCCTGCGGCCTTCGAGATGCCCCTGTCTTCAGAAACAACTATTAACGGGCCCTTCCTCATTATCTTCCTTCTTCCCCTGAGCTTTCCGATTCCAGCCCTGATTTTGCTGACAGAGCATCTCTTAAGCTCATTCTCAAGGCCAAGTGCCATGAGCAGTTCGTAAACATCCTTGTTCTTCCTGACTTCCTGAAGCTTGTCCTCAACCACGAGAGGTATGTGCTTCACACCCTCAATCTTATGGCCCCTTCCTTCCACGAGCTTCCTGTCGGTTGTAGAAGAAACAGCTGAAAGCAGCGCAAGAAGCCTTTCCTTCTTGTTTATCTTCATTATCCAGTTCTTCTCAGCCTTAGGGGGGTGTGCTTTCCTGCCCTTGACAACACCGGGTATTGCCCTGGCCTTCCACCGGAGATATCCGCTGCCTGTTATCCTCTTCATCCTTGACATCTCACGGTTCATCATGCTTCCCCTGATGCCTCGTCTTCCGACATACTTGGCAGAAGTCCTCTGTCCCGCAAGCGGGTCTGAACCATATGGCTGCCTCTCGACTGACTGCTCGGCAAGGACTGCCCTCTTTATGAGGTCTTTTCTCACAGCTTTGGAGAAAGCTTTGCCTAGAGTGGTATCTCCCTTAGAAAGTCCTTTGATGTCGTATACCGGTGCCTTCATCCTAATCACTTGAAATTATATGCTGGCTTGCATATTTAAAAGCTTTTTCGTTTTCCTGCTTTCCGGAGCTTTTTATTCTTAACCAACAAATTATCTACTATGACAGGCGCAACCTGGAAGACTAGGGACGAGACGTTCCACGGAAGCAAGTGGGGCTATGTCGTTGTGGCGCTTGTGATACTCGTGTTCCTTTCGCTGATATGGATAATCTTCGCGGCACTTAGAGGTTATCCATTTGTCGAGCTTATACCGACAAGCACAGCCGGATTATTAATAATCGTATTTGGCCTCTTCATGTTTTTGGCAGGGGCAAAAGAAATATTCATCGGCGGCGCTGCGTGGAGTTCCACACTTGCATTTAATCCTACTATCATAGTAGTTTTCCTTTCCCTCTTACTTGCAACATTTTTCTTTGTTTCGGGGGTAAGCGGACAGGTAATGCTTCTCATGGTCGGAATCATAATAATAATTTCAGTAATACTGATGCTGAAAGGCATGCTGAGCTTCCTAGCAAATCCGTGGGCGACATTATTGTTTGCATTCAGTATCATGATTTACGTCGCGATAGTATTCCTCGTGGGGTCAAGCATACCCACGGCGAACATTTTGATAGCGCTGTTAGCATTTGTTCTTTTGGCAGCATTCTTCCCGTTCGCGATATTCATCATAGACCTGTTCTCATATGAGCACGAGTAGAATCAGTTCTTGTTCCTAGTTCTTGTTTTTGAGTAGCCAGAGCATTATTGCCTTCTGCGCATGCATCCTGTTCTCAGCCTGGTCGAAGATGAGCGAATCCTTGTGGTCTATGGCATCACGGCTTATTTCGTAGCCCACGTGGCATGGCATGCAGTGCATTATCTTCGCCTTGCTTCCGTACCTGTCAAGAAGAGCCTTGTTCAGCTGGTACGGCATGAACGCCTTTATGCGCCTCTCCTTCTCTCCGGAGAACTTTGGGTCGTTTATGAACTCCATGTTTATCCATGTATCCGTATGCACGAAATCAGCATCCTTCAGGCATGAAAGGTCTGTTGTCTCCTCATAGAGTCCTGTCTTCTTTGCCTCTTCCTCCATTGCATTGTCAACTGCATCGGGGTCTTTTTCAGGAATGCAGAGAGTGACCTTTGCGCCCAGCTTTGTGCATACCTGAACGAGGCTGTTGCTTACGTTGTTCGCTATTCCCAGCCACACGATTTTCTTTCCCTTCAGGTCGCCGCCGTTCTCTATCATCGTGAGGACATCACCTATTGCCTGGCACGGATGGTAGCGCTCGCAGCATCCGTTTATCAGAGGTGTCTTTATCATATCGGCCATCTCCCTGAGGGTCTCGTGCTTCATCAGCCTTGCCATTATGATGTCCGCGAATCTCTCTATTGCCCGTATCTCGTCCCGGAGCTCTGAAATGGAAACCTGCGTGGTCTTCTTGTCCAGGAAAATCGCATGCCCGCCAAGCTGCGTCATGCCTGCCTCGAAGCTCAGCCTTGTCCTGGTGGAACTCTTCTCGAAGTACATGATGAGTGTTTTGTCTTTGAGCGCTTCCCTGTACTTCTCAGGGCTCTTCTTTATGTCCAGCGCGAGATTGAGTATTTCCCTTGTCTCAGCCGCAGTCAGGTCAGAATCCTTCAGCAAATGTCTCATTAGTCTATAAGAAAGACATCATGAAATAAATTGTTTTCTATACAGCAGAGGATGATTCACTGCTGGCTCTCGAGAGATACGTGGCTCAGCTCAACAGGATGTATGGTTCCGTCCCACCTGACTCCGCGCCTCATCATTATGAGCCTTTTCTTTGGACCGGGGACTGAGCCTTCTATGATTGCATAGTCCTTCTTTACGTTTCCGTAATTGAGCAGCCCACCCTTCGGCCTGAATCCGTCCTCGGCTATCTTCAGCACTTTCTTGTTGTACTCGGTCCTTGTCTGGAAGCCGAGCTGGCCTGCCATTGCGACAGCACCCGGAAGAACCCTTCCGTGTCCTACAGAGCCTATGTTACCTATGTGCCTTCTCTTTCCGCCGGACTTCCTTCCTCGTATCTTGACGCCGAACCTCTTGACAACGCCTGAAAAACCTTTGCCCTTTGTAACGGATTTGGTGTCAACAAGCTCGCCTGCTGAGAAAACATCTGAAAATCGTATTTCCTTGCCGAGCTTCTCGAGCGCATATGCCCACTGCTTCTCGACATCGCCTGACACAGGTATCTCGAATACCTCAGGCGTCTTCTTGACAAAGCCTGTTTCCCTTGGCTTCGTGCTTACAATAATCCTCACTTCCCTGAGCTGGTCAAGCTTCTTCCCGACCATTTCCTTCTTCATGTGAGGCTTCTTTGGAATATCAAGCTTCCTTTCAAGGTCCTTGGCAATGTTCTCTGACCATACGGTTCCTTCGCTGACAAGCTTCCTGTTGTCTTCCCTGTACATCTTGATTCCAACGACAACCAGAGGAGGGCATTCTATGACTGTTGCAGCCTCGACTATCTCCTGACCGTTTGTTACAGAGCCCTTCATGTTGTCAGTGAAGCTCACCTGGGTCATGCCTGCCTTGTATCCTGCGAATGCGAGAGGCATGACCTTGTCCTTGACATCTGCAACTGCGCCGATGACCGGGTATATCTTCCTGGCTCTCTTTCGAGGCCAGAATGCCCTGCTTCCTGCAACCGGTTTGTGTCCCTTTGCCATATTATATCACCATCAATTTCATGAGTTTTCCGCGAGCGCTTTTCCGAAAAGGGCTCACATCCTGCGTCCGCGCCTGCCGCCTGCCTTCCTTGTTGTGTCGTGCGGTATCGGTGTCGAGTCCTGTATCTTCCCTATCCTGAGTCCTGCCCTGACAAGCCCTCTTATCGCAGGCTGGGCGCCCTCGCCCGGTATCTTCTTCTTGTGTCCGCCCGGTGCCCTTATCCTCAGGTGTATTCCCGTTATGCCCTTTTCACGGGCCTCATCAGCAGCTCTTCTTGCAGCTATCATGGCCGGGAAAGCCTTTCCCTTGTCCTTGTCCCTGTCTGTTGCCATGCCGCCTGAAACCCTTGAAATTGTCTCTGAGCCGCTCATGTCAGTAATATGAATTATGGTGTTGTTCTCGCTGGAGTATATGTGGGCAATGCCCCATCTGTCTTCCTTAGCCATTCATCTCACCCTTCTTCAGAATTATCTCGTTGACTGAAATCTTGCCCTCTTCATCAACAGGAACTATGTAAGCAGGGGATTTGGCCCTCTTCCCGTCAATTGAAACATGACCGTGTGTTATGAACTGCCTTGAGTGGAGGGCTGTCTTGGCGTAACCCTTCTTCCAGACGACTGTCTGGAGCCTCCTGTCAAGGACGTTGTCTATTGAAAGTGCAAGAACATCATCAAGTCCGCTTCCATCTTTCAGAAGCCCGAGCTTCACGAGCTTGTCCACAAGAGCCTTGACCTTGCTCTCATCCTTTTCAGCTATGAGATCCCTTGCCCTTCTCCTGTAGTTCCTCAGGATTTCCTGTGCTATGAGCAGTTCCTTCCTTCTCCTCAGTCCATAGCTGTTCATGGTATTCCTTCGTTCCTTTATCTCATCAGAGTTCCATGACATCCTTGGCTTCTTGAATCTCTTGCTTAATCTTCTCATAATAATCACTTCTTCCCTGAGGACTTCCCTGCCGGAGCCTTGTTCTTGGTCCTGCTGACACCAACTGCCTTGCCGGACTTCCTGAATGAACTCCTTGTCCTCTGTCCCCTCACGGGAAGCTTCTGTATGTGCCTGACACCCCTGTAGTTCTTCCTCTTCTTAAGCTCGTTTATGTCCATCTTGTGCCTGAGCTCAAGCTGCGCTGAGATATTGTGCCTGCTCTCGCCGGTTTCAGGGTCTGACCTTCTGTTGAATATCCATTCCGGTATGCCGTAGTTTCCGGGGTTTGACATTATGTCCTCTATCTTCTTTATCTCAGCCTCTGTGAGGTCTATGACATTCTTGTTGCCGAGACCGGAGACTTTTGAAACAGCATTGGCAAGGGTG
>CAZXIU010000057.1:0-4819 GCA_964640865.1 uncultured archaeon | reverse complement strand
GTATGAAGGAAGCCTCATTCTACAGGAAGGCAGGAAAAGGCAAAGTCAGCTGCGACCTTTGCGCGCGATACTGCAAAAACATACCTGAATTCTCTTCCGGGTTCTGCGGTGTAAGGAAAAGCTTCAACGGAAAGCTCATGTCAGTGGTTTACGGAAAGCCGTGCTCAGTGGCAACTGACCCCATAGAGAAGAAACCGCTGTTCCACTTCGCCCCCGGAACCCAGTGCCTTTCCATTGCGACAATGGGATGCAACTTCCGCTGCCTTCACTGCCAGAACTGGGAGATTTCCCAGCCGCAGGATATTTCAGGGGATGAAGTATCACCAAAAGAGGTTGTGGAGATGGCTGAAGCCTGCGGCGTCAGCGGAATCGCATACACGTACACAGAGCCAACGGTTTTCTATGAATACGCTTACGACACCATGAAGCTTGCAGACAAAGCTGGTCTGTACAATGTCTGGGTAAGCAACGGATACACTTCTCCTGACGCGATAAAGCAGGCGTCAAGACACATGCACGCGGTCAACGTGGACATAAAAGGCGATGACAAATTCTACAGGAAAGTATGCGCTGCTCCGGGAATACAGCCGGTTTACGATGCGCTGCTTGAATACAAAAATCATAAGGTCTGGACCGAGGTCACTACGCTGGTGATACCGGGCTACAACGACAAGCCTTCTCAGATTAAAGGTGTGATGAAATGGGTGCACGACAATCTCGGCCCCGATGTGCCTATGCACTTCTCAGCCTTCCACCCGGCGCACAGGCTTGCTGATGCGCCGTCAACCCCCCTGAAGACGCTTGAAAGATGCTATGAAATCGCGAAGAAGGAAGGCATGAAATGGGTTTATCTCGGAAATGTGAGGTCTAAGAAAGAGTCCACATTCTGCTCTTCGTGCGGCGAACCTGTCATAGACAGAGCCGGATACCGTGTTTCCTATGACGGTGCATCCTGCCCGAAGTGCGGTGAAGAGGTGCCCATTGCCGGGAAGAAGTGGCTCAAAGCATCAAATAAAAATGTTCCTCCCAAATATTGATTATGTCCAGAGGAAAACATATTAACGGTTTACAGTTATCGGATTCCGTTCAGGGGTTCACCCCCGAGGACTACATTGGAGACGAACACTTAGCGGACGAAATCGCCCTGCTGAAAATAAGCATTTACAGGAGTGAGAAGTCGCGAAAACTGCATGAAAACTCTCCGGAAAGCCGTGATTGCTTTTTGTACGATTTCTGAGACGATGGAAAATAAAAATATTGCCGCCAAATAAAGCTTATGCCGACAGACGAACAGCTCTTTGAGTTATGGGCATCGGAGTTTGCATTGGGTATCAGGCCTGAAGATTCCTACGGCGATGAGCATTTTGCAGATGACCCTGAATTCCTAAGAGAAAGAAATTACAGAATAGCAAAAATATCAAATTTACCGCTTGATGTAGCAACAAAGAGAAGATACCTCGAATTTGAGAATCTCTGCTACATGAAGTGATTCTGCTTTCATGCAAGACTTTTAAATACGGTGCGCTTTTAATGGTTATGGCTGAAGATGTGCAGGAGACTGCGAAGAAGAGGCTGAAGGAAGGATGGATAAAGGCATGGGCAGCCATAGAAGTACTGGCCGTGACAAAGGACGCAGCTGAAACAAGCCTGAAGAAGCACATGGAACAGATGAAGAAAGAAGGCGATGCATTGGTATACAAGGAAGACTTCAAAAAGGCTGAGGAAGTGCCTCACCCGTTCGACAGGAACAAGAGCGCTTACTCAATGGTTGTGGAGGTCGAATTCGCAGCCAGGAAGTTCGAGACACTTGTTTACCTGATACTCAACTACGCCCCTTCAAGCGTTGAGATACTCGAGCCATCGGAGATAAGGATTAAGATGGGGGAAGCACAGGGCATACTGAACTCGCTTTCAGAGCTTGTCCACAATCTTATCGCATCAAGGCAGGGCGCAGTGGCGATAGATGCGTAAAGATTTATAAGTACACCACTCAATAATTAATAAATTCAAACAGCAGGCGCTGGTTCTTATGATGGACGGAGAAATTCAAAAAAATATGAAGACCGGGACTACGACCGTTGGCATAATCGCCAATGACGCAGTCATCTTAGCTGCGGAAAGAAAGGCCACAATGGGTTATCTCGTTGCAAGCCAGGACGCAGAGAAGGTGCACCAGATAGACGAACATATAGGCATGACCATAGCCGGAGTCGTCGGTGATGCCCAGGCTCTCATCAGGTACATAAAAGCCGAGCTCAAGCTTTACGAGCTCAATGAAAGCAGGAAGATGTCCGTCAATTCTGCTTCTACACTGATAGCGAATGTGCTCTACTCAAGGAGATTCTATCCATACATCGTGCAGCTCATTGTTGCAGGTTATGACAAGAAGCCGGGACTTTACACAATGTCACCGGACGGTTCGGTCATGCCTGAGAAGTACTTCTCAACAGGCTCCGGGTCGCCTATGGCATTCGGCGTGCTTGAGGACGAGTTCAAGGAGAACATGACAGCGGACGAGGCTGTAAGACTGGCTGTAAGGGCCGTGAGGTCAGCGACCAAGAGGGACATAGCATCCGGGGGAAGCGGTATAGACGCGATCATCATATCCAGGTCCGGATACAGGAAGGTTCCGGACGAGGAAGTAAGAAAGATTTCAGTTTAATTATTTTCACAGTTTTTTCACAGGTGACACAATTTGAGTTTACTAAAAGAATTAGACAAAAATCTGCCCAGCGATGCGCAGATATCGGAAGCAAAGTTCGAAGGCTCTGAAATGGTTCTTTACACGAAGAATCCGGAGTTCTTCAAGCAGAGCGACCAGGTAGTGAGGAAGATAGTCTCGACCCTGAAGAAGAGGATAGAGATAAGGCCAGACCAGACCATAACCATGGACATCGAGAAAGCCAAGAAGATGATACTTTCAATCGTGCCGAAGGAAGCGGAGATAAGCGAGATATACTTTGAGCCCGAGCTTGGGAAAGTGGTTATAGAGTCAGCGAAACCGGGCCTTGTCATAGGAAAGGGCGGAGAGACATTCAGGAAGATAAAGACCGAGACATGCTGGCTTCCGAAGATTGAGAGGGCTCCTGCCATAGATTCTGAGATAGTCAAGGCTGTCAGGAAGCTCCTCCACAGTGAGATAGACTACAGGAAAACCTTCCTCAACAGGATAGGCCAGAAAATCAATTCGCCGCCAAAGGTTGACAAGAAAGATGAGTGGGTGAGGATGGTTTACCTCGGAGGCGCGCGCCAGGTGGGAAGAAGCGCCATAATGCTCCAGACATCCAATTCCAATGTGCTCCTGGATTTCGGCGTTGATGTGGGAACAGATGATGTCCCGCACATAGATTCCCCTGATTTTGACATAACAAAGATAGATGCAGTAGTGCTGAGTCACAGCCATCTGGACCACTGCGGCTTCATACCATGGCTCTACGAGAACGGCTATGACGGTCCGCTTTACTGCACTGCTCCCACGAGGGACATGATGGTGCTTCTCTGCATGGACTTCGTCGATGTCGCGCAGAGGGAAGGCAAGAAGGTGTGGTACAAGAAGAAGTCCATAGAAAAGGTCGTGAAGCATACAATAGCACTGGAATACGGGGAAGTCAGCGACATAACACCTGATGTACGATTGACATTGGAACCGTCAGGGCATCTTCTCGGCTCATCACTTGTGCATCTACACGTAGCAAACGGTCTTCATAACATCCTTTACACAGGTGACATAAAGTTCGGGCCGAGCAGGCTTCTCGATGCCGCTTCAACAAGGTTCCAGAGGATTGAGACGCTGCTTATAGAATCCACCTACGGCGCATCCGACAACATCATGACCAGCAGGCGCGATTCAGAGAAGGAGCTCATGGACCTCATAAACAAGGTCATGGACCGCGGAGGGAAAGTTCTCATACCGTCTTTCGCTGTCGGAAGGGCCCAGGAAGTGATGGTGACTCTCGCAGGCAACGGTTTCAAGCACCCTGTATGGATGGAAGGCATGCTCTGGGACTCGACTGCCATACACACGGCATATCCGGAATATATGTCCAAGTACATACAGAGGGACATATTCCACAAGGGAGAGAACCCGCTTACTGCTGATATTTTCAAGAGGGTCGCTCCAAGGGAGAGGCAGAAGATTCTCGATTCAACAGAGCCCGGTGTCGTCATAGCGACATCAGGCATGCTCATAGGCGGGCCTGCTGTCGAGTACTTCAAGGCATTCGCGCCTGACCCGAAGAACATGCTAATATTTGTGGGCTACCAGGCTGAGGGAACACTCGGACGAAGGCTCCAGAGAGGATGGAAGGACGTACCGTTCGGAAAGGAAGGGGGAAAGACAGTCACGCTTCCTGTGAATCTTGAAGTGCATTCAGTTCACGGGCTTTCAGGCCACTCAGACCGCAAGCAGCTGGTGAGCTACATATACAATCTTCCCGGCAAGCTTGAGAGAATTCTCATCAACCATGGCGAAAGCAGCAGATGCGCTGAATTTGCAAGGGACGCCCACAGGATATTCAAGTGCGAGACAATGGCTCCGAAGAACCTGGAAGCAGTGAGGCTGAAGTAAGCTACGTGCGCCTGACCTTGAGACTGCCGTCTTTCTTCTCGTGGTATTTCAGTGGATGGGCATCTATAGGCTCAACTGGTTTCCAGTCGAGTACATCATTCCCGCAGTTCCTGCTGCAAGTGTCTTCACGAAGCTTCGCCTGTTCATAAGACAAGGATAAAGAAAATTTTTTAAAGGGACATCATAATCCAAAGAGAAGAAGCAGCCTGAAGAACAGGCCGCCTATCAGTATCGCGAAAGCCACCTCGAATA
>CAZXIU010000056.1:0-4857 GCA_964640865.1 uncultured archaeon | reverse complement strand
CATGAATGAAGACATAATATCCGGTCAGAAAGGGACAGGGCTTGATGAATGGGCAAAGAAGATGAAGATAGACCCTCTTTTTGCAGGAAGCCTTGCAGAGGCAATAGACGATCCGGATGAGACACCGTATCTTCTCAACGCCATAACGGACGGATTTCCCGGTTTGGGAAAGAATGCCAAGAAGGAAGTGAGGAATGCACTTCTTCGTGTGCAGATTTTCTGCTCCATACACGGAAACTCCGACCCGATAAAAATCAGCAAGCAGCTTTTCATCGCTCAGACTATCGAAAGGCTGCTCTTTGGCTCAAATATCCTCATGACAGAGGGCATGGAAGAGGAAGAAGAGGAAAAGGAACCGAAGAAGAGCAAATCCAAGAAGTAATAATATAATATTATAGATTACATACGCCATTATTTATTCAGATTCGATACATCTGTTTGCAATCTTGCCATTTTCCTTAAATCCGAATCCATAGTCGGGGCATAAAATTAATTATATCAATCGAATATTATGACATGGAAGATTCAGGATACTTGCTCTCATTGAAGCACACGCTCTGGCATGTCCTTGCAGGTACAAGGGGCGGGGTAACGAGAATTCATTTATTGTTGCTTCTGCGGGAAAGGCCATACAATGTGAATCAGCTTCATGATAAGCTACACTTAGACTATAAAACCATACAGCATCACATAAGGGTTCTCATTAATGAGAAAATCATCATAACTGACGATGAAAAGAAATACGGCTCCATGTACTTCATCTCTCCGCTGCTAGAGAAGAATATTCACATTTTCGATGAAATAATAGATAAAACTGGGGAAAAGAAGATAAACAAAGATGATAAAAAATAATGGTGGTACTAATGTTAGAGACTCTAGAATCCGTGTCGGTAATGATAAACGCCGTAAATATAGTGATACTGCTCATACTCCTTTATATTTTCTCAAAAAACTATCAGCATATAAAGTCAGGATATAACACAGGACTGATAATATTCTCGCTCATCTTCCTCCTCGAGAACCTGATAATACTTCATCTGGGAATTTTCGAGTGGCCCTCTGTCATAGAGGACGTGATACTGACACATATGATAGTAATAGATTTCATAGAGTTTTTGGGACTTCTCACACTTCTCAAGATTACTTGGAAATGATTTGGAACTAATCCGGATTTTCTTGGAGTTAATCTCGGAATAGTGATTTAAAATGTGTTTTTGAAGTGTCATTTGGTGATAAAATGACATGGATGTTCAATACTTGCCGGGGATGATTCCTCTCGGATGACCCCACATTCGAAATGATGTGATATTAATATTCCAAGCTGCCTGGAGAGTGCTCAAGTCCGAGGAACGCAATCCTCATCTGCTCCTTCCCGCGAGCAAACAAGATAAAATGACTTAATCTCCGGACCTTGGAATATCATTTGTGCGAGCGTCTTAAAAAGGTTATGATTTGTTTAACTTCATTCATGAAAGTAATTTATTTTAGCTTCCCGATAATTATGATGTGGAAGAATGGACATACTGACAGTTTTGATTTTATCCCTCATCGCCGGCGCATCAACAGCAGTTGGCGGGGTAATCTGCAATTACAAAAGAATATCTAAGAGGGTGCTTCAGGCAGCGCTCTCCGGTTCCACCGGTGTCCTTCTCGCGATACTCCTCCTTGGCGCGATGCCCAGCGCGATAACACTCGGCGGCGTCGGATATGCATCCTTGGGTTTCATACTCGGAGGCGTGGTCTTCATGGTCACTGGATTCCTTTTCCCTCATACTTATCTCAATGAGAAATACGAGGACAGGCTTTATTCCATACTCAAGACTGGATCCCTCATTTTAACAGGTTTGGTATTGTACAACTTCACAGCAGGTCTCGTCTTCGGATCGGGCTCTGCATTCTCAGGTGCCATGGGCGCGGCAATCTTCACAGCACTCATACTTCAGAACATTCCCAGAGGAATCGCGCTGTACGCCCCGCTTGAGCAGACAGGCATGATAAAGAAGAACATATTCCTTATGTTGCTGTTCTCAGCTGTGCCGCTATTCGTGGGCTCAGCAGTGATGTTCGCTGTTATCAGCGGAGCACTTCCTGTGGTCCTGTCAACAGGCATCGCGTTCTCAGCCGGTGCAATGTCATTCATTTTCATTGACCAGATGATGCCCATAATCAAGGGCGGACGCGACATGCATGAGACAGCGATAGCAATGTTCATAGGTATATTCATAGGACTTCTTCTTCTGGGGATTTAGATGGTAACAGTTCTCAGGCTTGGTCACCGTCCGGGGAGGGACCCGCGCATATCAACACACTGCGCTCTCGTGGCAAGGGCATTCGGCGCTAAGAAACTTGTTTATACAGGCGTAAAGGATGATGACATGGAGAATTCCGTGAAGAGGATAGTCGAGAACTGGGGCGGCGACTTTGAAATACATCATGAAAAGAGCTGGAGGAAGGTCGTGAAATCATTCAGCGGCATCTCTGTTCATCTTACCATGTACGGGCTTCCTCTGCTGAAGGAGATAGGAAGGATACGCGAGGCAAAAGACATGCTTGTTATTATAGGAGGAGAGAAGGTGCCCATGGAAGTCTATCATGCAGCTGACTTCAATATAGGGGTCACCAGCCAGCCGCATTCTGAGGTGGCTGCGCTCTCCGTACTGCTGCATGAATATTTTGCGGGAAATGAGCTTGGAAATGAATTCAGGAATGCGAAGAGAAAGATAGTTCCTCAGGAACGTGGAAAGTCGTTTGCCTGATAGTACACCTTATAAAAGTTTGCCCTGAATTATGTGAATGGATTTCAAGAAAAATTTCCGGGAATTGTCATCATTTCTCAGCGAATACGCTCCGAATCTTGTGGACTACGGCACGGAGCCTTCCCAGTTCCTTCTGAACCTTGATGAAGGCGACTACAATGCGCTTATTCACGGCTTCAGCCTAAGTGATGCAGGTGCCCCGAAGTCGATTCTTGATATGGAAAATGCAAGCAGGGAAGTCGCAGGCTTTGAAAATGTATATGCAAAAGCAAGGCCGTTCGCAACACCTGAAGAAGGCAATGTCTTCAAGAATCTCAAAAGGAGGTCAGTTGAGGAATCATTCAATTTTGGCAGGAATGTTATTCCCTTTCTTGGCGACAAGGACTTCGTGCTTGAGGTGGCTTCAGGAGGCGGTCATCTGTCCAGGTATCTCTACCACAGCCTTCCGGATGTCAGGATAGCCGGACTAGACAAGAGCGGTCCCGCTGTTTCAGAGTCTATGCACAGGGCTCATGAAAACGGAATGGATATCACATATTTTATGGGTGATGTGATGGAAGAAGACATAGGCGTGATGCTTGATGGCAAAAAGAACGCAGTTGTCTCGCTTCATGGATGCGGGAAAGTGAGCAACAGGATACTGTCCGCAGAGAATGCTGATTTCATTGCGGTCTCCCCGTGCTGCTATCACAAGATAAAGGACAATGATTATTTCGTAAGCGACTATGCATCTTCAAAGAAGGCAGAGTTCGACGGTGGCACCATATGCAGTGTTGCGAGCGCAGGCATAGGATTCCTTCTTCCCAGTGAAAGGAACAGGAAGCGTGAAGAAATATACAGCAACATAGTATCTAATGGATATGATCTCCCTGATGAATACAAAGGCATACTCGATGCTGCCGGAAAGAGGGTGCAGTCACCGAATCCGGAGAACATAAACACTGTCACAGATGTCATACACGGCCTCAGAAAAAGGCACTCCCTGATGAGGAAGCTCATATGCAAGCCAGCAGAATCGCTTCTTTCCACTGACAAGGCGATATACCTTCAGGAGAGAGGATATGATGCGAATGTCATCGAGTATGTGCCAGTGATACTTTCTCCGAGGAATCATCTCGTCATGGGATACAGGTAATCAATCCCTTGCCAGCAGCACTACCCTGCTTGATCTCTGCTCGTCTTTATACCGGTATCCTGTGATTTCAGAAATCTTTTCAGCGAAGCTTTTCACTTCGTCGTGTAAAAGCATGTTTTTCTCCTTTAGCCTCAGGCGGCTGTAGCCGACCCACATGTAGCTCTTGACCTCGATGAAATCTGGTTTGGCTTTTTCTATCAGCTCAGCGTAGCCTTCCGGGTTGTGGTCATTCCATTCCCTTACCAGCGTTAACCTGAGTACCTTTGTGCATCTGAAGCCCTTCATGAGTTCAAGGCTCCTGTTAAGCCTTTCCCAGTAGTCTTCAAGCATGGGTGAATCTATCTTCCTGTACGTCTCCCTGTCCGGAGCATCCAGTGAAATGTAGAGGTTCGTGGGCTCTGTCATCCCTTCAAGCCTCTCGGGATACTGTCCGTTGGTAACGAGGAATGTTGTAAAGCCCCGCCTGTGGAACTCATCTATGAGTTCGGATATCCTTGGATACGCAGTCGGCTCTCCTGAAAGCGATATAGCGGCCTGATTCGGGTTCTGCGATTCCTCCCATTTCTTCCTTTCGACTCTTTCCAGTCCCTTGAAGCCTGTCAGGAGCTTCCTCTGCGCTTCTATGCATCTGTCTATTATTTTCGAAGGGTCGTCTGTATTCTCTCCTGCCTTCGGGCTTTCCTCTGTCTTCTCTATCGCGCGCCAGCAGTACACGCAGCGGTTCGGGCACCATGAAACGCTCGGCGTCATCTGCAGGCAGCGGTGGCTCTCAATACCGTAAAACTTCTGCTTGTAGCATGCGCCTTCATTTCTCAGCGACTTCTTGGTCCATTCGCATATCTTGACAGCCGAATGCTCACCCGCAAAGCGGTACTGCTGTTTAATAAACATCTTCCGTGTATCTTCGGAAATCATAATTGAGATGAACTGAACGCCTTTAAAAACGTTTTCATCATTATATGTTTG
>CAZXIU010000055.1:0-4992 GCA_964640865.1 uncultured archaeon | reverse complement strand
GCTGCACCTGTAATTCTCAGTCAGACCGGCAACGCAGTATGTTTTTGTTTCCGAATCTATGTAACCATTGGAATCAGCCCTGGCCCTGACACGGTACTTTCCCGGAAGGAAGTTATAGTAAGCAGCCACATCTTCGTCTTTGCCCGCATTGAGGCTGACGTAACCGCTGAATATCTCATTCTCGATTATCAGAACATTGTATTTTATGTCACTCTCCACGTTCCCTGTATTCTTGATATCGAATGTTATGTATCCGTCGTCTATATTGAGGCTCCTTACGTCAACAGAGTACCTGTCATCATGGTATACACACATCTCAAGCGTGTAATCGTCTGTCAGGTAAACGCCCTTGGACGTCTCAAGAAAATCATCGTCACCGGCAGTGACTATGTAAGATTTGTATTTCGGAAGGCTGAATACAGCTATTCCTTTATCATCGGTCTCTTCCACGCCGTCGTTTACCTCAATTTCCACCCCTTCGAGAAGCCTTCTGTTTTCACAGTCCCTCACCTCAACTGTAAGCTCCTTTATTGTGCTTTCATATTCTATCACAGCCCTGAGGTTCTCTATGTACAATGTTTCCGGACCAACGTTCATTATCTTTATTCTCATTGAACCGTCAGTATAAGGTCCTGGTATCCTGTAAATATCATAAACATAATTGCCCCTGAAGTCAAGTATGCCTCCGCTCATCCTTGTCCACGAGTACCCGTTCCATATATACATATAGAAAGGGGTACCGGGGCTTATCCCGCTTACAATAAGCTTGGAGCCAGTGACTTCCTGAACATCAGTAGAGAAAGGAGCATCCGCCCACTTGAAATACAGCGTTCCGTAGCCGTTTATAGCGCCCTCGCAGTTCGCAGCATCCCACCAGCCGTCTCCGACCTGGGTGCTGCTGGCACATGCATCATAATCAAGCGCGCTTGCGCTGCTTATCAGGAGCAGAAAAACCACTATGAAAGCCGCAATTGCCTCGTTCGCACTGTTTTCTCCAATCATGTACTACTCTTAAGTAATAAAGCTTTATAAAGGTTTCGTGACTGGGTAGTGACAACTTATTTAAAAACGATATCAATAGACGCTGTTATTTTCCGTAGATGTGCCGCTTTCAGTGCCCTGAACTCCGGAATATGGCCGGTTTTGCGCACATGAACTCTCACTTACGGATTTTTAAAAAGATACAAAATAATATATGTTGTAAAATATAATTTATGAAATATAAATACTAAAGAATATTTAACATTATATATAAACTATAAGCTATCTTTGAAAACTTATTTAAGTAATTAATACAAAAAATAATCAGCACTGCGGAAGCAGTGTGGATACGTAAAGGAAAAACGATACCATGCAAAACATAAACGCGCCAAATGCGCTTGAAGATTTGCTCCTCCGGGACAAGCCTGCGAAGATACTCATATCACTCAAGACAAGCAAGGAAAGCATATACGCAACCATACTTTCAAGGGAGACAAACTGCACGTATTCCCATACCATAAAGATACTTGATGTGCTCAGAGACCAGGGTCTGGTGGAGTTTGAGAAGCACGGAAGGATAAAGACAGTGAAGCTCACCCAGGACGGATGGGAGGTTGCCCAGAACCTTGAGGCTCTCACGAAGAGGCTTGAGAATGTCACGGACAAGGTTGTCAAAAAAGTGGCCAAGAAGAAGCCAAAGAAAAAGTGAGAGTTTCTAAACACCAAAAGCGGACATCATCTGAAATCATGTGTTCTTATACTGCCGTTCTCTTCACTCCATCTTATTATGTTTTCCTTTGCAAGACCCTCATCAAAGAAAGATGGGTCAAACAAGCTGTTTAGTTTCCCTTCGTTCTTTTTTCTGTCAAAATAACCTTTCACATACTGAGGATGAAGCACGAATGACCAATCCGCTTCATTTTCATTCCAGAAGCGGTCCTTTGAAAGCAGCTGCCCGTGAGGCATGTATATTTTATTGATTTTATTGGCCTTACTCAGAACGTCCTTCTCAATCTGGAGAACTACGGTGAAGTCGCCATATGACCGTCTCTGGGTGTTCCACCATCCGATATTATCGATATTATTAAAGCCAATCTCATCGCTTGTCTTATGAAGGTCGCCGCAGAAGTTAAAGCCCTCGCTCATTATTTTTTCTGCGACTTCCTCACTGTACGTGTTATGAAGATATGTTTTCAGTCTTGAAGTATGGTCTATGAAATTTACAAGTTCTGTATAATTTTTATCCATAATAACACCTTTATTACTTAATGGTAATTAATAATACATTTTATAAAATTTCCTGCCAATTAAGAAGGCAATGCCAGGAATAATGTACATTTACAGCATGAGCGGAAGGAGGAACGATGTCAGCTTTTACACAGAACCACTCCTTCAGGGAGCGGGCACAGCTGACAGCACGACAATGAGATGCCTTGAGAAATGCGTCAGGAGGGCATTGGAGAATGACTACAGGATAGAATTTCCTGAGGATTCGCTTAACGGATGGCATCCTCCGCACAGGAAGGACATGAATGAAATAAGGAAATGGTACAGAACAACAGGCTGAACCAAGCCATATAAAAATCTTTTCTTTCATACACTAATATGGAGAAGAATTCGATTTACACCGAAAAGATAACCCTGGTTCTGGAAGAGAACGGACGGCCAATCATATTTTCTGGCAGCTTCACAGGCGGAAGTAACTATATCAATTATAATGTCTCAGACATGACTGACGGAATGCCCTATGACATTGCCTCTCATGTAGCACTGAAGCTCCTGCGCAGCAAAAGCTGCTAGTTTCCAAGAGAGCTGTTCACGTGCTCCCTTAGCTTCTCTGTGTTTCTTCTCTGGGAGTAGATTGCAGTTGTCTCAAGCCTCTCGTGACCCAGTATGCCCTGAACTGTTTCTATGGGCGTGCCCTGATTAAGCAGGTGCGATGCGTAGCTGTGCCTGAGTGTATGCGGATGTATCTCTTCGTGTCCCTTTATCCCGGCTTCCTTCGCGTAGGCCTTGACTATCCTTCTTATGTGGCGGTCTGATATGCGCTTTCCTTTCTTGTCGCGGCCGCGTATCAGAAATCCGTCAGGCCTTGCGCCTATGAAAGACTTCAGGTCCTGCATGAGCTCCTCAGGTATCGGGAGTTTCCTGTCCCTCCTGTTCTTTCCCTGCGAGATGTTAACCTTTCCGCTGACAAAATCTATGTCATCCACTTTGAGGTTCTGTATCTCAGCATTGGACATTCCAAGGAAGTACATGCACTGGAGAAGGAGATTGTCCCTCGGCAGCGGCCTTGAAATCCTTATCATCCCGGCAACCTCGTCTTCCTTCAGTATCCTTGGAAGCTTCCTGTTGCCGACTATGAAAGCCGGATTCACAGGACTCTCCACCCTTATAGCATCATCCTCTATATTCTCTACGACTTCATCCTCATCAGTGACCTCTTCGGCATTAACACTGCCGCTGCTCTCTGACTCATTGTCAGGCTCATCTTCAGCGTCGGGAACGATGACTTCCGGCACTTTTTCCGGCTCAGGCTCATCATACACACTCGGGGAAATCTCTTCTTCCGTAGGCACTTTCACGTCTGTGGCATCTTCCTGCACGGTCTCTTCTCCATCTTCTTCGTGACCTGTCTCAGGCCCTGCAGCCGGTTCAGGGATATGCGCTTCAGCGCCTTTGTGAAATTCAAGGAATGAATCCCAGTTCGGCCCCCTCCTGAATGTGAAAAGCCTGCTGTTATGGTCGAGTATCCATAATGATGTATTCGGTCTCTCAAGATAGCTCAGTACCTTCCTGACCATCGCAGGTCCGCACTTGAATACGACAACCTCTCCTGTCTGGGGATGCCTGGCTATGAAGTCAGCCACTTCCCCGGCTATGTCCTTGTCCTTCGTGACGATGTCGAATCCCTTCTTAATCAGAATGGCCACAGCCAGTGACTTCGTGTCCTTGGGCATTACAGGAAGCCCGAGAGAGTTAGCCGGAACATGCTCAAACATGCCTGCAATGGCATTGTTCTGCATGAACCCTGCAACTATGGCTTCGTACTCAGGGTCTGACAGTTCTCTCTTTCCCTGAGAGAAAATCTGGCTTACCTTTCCTGCTGTCTCCCTGGTTGTCCTGTATTTCTCAAGAATCCTGTTATATTCATCGATATTCAAATCCATAGAATATTATTGCAGAACCACCTTTTTAACTATTTACGGACATGCTTCACAAAGATGCTGTATTCCGGAGAATCAAAATCTATAATTGGCCAAGACTTCTTCGACACCCGGATGTAATGGAATATTGTTTAATGAATTCCGCATAAACCAGTTATAGCTTGTATTTTCCCAATTCAGTTGCGGGACAAATGAATCTTTATACTTGGGGTCTATTTCGAGAATGAATGTATCATATGTGAAACCTGATCCGGGATAATAGTATGCATAAGGCTCTTTTCTTATTTTACCGGGTGGTAGACCGCCCATTTCTTGATATGATTCTGATACAGCAGTAATTATTGAATCTTCCATACCTCTCGGCGTTTTTTCTCTGGTACCACCCGGAATTCCCCATCTCCCCGGTTCTAATACCTCATCAGACCTTTCAAGGAGGAGAATTTCATTCAGTTCCGGGGAGAATATAAGTATACCTGCACCACCACGTTGTCCCAAACACCTGGGTGATGATATTATTCCTGTATCAAAACCACTAGGCATCTTATGCAGCCCCGAATAGACCTCGAATGGTATGTATTCTTCCATTTCTGGTCTCAATTCGATATTCTCTGCTTTTCTGAACCAATTCATAAAAAATATTACAAATCGAGGCTTTATAAACCTTTCTTATTTTAATCACTTAAAAGTAACAAATATACTAAAATACAAATTAAATACCACAGTCGCACCGGTAATTCCGCGTGGTTTATTTTAGAAGGTCCGGTATTTCCGCCAGCGGTTCTTTCCGGATGACTGAAGAAGGGGAATTGCCGAGGTGCCTGCCAACAGCCTCAGCCCTCCTGAT
>CAZXIU010000054.1:0-5094 GCA_964640865.1 uncultured archaeon | reverse complement strand
GAAGTCATCGAATGCGTTCGCTAAATCTTCCATAAACATCAGAATTAGACTGAAAATTTAAAAGCCCTTTCGGGCCTGACCTGCGCATCTGTAACAAAGTCCAAGCTCATTGTCAAAGCATTTCGAACAGACAATTGCCCCGCACGAAGAACATGTATAAGCTGGTCTTGCAAGCCCTCCGCACTGCGAGCATATGCCGGAGACTTCCATCATGACCCCTCGTTCTCGTCATATTCCAGCATCAGGGATACATCCTCGTCCTGCTTGACGCCGACACTTGGCGTGTTGGCCTCTTCCTTCTTCTTTTCCTTGCCCTTCTTGGATTCGCCCTGGAACCTCTTCATGCTTGCGACAGCACCGACTATAGTGCTGAACAGCACAGAAAGCAGTATCACCATGAACACTATGTTTATCATCTTCTCAGCCAGCGCAGGCTGTCCAGCTGTTATTATGGCCGCAGCCACTATCGGTATCATCGCAGCAGCGGAAAGCCCTCTCGGTGCTATGAAACCGAGGAGCACGAGGTCCTTCTTCGTGAACTTCGACCTGAGGTCACCCATGAGCGACAGCATCATCACAGGCCTGACAAGAACCACCATGAGGAAGAAGAACAGTATGTAGGCGAATTCTTCCATTCCCATGAGAAGCGTCACCTGGGCACCGAGCAGCGTGAAGACCGATATCCTGAGCATCTCAGAGAACTGGTCCTGGAAGTGTATTATGTCGTCCTTGTCACCCCTTCCGTGGAGCGTGAAGTTGCCTGCCACAAGGCCGCATATGGCCACAGCAAGCATGCCCGAGCCGCCGACTCCTGTAGCCAGTGCATATGTTATGAGTGCGACCGCAAACAGGAGAAGCGGAGTGTACTCCTTCATTATGCCCTTAAGCAGGTGGGAAACCGCCAGTCCGACTATGAGTCCGGTGCCGACACCGACGCTTATCATCAGCCAGAACTGGGACAGGTACTTCAGCGGTTCCAGCAGGGCGCCTGGAGTGACACCGACAAGGTCGAGGAATATGAGCGGCACAAGCACGGACACAGGCGAATTGAATATGGATTCAACCTTGAGTATTGTCAGTGCTGTTTTGGATTTTGCGAGCGCCTTCTCGAACGCGAACACAACTCCGCTACCTGTCCCGCTTATCACAGCCCCGAGCAGCAGCGCGAACACTATGTCCATGCCGAACATGAGGTGCGCCACCAGTCCCAGAACCACTGTGTTGAATATTACTCCTATGAATGCGAGCTTGAGCGATATGTTGGAATAGCGCTTGAAGACGGAAAAGTTCAGGTTGAACGTTCCTATGAATATGACGAGTATGAGGGCGAGCGTACGGAAGAAATCCGGTATTATGCCCATCGCAACCACATCGACGAGTTCTATGGAGATGTACTGCGTTATCATCGGGTTCGTGGTTATTGTCGGGCTGAATAGCAGTCCCAGCAGAAGAAGGAAGAAAGTATCCGGTATGCTTCTCTTCCTGAGCAGGTTCGCTACAAGGACGCCGAAACCCAGCAGTATTGCAAAATACATCACCGACAATGTAACAGCGTCCAGAGCCATGACTATTTCTGTGTTTCTTTAATATATTAATTTTTATGGAAGCCTGATGCCAGAAAGGAGGTTTATATACTTCTCAAGGCGCTTGACTTCGCTCTCAAGTGTTGACAGCAGTTCTGCCGACCTTCTTCCGTTCTCGTCGTTGAGTGAGACGGCTTTCTTCTTCTTTTCAGCTATGTCCTCAAGAGAATTGACTATACCTTTCTTGACCTTTACTATCACGGCTTTCTTCAGTATTTCCAGCAGGTCGCCCTCAAGGCTGACGTAAAGCTTCCTGTCGCCGGTCTTCTTTATCTTCTTTATCACACCCAGCACCTCAAGAAGGTCGAGGCTCAGCGATATCATGCCTGTCGAGTAGCGGGTTCTCTTCGCAATCTCCTGAAGAGGGAGCGGATGGTCTTCAACTATGAGGGCTGCTATTATCTTTCCGTGTATCGGAGAGTATCCTATTGTCTCAGCCAGCTCTGAGAATACTGTGAAAACCTCCTTCTCGATGTTCTTCCCGTCCGCCATGGAATCACCAATATTTATATACTACTTGTGAGAATTAGATTATATAATTTAAAACTTTTAAAAATCATTAAAAGTTGATAATATGACAGTAAAAAAAACCCAGAAAAAGACCGTGAAAAGAGTCACCAAAAGAGATATTATTAGCGCTAAAAAGGCTGTCACCAAAACAGGCTCTATCTGCCCCGAGTGCTTTGAGATAATAGATGCGAATGTCTTCGAAAGGGACGGAAAGATATGGATTGAGAAGACATGCAGGAAGCACGGCAACTTTGAAGAGCTTTACTGGGGAGACGCCAAGCTTTACAGGAAGGCAAGAAGATTCGCTGCTGACGGAAAAGGCATAGAAAATCCAAATGTTGACAAGAAAGACCCTGTCTGCCCGAGAGACTGCGGCCTTTGCAGCATACATAAATCGCATACAGCTCTTGCAAATCTTGTTGTCACGAACAGATGCGACCTTTCATGCTGGTACTGCTTCTTCTATGCAAAGAGGATGGGCTATGTTTACGAGCCCACGCTGAAAGACATAGACAAGGCTGTTGAAACCCTTGTGAATGAAAAGCCTGTCAGATGCAATGCCGTGCAGCTCACGGGCGGCGAACCGACACTGAGGGAAGACCTTGTCGATATGGTAAAGATATGCAAGAAGCACGGGATAGACCACGTCCAGCTCAACACCAACGGGATACGCATTTCAAAGGACCTTGAGCTTCTCAAAAAGCTCAGGGAGGAAGGCGTCAACACGCTTTACCTGAGCTTCGACGGTGTCACTGCAAAATCCAACCCAAAGAACCACTACGAGATACCCGGCATCCTGGACAACTGCAGGAAAGCCGGTAACGTGGGCTCAGTGCTCGTTCCCACTGTCATAAAGGGTGTCAACGACCACGAAATCGGGGACATACTCAGATTCGGCTTCAGGAACAATGATGTTGTCAGGGGCGTAAATTTCCAGCCGGTTTCCCTTGTCGGAAAGATTACGAATGCGGACAGGAAGAAAATGAGGATAACCATACCCGATGTCATACAGAGGCTCGAGGAGCAGACAGACGGCCAGATAGGGAAAGAGGACTTCTATCCGGTGCCAACCCCCAAGGCTTTCACGAAGTTCATTGAAGCGCTTACAGGGGAAGCCAAGTACGAGCTGTCCAGCCACTTCGCATGCGGAATGGCCACATACATCTTCAATGACAACAACAGGATGCTTCCGATAACAAGGTTCGTGGATGTAGAAGGGCTGCTGGAATACCTGAGCCGCAAGGCGGATGACCTTAACGAAGGAAGCAACAAATACGTCACAGGAGCAAAGCTTTTGTTCAAACTGGGCTCATTCATAGAAAAGAAGAAAGCTCCGAATGGATTTTCCCTTCCGAAGATATTGTTCAACGCTCTCATGAAGCACGATTACAAGGCGCTTGGCGAGTTCCACCACAGGTCACTGTTCGTCGGCATGATGCATTTCATAGACGGATACAACTACGACATCGAGCGCGTCAAGCGATGCACGATACACTACGTGATGTCAGACAACAGGATTGTGCCGTTCTGCGCGTTCAACGTCATACCCCAGTGGTACAGGGACAAGGACATGGAATCGCAGGGGATATCATTCGAGAAGTATGAGAAAATCTCCGGCTCGAAGCTCAAGGACGAGCTCTACAAGAGGGATGTTGAAAGCCTTAAGAACACAGAACTGTACAAGAAGACTTACGGCATCTAAGAACACAACACGGAAAATTTACTTTACCCAGAGAGCGTACTTGCCTTTCTTTGTTATCTCGAGGTTCTGGGCAATTTCCGAAGTTGCTGGGTCTTTTATCAGTACTACACCCTTGTAGGAATGCGTGAAGCTTGTGGAACCGCAGCCCGGGCATTCATCGCCTTCAACGAAAAGCCTGCACTCCCTGCAGACCTTCAATCTTTTGTTTTCCTTCATTCAGAACACCTATTCCTTTGGAGCAGACTTCTTCTTCTGCTTTGACTTGAATTCCTCGAGCCATTCAACAGAGCCGAGATTAGGCTGCCTTGCTGTGAGCCCTATCTTGTAGTCGCCTCCTGCTACAGAGACTGAAATTATCCTCGCCTTGACTACGTCCCCTTCCTTCATCCTCTGCTTCGTTTCCTTTCCTGTGAAGGTGTTGTTCTTCCTGTCAAAGCTGACGAAATCATCCATAAGCTGGCTGACGTGTATCATGCCGTCAACCGGTCCGAGCCTCATGAACACGCCGAATTCAGTGACATCTATTATCTCACCCTCGACTATCTCATGCTGGTTCGGCTTGTATACAAGAACCTCGAATTCCACAGGATACTGGATTGCTCCGTCTCCGGGGTATATTTTGCCTTCTCCCGTGTTCGTGACTTTCGTCACCACAAGGACCACGCCCAGCCTCTTGTCTATGACTCCGTCCCATCTGGCCATGAGGCTTTCCTTGACTGCCTCTTCAAGACCCAGCTCGAATTTCGACGGCGGAACCTTGATTTCATCCTCAATCTGAAGTATCTTGTACATAATGTATCACTCTATAATTACATGGTGCAATATAAGTAATTATCACTATTCTATGCAACCAAGCAAATAAAAATGTATCTATCTTCAGAACTCGACGCCGTGCTTCCTTGCGAGTGCGAGATATCTCCTTTGGCGTATGGTTATCACAGGTATGCCCTTCCTTATGAGGTATTCCTTGAGCTTCTTGTCCATTGTGCATACAGCCATGCCGTATTTCCTGGCAATCCTTTCCAGCTGCTTGTCGGTGTGCTCTGTCTTGGTGTGGTATATCCTCGCGTTCTCCTGCTTCATGAACTCGAGCGCAAGGCGTGCATGCATGCCGTCCTTTCCGCGGCCCTCTGCAAGGCGCTCTGTCTCCTTTATCACGAGGTCCAGCACAACCATCTTCACATTCCCGAACTTCGTGAACTCGTGCTTTATGTCCACGTTGTTGGCGAACACGGTCACGATGAAGCTGGTATCTATGAGCATTTCCATACTGTCTTATTCCCGCTTATGATTAAAATA
>CAZXIU010000053.1:0-5571 GCA_964640865.1 uncultured archaeon | reverse complement strand
TCTACGATTCGGAAATTTACATAAATAATATCTCCAGAACATGCCTTGAAAGCAGCGAGCCTGTTCATACAGTTGCTCTTGACGGGGCTCCACTGGTATGGGTATTCAAAACACCATGTAATTAAATCATCCTTTTTAACCCTATCATCACGCCCCATAAATGGGCAACCTGCTTCAGTGTCTGGACGAAGGGGAATGCGAGCAGTACACGGCCTTTTGCGACCTTGATTCCTATGTAAGAATAGAAGATGAAAAGTGCAAGTATCTGCAGCGTGGGTACCACTATGAGAGGCTGAAAGAGCAGTGACCCTGCGGCTGATAATATCAGCAGCGGCATGTACAGAGCCTTCGCGAAGAAACCCTTTCCCCTGAACTCCCTGTGCTTAGTGCACATGTAGGGATAGTTCTTCCCGTACGTGTACCATTTCTTCATCACCCCGCGCATTGAAGCCGGATGGTAATGCTTCACAGAGAGCGAGCGATTGAAAAGCAGCTTCCATCCATTCTTACGGAGGCGCATGTTGAATTCCGTGTCCACGCCGAGCACCATGGATTCGTCGTAGCGCTCCTTCCCTATGGATTCCTTCCTCAGAAAGAGGTTCATCGTTGCTATTGAATCCACGTATTTCCTGTCAACAGACTTGTCAACACCGTAAATCCTCGAGCCTATGACCTCTGATACGATTCCCTTCTCAGCGCTCAGCCCAAGCCCTCCGACTCCTGCTACATGCTTCTCGGAAGCGATAACATCCAATGCATTTTTTGCCCAGTCCGCAGGCAGCACGACATCAGAATCCACGAAAGCTATGTAATTGCCTTTGGCGTTGTTGAGGCCGGCATTCCTGGCGCACGGCTCTCCCTGCTTCTTCTCAAGGATGTACTTCACTTTGTATTTTCTGATTATCTTCGCAGTGCTGTCAGTGGAATTGTTATCAACAACAATTACTTCTTTTTTTACTTTCTGCCTGAGAATTGATTCTATGCATTTCGCTATGGTCTTCTCGGCGTTGTAAGCCGGTATTATGAATGAAACGAGCATTACATCACTTGCTTAAGAGATGAACGAGACGTCTTAAATATCCCTTTACTATCCTCGGTTTTCCGTACCTTCTGGTGAATCCCACAGGGTCTGCAAGGAACATCTCCATTTTCACGTCGCGCGTGGCCCTGATTTTCATCTTCGCGACATCACTCGGGGTGAAATCTTCTGTCTTTATCATCGGGTTGTATGGATTAAGAACATTGAAGTCATTTCCGACAAGGTAATTGTTCTCCTCGGCTATTCTTCTCATGTCTGTCCCGGGAAGAGGCGTTGCTATGTAGAATGTTGCTTCTCCGAGCCCGCGCCTTATCAGCTTCCTTGCGAACTTTATGCTTGTCTTCATGTTTTCGATTTTCTCGCCAGGGAAGCCCAGAATGAAGAAGGCTGTTGTGGGAAGACCTACTTTCCTGGCTTTCATAACCACCTGCTCAACTACCTTGAGGTTAAGCCGCTTCCTTACTATGTTGTTGTTCACCTGCTGGTCCCCGGACTCAACTGCAATCGAGAAACCGACGCAGCCGGATTCCTTCATGAGCTTCAGTGATTCCATATCGAGCGTGTCAGCTCTAAGACCGTTTGGAGCTGTCCATGTGAGGTTGTATTCCTTCCTTATCATCTCATTGTAAATCTTCTTCGCCCGCTCTATCTTCAGGGTCATGTTGTCGTCCTCGAAAAGTATATGATTTATACCGAACTGGCTGGTTATCTGGTCAATCTCTTTTATCACGTTTTCAGGTGTTCTGGGCCTCCATGCGAAGCCTGATATGCAGTGTATTGAACAGAAAACGCAGTTGAAGGGACAGCCTCTGGATGTGATTACAGTTGTCCAGCGCAGATGTTTGTCCTGACCGAGACGGGCTGTGAAGTTCTTCGCTGCGTCGAAATATTTTTCCATCGGCAGGAGGTCGCGCGCAGGGAACGGAAGCGTGTCCGGGTCCTTTATGTAGCTTTCCTGAGGCATCAGCTTCACACCGTTCTTCGTGTTGTAGCAGAGTCCATCGAATGTCGGCTTCCTGCCTTCCTCCAGCGCATCTGCTATTTTTCTCATTCTTTCCTCGCCTTCTGAAAGTATAACGTAGTCAGCTCCGGAATCCCTCAGGCTCTCTTTTGGAAGCACAGAGGGATGCGCACCGCCAATGGCAATGGGTATGCCGAATCTCTCCTTCAGCATCCTTGAAAGACCGAAACTTGCGCCGCTGTTGCTTGAGAACGGAACGCTCATCCCTATGAGGTCTGGCTTCAGCTTTCCAACCATACTTGCTATCTTCTCCGGATGCAGTCCCCAGTATTCTCCGGGCGTCTTCCATCCTTCAGGTATCGAGTCTATTATGCTCACGTCGTGGCCGTGCTTCCTGAGATACGACGCGATGTATGCAAGTCCCATGGGCTGGTACACGTCAGTGGCAACACCTTCTGTGATTTTCCACGGGGGATTTATGAGGCATACCTTCATTCAGCCACCAATCCTTGATTCAATGAAATCCAGCTGTTTTTTTACATTCTTTTCAAGGTCATATTTTTCAGCTATCTTCTTTCTCGCATTCTCTCCAAGTTTCCTTGCTTCCACCGGATGCGAGAGCAAATATATGAGCTTTTCAGCCATGAGGCCGCTGTTTCGCGGCTCTATCAGTATGCCGGTCTTTTCATCGAGATAATCTGGTATTCCTCCTACTTTCGTGGCCACTATGGGAAGCCCTGTTCCCATTGCCTCGACGAGCGCCCTCGGGGATGCATCGAAGACCGAGGACATTGCAAATATGTCGGATGCCTTCAGAAGCGATTGTATGTCCTTTGCGAACCCGAGGAAGTGGACGTTCTTCCCGGCTGCCTTCTCGCATTTGCTCCTGAGTTCTCCGTCACCGCACATAATGAGATGGGTGTCAGGAAATCTGATGTTCACTTTTCCGAATGCCTCTATCAGCGTCAGCGGGTCCTTAACGTCGATGAGCCTTCCCACGAAGATTATTTTTCTCCCTTTCAATTTTGAGAGTTCTGGATCAGGCTTTGCTTTTTCAAATGCATCAAGCAGCAGCGCATTGGCCCCTATTTCAAGTATTTCGCCTCTCCTGCCTACAAATTTGACGATGTCACTATTCGCAGCTATGAAGTAATCCGCGAAGTTCACAAGGAAATTTTCCAGCCTCTTTATGACAGACTGCCTGAGACCATCGGCAGTCGTGTGCCAGAGGTACAGGTAGTCCAGAATAACCTTTGCGCCTGTCATCCTGTTAACGAACAGCGCGGTCAGCATCCCGGATATCGATTCAACATAGATGACTTTTATCTTATGCCTTGCAGTGAAGAATGCCAGAAATATCCACCCGAAAAGCAGGTACAGCAGCGGATGGAAGAACCTTATGTGAGTGCAGTTTTCCGGGAATTTGCTTTCGAACTTTTTGGTGTCGTGCGAAAACACGAAGACCTTCCCGAACCTTTCAGCGTACTTCTTTATTACGAAGAGCTCCACCATGAACGATTCCTCTCCGCCCATCTTTTTTACTATCTCTTCAAAGGACCCGTGCCTGCTCATCACAAAAGCCGCGTTCATAGTATCACCAAATACCCACTATTAAAGAAATAAATGCAGAAAGTAATAAAAGCGCTATTAGTAGAGAAACTTCCCGTACCACTGTATTGACTTCTCCAGCCCCTCTTCTATACCGGTCACAGCTTTGTGCCCGAGCGCCTTCTCTGCCTTCGTGGTGTCAGCCACGAATTTCTCAACTTCCCCTGTGCGGTTGTCTTTCAGTATTATCCTGTTATTCTTCTTCATTTTTTTCAGTATGATTTCCGCGACTTTCTCAATTGTTATGGCCTTCCCGGATGCTATGTTGTAGACACCGCCTTTGACTGAATCAAACCTCTCTATGCATCTCAGAACGCCGTCGATGGCATCGTCGATGTATGTGAAATCCAGCTCTTTCTCTTTACCGAAAACCGTGATGGGCTTGTCTTCCATTGCCATCCTTATGAAAAGGGGGACAACCCTGTCGCTTTCGTCATACATGCCGTAAACATTGGAAAACCTGACTATAACAGGGTCGACGCCGTAGCATTTCTCGTAAGCGTATATCAGTGCTTCACCGCCGATTTTGGATGCAGTGTAAGGACTTTCGCATTTCCTTACATCAGCCTCATCCTCTCGGTATTTCATTTTTTCAGAGTTTCCGTAGACCTCCCTGCTTGATGAGAATATGAACCTTTTTATGTCATTCTTCCTGCAGAATTCCAGCGCATTGAAGAGAGTCTGAAAATTCTCAAAAGCCTTGCTCGGGTCCTTCACGAGATTGTACACCCTTGCATTGGCCGCAAGGTGTATGACCATGTCGAAGTCCTTCCCGAGTTTCCCGAATGATTTTCCGTCAAGCAGATTGACGATTTTTGTTACATTGTCCACTTTTTTGGACCACTTGTTATGCACAACATCAGCACCCTGAACTTCATACCCCTTCTCAAGCAGCTTTTCACATAGCCGTGTGCCTACTGTTCCGCTGCTGCCTGTCACAAGAATCTTTTTCACTGGCATAACAATAATACCTGGCACTATTTTAAATGTGCTTAAGACAAGAGGTCTGTAAAGAGCTTCATATGGGCATTCGCAGCCCCTTTCCGGGTGCAGTTCTTCCTTGTGAAGCCCGCTGCATTTTCTCCAAGCTTCTTCCTGAGATTGATGTTTTCCATCAATGCCTCTATGTCATTCCGCAGCGCCATCTCATTTCCAGGGGAAACAACAAGGCCTGTCTCCATGTGCTTCACAGGAAGCCCTATGTCTGTGACAACGCACGCAGCTCCCGCAGCCATTGCCTCGAGAAGTGACGTGGGCAGCCCCTCTGATAACGACGGCACGACAAATATGTCAGCTGTTGACATTATCTCAGGTATATCGCTTCTGAAACCCGTGAATGTCACGCGCGTATCCATCCCGAGGTCATTAACGAGAAGCCTGAGCTTTGATTCTTCAGGACCCGAGCCTACTATCAGGAGGTGGTATCCCTTCCTGAGTCCTGAGCATGCCTTTACCAGGTAATCTATGCCTTTCACAGGCACGAGCCTGCTTACTGATGCTATGACTGTCTCCTTCTTCAGTCCAAGTTCCCTTCTCAGGTTTCTCCTGTTGCCTGCAAACCTCTCGACATCAAAGCCTGTAAGTATGACACGCCCGTTTCCAAGCCTGATGTTGAAGTGTTCCTTTGCGTTCTTCATCTCCCCGTCTGAATGGAACAGGACAACGTCAGACTTCTTCATCAGAGCCCTTTCAAGCGCGAAAAGCATGTTCCTCAGCGGAGCCTTCTGCTGTATGAAAGCAATGCCAGCCGGCCTGAATACAGTCTTCCTTCTGGCAATCTTTCCGAGCACGAGTCCAGCCAGACCGGACACGATGCCATTTGAATATATTATGTCGCTCTTTCTTGCGACTGATATTCCTTTGAGTAACGAGAAGAAATTGAATGATATGTTCCTCAGCCATTTTCCCCTCATCCACGGAACGCGGTACACCTCTACATTGCCGGACTTTTCGTATGATGGCG
>CAZXIU010000052.1:0-5590 GCA_964640865.1 uncultured archaeon | reverse complement strand
CATTGTGAGAATATCAGCCATAATAATTAATGACCAAAGAAAGATTAATAAGTTTGGATTTTAGGCGACATTCCTGTATATTGAGTGAGGCGCAAGTGGATTTGCTCCACCGCCGTAGGCTCTCTTCGTTGATTCTATACTGTTTACTGCTTCTGACACGTATAGGTTTTCCTTAGCCTGGTTTGAAAGAATACCTTCAGCAGGAGCTGCAGTCATGGAAAGTGCGCTATACATGAGATCCATTCTTCCATAATACTTAAGGAAGTCAGCTGTAGAAGGCTTCTCATATCTTATTATTTTTGAACCGTCAGATGCTGTGCCAATGACTGTCCTCTTTCCCTTTTTTCCGAATAACCAAAGCTCTGCTTGCCTGTATTCAGATGGTACTCTGTTTTTATCCATCGTCTGCTTTGCATCGTTGTCTGTAAGCTCTTCGTAAACACCAGCTTCAACTGAGTCGTCGTCTTTGAACTTTTCCAGACTGTTGTAGAGACTCATTTCAACTTCCGCTTCCTTTCCTTTCACTTTGTCAGCCATGTAAGACAGATCTGCGGTGCTTAAGCTCTCACCATCTTCCTGCATATAAATCATATACTCAGCTCCACCTCTCTCGACAGTGTAAACACTGTCCATTGTAGTGAGACCGTCCTTGAGATGGTAAAGTGACCATCCATTCTGGACAATTTTATTAAGTCCTGGTATGGGATTCTCAAATGCATCCTTCCCATACTTATGCTTCTTTGCCTGAAGTGTTTCCCTAAGACCATTCTTCGCTGATTTGTAAACACCACCAAGAATCCCTACATCAGAAGAATCAGGGATTTTTTTGACAATTTCTTCTCCGACCTTGTTCACAATCATCTTGCCTATGCTACCAATTCTAGTTCCCTTCATAGGCCTTTTTATCATTATACTTTCATCGTAAAGATTGTCAAGTCTTCCCATAATCATACACTCCTTTAAGCATTCTCCCCAAGATTTTTAACCTGAATCTCCTCAGCCTCGAGCTGATAGAGCATGCTGTTCTTCCTCTCTTCTGCGAAAGGATCCAGTCCCTTCTGGGTCACAAGCGACATCAGCATGTCTACATCATTCGCGTACTTCGCCATCCTCTGAAGTTTTACTGCCATCATATTAATCCCCCTTAATTGTAGGAAAATCTCTGAAAGAATTTTCCCTCCGCCTTTTCAAAGCCTGCCAGTGCAGTTCTTGCGAGCTCCCTTATCTGGCCGCTGTAGTCGTTCTCAGCTATGTATTCAGCATAAGCCCTTCCGGTAGCTTCGACCACTGCCTCGCCTGCATGAGGCTTGTCCGTGTGCGCATACTCGTGAAGGTTTGTGGCCTTCTCATCAGCTATGTCAAGATTCCTGTTCACGTAAATCTCACCATTGTCATTTGCACCGTAGACGAATTTACCAAATTCTCCTGTTATCTTCTGAAGGTAATCATTGCCGACCTTGGTGTATGTGGTTGTGAGAGCGTTCCTGTAAGAAGGAACCTTGTTCTCTTCAACACCTACACCCAGAATATCATAAGCGCCAATCCTTGCCCTGGCCCTTGTGGGTCTTGTGGCTACAGCCTTGCCTATCTCTATCGCAGCCTTCCCAACCTCGCCCCAGAAGCTCCTTGCCCTGGCGGGGTTTATCTTCTCAGAGAAAAGTTCATTCTCAGCCTTTGTGAAGCTCTGCGGACCGAAGGCTACAGAAATCTCCTCTCTTCCATCATGAACAATTTTTTCCTTAGTCATCATATTCACCTTATTTATCCCTGTATAGTAGTTACTTTTGTTATTTATAAAGGTTCTTGTTGCTTTACTGTTGTCGATTTTACTCGAAAAAACGTGTGTTTCTGCTGTTTTTGGATGTTAATTATACTTAACATAAGGCTTTATAAGCATTGTTATCGGACGCATGATAGCGTTTTTAACTGAAAAATTGCTGTTTTTTGGTTTTCAGAACCGGTAACAGGGAAAGACGGAAAATCAGAGGGATTTTATGTATTCTTCCTCTGTGAAGTGCATCTTTCCGGGGAGTATCAGCACAGCAGGAGGTTCTAGCGGTCTCTTGAGAAGGTCTATTGCCATGCGGTACTGTATTACTGACTTTCCGGAACCAAGCCCGCTGCACGCTATAAGCTTTGTGTCGCTGCTGAGCAGCTTCTTTTTCTTCTCCTTCTCTATCATGAGGAGCACTTCCATGGCCTGCGATGTGTCCATGTCTATGTCCAGTAGAAATAGTGTATGCATCCCCTGATTGTTATTGGCAACAGCATAGTCATAGAAGGATGTCGGGGCATAATCCTTCGTGGGAGCGACCACTGTTACGGTCCTTCCGAAGTTGTATAGGGATAGACCGGTCTCAGCCACTGCTGTGAGTATTGACGAGCTGTGAATGACTTCTGTCTTCACCTTCTGCTCCCTTGCCTCCATGAGGACATTCAGGTGCGTTGTGGCGCTCAGCGGGTCTCCTGCCACAAGAACCGAGACCTTCTTTTTCTTAGCAATCTTCACCAGCTTTGACACATGGTCCTCGATGTCAGAGCGCTGGAGCATGTTGATTTTCTTTCCAACAGCTTTCTCGAGCTTCTTCAGGTCTCCCGGCCATTTTGCCGTATATAACTCGAGAAAAACCTGGTCCGATGACCTGCATGCATCAAGACCGCGGACTGAGATGTCTCCCTCATTGCCAATCCCAAGGCCTATCAGGTAAATCATCAAATCACTTTGAGAATATTATTTCTACAACATCCCCGCTTTTAAGCTCGTGGTCTGCGCCGACCTTCTTCCTGTCGAGGTCCAGCCCGCCTATGAACTTATCCGCCATAGCTGTATGAACCTTTGCGGCGAGTTCCTTCATAGTGGTGCCCTTCTTCACAAGATGCACATCCGGAAGCACGTTGCCTTTTGAGTCCGAGAGCCTGCTTATGCTGGCCACAGGATAGACGGGAATATAATGGAGCATGTCGAAAACCATTGAATTGAGCGCCTTCTGGACGCCGGTTGAGCCATAGACATTTAGCACATTCCCGCGTATGAACTCAAGCGCTTCCCTCTGCTTCTCGTTCACATCGCCCTTGAGACGGAAGTCGCTGTCGCCGGGCTGGTAATCTATCATACCGTGCTCAGCGGCCTCCCTCAGGGCAAGCTCGAAATCAGCTGAAGTCGGTATGACGTTGCCATGCTTTGATTTTATGCGTTCATAGTTCTTCCCTGCAGTCTCCTTGTCTATCTTGTTCGCTGCTATGATTATGGGCTTTGATTCCTTTCTCAGGATGGTCGCGAATTCCCTGCTCTTCATGTCAGCCTTTCCGGAAGCGCGCTTTATGTCATCCTCGTTTATGCCAAGGCCAGACAGCTTTTCACCGAGCAGCCTTTCCACAGGTATCTTCTTCATGCGCGCGAGGTTCTCGACCTTCTCTATGTTCTTCTGAATTGCATCAAAGAGCCATTCGTCTATCTCCCCTTCAAGAACATCTATGTTATTTTCGGGGTCCCAAGGGTCATCCTTAGGACGCTGTTTGCCCTCAGAGTCAGTGAGTCCTGATGCGTCCAGTACGTGTATGAGACCGTCCGCCTGCCTGAGGTCATCAAGGAACCTGTTGCCAAGGCCCTTGCCTTCATGGGCACCGGGAACAAGACCGGCGACATCCAGAAGCTTTACTGGTATCCACCGCTTTCCGTTCAGGCACTTCGAGTTCTGGGGATTGCACGAAACACCGAGCTTCCTGCACGGGCAGTCTGTTATCAGGTATCCGACAGCCTGATTGGGCTCTATTGTGGTGAATGGATAATTCGCTATCTGGACATCTGCCAGTGTCGCAGCCTTGAGCATAGTTGACTTTCCACTGTTCGGAAGCCCCACAAATCCAAGAAGCATAGTCTATTCTTTTCGGAGGGATATAAAAATCCTTAGAATGCCCATTTCTTTTTCTTAAGCTGGAGATAGACGTCTGTGATGAACTTTATGCTGAAGACTGTTGATATCGCTATTCCGAGAAGAATGATTACTGACGCAGCATACATCAGGGGCGTGTCAGTCAGTGTCTCCAGTTCAGCGACTGTGCTACCGTCCATAAGGAACGGGTATTCCATGAAAGAGACGCCCAGCAGCGGGATGCTTGAGATTCCGACTATAGCAAATGTCACAGTCATTCCGACCACGAATGATGAGAGAACAACAAGCTTCTTTCCCCAGAATGTTCTGGAGCTGTTTTTCAGCGCTTCAAGGAAGCTGTTCCCGCTTATCATTATTGACTGGTTCACGAATAAGAACATCAGTGTGAACAGCAGCACGAAAAGGGCTCCGATGTACTGTACCATGCTGCTGAGATTGGATATGAGTGAAACAATGAACATCGCTATGATAAGATGATGCAGCTTTCCGAAAGCCAGGCGGAAGCTCTCCCTGTATTCCTTGGGGCTCTTCGCCTGGTGTATCATAGCACCGGTTATCCAGACATTGACAATCATGAGAACAGCGAAGGCTATCATCATCCCTATCACAGGAAGCAGGACATCCGCAGTCATTATTCCGGCATCCAGAAAAGCGATGTTACCGGATATTGTGTCTCCGGTAAGGAGAAGAGTGAGAAGTATGATTGCAGACTGGATGAAGAAAAAAGGCACGAACCTCTTTGGCTCTATGGACATCTTCAGTGCTGTTACTATGTTGCTCTTCCAATGGATTGCAGAAAGGGTTTTGAATGATTCTTTCATGCATTTCTTCCTTGTGCCGCACCAATTTTCTGCCATAGTAAATCTTATGCGAGCGGCTCTTATAAATTGCAAACTATTATAAATCCTCTTATAGAGGTTTTGGTATGAAAACACCCGTATGCGAGATGTGCCTGAAATCAGGCATCCTTTGCAGGTCATGCGAGGAAAAGGTCAAAAGAGGAGAAGTAAGCGAGACAGTTGTAAAGGTATCGTCATTTCTTCTCAGGCTGTCAGGCGAAAAGAAACAGCTCAAGGATGTAACCATAGTGGATGTTGTCGAGTCTCCTGACATGGCTGTGATAATATGCGGAAAGGGCGATGCTCCGAATGTGATAGGTGCAGGAGGCCAGAATGCCAGGAAGCTTGAAAAGGAGCTCGGGAAGAGTGTCAAGGTTGTTGAAGAAGCGTCCGACATCAAGGATTTCGCTTCAGGTCTTCTCACGCCACTCAGGATTGTTTCTGTCAATACAATCTACAAAGACGGTGAGGAAATCTACAGGGTAACCGCATCGCACGGAAGACCGAGGATAAGCCCCCAGAATTTCAGCAGTATAATAAAGCTCGTATACGGAAAGAATGCTGAATTTTCATCTGAGTGATTCACATGCCAAAGAGAATCGCGGTTTTAGACAGGGAACTATGCAAGCCAACCACATGCAGCCATCTCTGCAAGAGGATATGCCCTGTGAACAGGTCTGAAGAGGAATGCATAACCATAAACAGCGATGACAGCAAGCCCAACATAGATGAGCTGTTATGCATAGGGTGCGGCATATGCGTCAACAAGTGTCCGACAAAAGCAATTTCCATTGTCAACCTTCCGGGCGAACTGAAGGAGAATCCTGTTTTCAGGTACGGAAGAAACCAGTTCCAGCT
>CAZXIU010000051.1:0-6046 GCA_964640865.1 uncultured archaeon | reverse complement strand
TCTTCAGAAACTGGGAAGGGTCCGGAGAAGATTTCGTGCTCTGCTACCTGAATCTCATCGGCATGACTCAGTCCCTTCCCGTCCCGGCATAGTGAAAGCCTCGCGATTGAAAAACATATTTTCCTCACATCTATGAAATTATGAAGGACATGTATCTGCGGCTACGGGGTCCAAGAACGAATGACCCCGCTAAACCGAATCTGTATCGAATATGTATCTATTCCTGCCCGGAGCCGGTGTAACCTGAGTCGTCACGGCTCCTGCGGCCGGAACGTAGTCTGCCTTCCCGTCAGCATACGAATGGAATATGCTTTCCATATCCCATGTGTCGCACATCTTTTCCAATTTTTCCATAAAGTCTTCAGTCATATTCAACCTCCTTAATTACATGTACCCGCAAGGCCAGAACGAAAAGATTAAATTCTCCTGCCATGAAGAAGAACCAGTCCGCACCCGGCAACGGCTAATGAAATCACAGAGACTTCATTAGCACGATTAGCAATGCTGGGTGCATGGAATATTATTGGCCGAGCATCTTTTTAAGCATAGTGCTTTCACACATGTTCCGGAAAAATAAGAAATCCCGAGAGGGAGATTTGTCCAACCCTTTTGCGATTTTAAGCTTTTTTTCGCTCTCGTGCGTCAGCGTGCTTTCCGCGAACGCTTTTGTGCGTTTACCTCCGCAAAAGGGTTCTTGAACTCCCGGCCTATCGGTCTCTTTCGAGCGACTGCGTCCAACAAACACACTCATAAGACCGTGCATATATCACGGTGTGCTCGTCTACAGCCGATCGCTCTAGCCAGTCTGAGCTACCTCGGGATTTGTATAGAATATAAGAAGAGATAAACCTTAAAAAAGTAAGCTTATGCGGCCAGATGGATGTCTTTCGTCCTGACCTTTGTTTTCTTGCCATTTTCTGTCACGTATCTCATGTAGGCTTTCGGAACCTTGAGGTTGCCCTTTACAAGAGGGGTGACCTTGTAGTGAATTATCCGGTGGTCGCCCGGTTCTATGACAGGGAGATTCCAAACGAGTTCTGTGCCGTCTTCCATGTGCTTGAGCACAGGCTTGACGGACTCAAATTCGTGCCTGACCTTGAAAAGTGGTGATACAATGTCCCTCACGACAACATTGGTTATTTTCCTTCCCGCGTTCTTTATCTCAATGACTGCGGTGTATGAGCCGTCATCGCCTGTTTTCAATTTCTTGCTGAGCGCCGGAACATTCATCCTGTTCCAGCCGAAAATAATAAAGGCACCGAGAATAACTGCTATCAGCAGTCCTTCAGCGAACAGCGGCCAGTATTCGACCCTGTACTTTATCTCTGCGCTTTCCTTCGGTCCGAGAGAAAGCGTCCATTCGCATTCCCCGTTCTCGCACTTGTCGGGCTGCTGGACGAATGACACGAATCCTGTCGGAAGCGTTGATACAACAGTGTATCCGTCTTCATGGACATTGCCCTCGTTAGACACGCTTATGATTTTTTCATCGTACATCGACCCGGACACATCGTTTTCTGTTGTCACAATCATTCTTACAGGCTCTACTTTCACAATATCATCAAAAGCGATTGTTGTCCCTTTCACATAGACCTTCAGCGTGTATGTACCAGCTTCAAGTTCTCCAGTGAGGTCAAGCGTTTCAGTCACTTGGGTTTCCCCCTTTATCATGTATGACTTCGTGTACGCAGCTGAGTTAATGCCCCCTGAATTAACGAGAATGTAATCAACTGTTATATCCTCTTTCTGGGATGAGACAAGGTTCATTGTTACAGTCGCTGCGTTGTCTTTCATGGTTATGCTGTGTCCCATGTCATCAACCTTCTCCCCTGAACGTACAATAAGCGTTATGTCCTTGCTGACCTTCAGCGATTTGTCAAGGAATGACTGGAGGTATACAGTGTATTCGTATACGCCGGTCTTGTCATTGGGATAGAACTCCATCTCTATGTCCTTGGCATCAAGCAAGGGCATGTCAATGTAAGAGGTTCCCATACTTATCCAGCTTGAAGGTGCCCCTTCAATGAAGAGGTAAAGGCCGCCTTCCTGAAGGTCGCTCTCGACATGGGCTGTGAAGAACGCAGAATTGAACGGCGTGGTGATTTTCTCGTTTTCAGCTATATCCAGGCTGAAATCCATGGCCGAGGCAAAACTGACTGTGAGAAGAAACACAATGAACATCGACGTCAAAATCTTTTTCACAATACCCACCTAATCAATTGTGGTAGTTTATTGAATCTTAAATTTATAAAGGCTACTACAGAAAGGAAAACAGTCAAGATTTATATTTGGTTTTTTTCAATATAGTCGTACACGGGATCGTAGTGTAGCTTGGCCTAGCATCGGAGCTTCGGGAGTTCCAGACCTGAGTTCAAGAACCCTTTTCCGAAAAGCGTTCACGGAAAACGGTTGGACAAATCTCAGCGATCCCATCAGTAATCAACTGTAAAATTGGGGGGCCGTAGTGTAGCTTGGCCTATCACTCGGGGCTGGGGGTCCCGTAACCGGAGTTCGAATCTCCGCGGCCCCATTGAACCCTTTGACACATGCAAGCGTGTCAAAGCGTTCGCGGAAAGTACGCTGGCGCTAGAAACACAGAAAAGCGTTCGGGGAAATCACGCTGACGCACGACGTGCAAAACCTTCAGGAAAAGTACGCTAATGCACGAGAGGGCTTCCGAAAATCCTGAAAGGTCTTTTTTATTTGATTCAGGACAACTATTACTATGCTTGGGTGGATACTGCTCGCCATTGGAATCGCCGGTTTCGGCTATGGCGGCTGGAAAGACCTCAAGACAACGGAATTCCATGACTGGGTTCCGTACTCAATGATAATAGCAGCACTCGCTGTGCGAGGTGCTTTTGCATACTTCACAGGAGACTTTTCCATCATAACAGGTTCCGTTTTCTATGGGCTGCTGTTCCTCGGCTTCGGGTATCTCCTCTACTTCGCAAGGCAGTGGGGTGATGGCGATGCATGGCTCATGGGCGCATTGGGATTCCTCTTTCCGGACAGCGCAGGGTTCATTCCACCGCTGACGGACATAATGCCTTTCCCGTTCGTCCTTGTCTTTAACTTCTTCCTGCTTTCCTTGGTGTACCTCATAGGATATGCACTCATACTCGGAATGATGAAGCCGCATGTTGTCAGGACTTTCAGGAAGAATCTGAAGAGCAGGATGAAGGCAATTTATGCGATATTCATATCAACAGGCATTGTCTCTGTTGCAGTTCCCCTTTACATGAGCTACGTCCATTCAGTCCCTCTTGAAAGCTTCGCTGGAATTTTCACGCTTCCGTTCATAGGGCTTTTCATGCTGCTGTTCTTCCAGTATGCGAGGGCTGTGGAGAATGACCTTTTCAAGAGGAAAATACACGCCAAGGACCTTCGTGAAGGTGATGTTATAATAACTGACAAATGGAGAGGCATCACAGCAAAAGAAGTCAAAGAGCTTAAGAGAAAAGGCGGGGATGTGTGGATAAAGGAAGGGGTGCGTTTCGCGCCTGTGTTCATTCTCACACTTCTCTTCACTGTGTTCGTCGGCAGTCTTACAGTGCTGTTGTTTCCTGTAGCTTAGAATTAGATAGATAGCAGTGTTATTCAAAAGAAAAAGAAAAAGAAAAAACAGGGAAGAAGTCAAAATCAGAACTTCTTTACCCTCTCAACGCCGGACTTCTTAACTACCGGCTTCTTGACCTTGGCTGGAAGCCATGACGGCCTGTTGGCGGGTGCATTGATTACCTTGACAGAACCCTTGAACCTGTGGATGGTGTAAGTACCGTCCTTGTTCCTCCTGCCTCTCTCCCTGAGCTTTATGTCACCGAAGCCTCGTGCTGCGGCCTTAAGAGCTGCCTGCCTGGGAGATTTTCCGGTAAATACGTGCTTGTTGCTGCCAGCCTTCATCTCATAATATTTTTTAGCTACCATATTATTTACCTCCCGTAGAAGATTTCTATAAAACTTTTGCTTTTATGGTTTATAAAAGTTTACGCTAAGTGCCTGTTTCCGGAGCAAATAGTAACAAAAACGGACACATGAGCTTTAATTCACTAAAAAATCGCTATCTTGCGGACTTGTACCATTCAACCATTTTTGCAGACTCCTTATCGAAGTCTGCTTTCGGCTCGAACCCGAGCTCCCTTCTGGCCTTCCTTATGACATAATGCCTGTTCATTGTGAGGACGCTGAGATAGCCACTCATCTTCATTGCTGCGGCTGCTGCCCTGACCATGAAGAAAGGAAGATGCCTGGGCTTTTTTCCGAGGAGCGTAAGAAGCTTATCTGCAAAGTCAGTGAAATGCATGGGAGAACTGTCAGCTATGTTGTAGGTTCCGCTGCCATTTTCAACAGCTTTTACGAATGCGTCAGCAGCGTCTGTTACATGGAGTACATGGGTCATGTTGTCTGTATTAGGCACAGGGAATCCCTTTTCAAGAAGCTTCAGGTTCTTCTTCCAGCTCGGGCTGCCTTTTCCGTATACAGGCGCCATTCGCAGTATGACATGGTTTATTCCCGAATCCCGGACGAACTGCTCGGCCTTCAGCTTTGACTCCCCGTATGGCGTTGAAGGAGTCGCAGGATAGTTCTCATCCGCCTCCCCCTTTATCTCCCCGTAAACCGAGACGCTCGATGCGTGTATGAATTTCTTTACGCCAGCGCACTGCTGGAGCAGATGCTTCGTTCCTATGGCATTGATTCTGAAAAGCTCCTCTGTCGAAAGAGAATATGATACAATTCCCGCAAGATGTATTACTATGTCAACACCGTCCGTGGCGCTTATAAGGGTCTGCTCTTTTGTGATGTCTCCCTCAACAGCCTCAACACCTTTCGGAAGGGATGCTATGCTGTTTCTGTTCATGCACAGCGCCCTGACTTTGTAGCCTTTCTCAACAAGTCTTTTGGTAACTTCGCTTCCGACAAAACCAGTAGCGCCTGTGACGAGAATCATACTTAATTCTTCTCTCGGGTACATTTAAAAACCTGTGGACAATCTATAACAATGGCAAGAAAGATGGGCCGGTATGTCCGGAAGATAATACCAGGCAAGAAGAATGTTGTCAAGAAAGGAAAGGTCGAAAAATACATTGATTCTATCATAGCTGACAGGAGAGGCGTCTTCATGGGACTCATAGACCCGGAAAAGCATACTCCTGAGAACGGAGCCAAGCTTGCCAAGACGATGTACGAGGGCGGTGCTGATGTGATAATGCTCGGCGGCTCTATAGGCGCCCAGGGCAATGTACTTGACGAGATGGCGAAAATTATAAAGGAGAATATTTCGGTTCCTCTTCATCTCTTCCCGGGAAATGTGAGCAACATAACGAGCCATGCTGATTCGATGTACTTCATGAGCCTTCTGAATTCCAAGAACCCATACTGGATAACAGGTGCCCAGTCACTTGGAGCAGGCACTGTCAGGAAGTATGAAATAGAGTCAGTACCGACAGCTTATCTGGTCTTTGAACCCGGACAGACTGTGGGATATGTCGGCGAGGCTAATCTCCTTCCAAGGGAGAAGGTCGACCTTCCTGTTGCATATGCGCTCGCAGCACAGTACATGGGAATGAGATTTGTCATACTCGAATCGGGTTCAGGCGCACCAACGCATGTACCCCTGGAGACTGTCGCCGCCATAAGGCAGATGACCGATGTTAATATAGTGATAGCAGGAGGCGTGAAGACACCGGAGGACGCCAGGAACTTGATAAAGTCAGGAGCCAACTGCATACACATAGGAACCAAGATAGAGGACGAGAAGAACCCTCTTGAGCAGGCGAAGAAGTTCGCAAAGGCCATACACACCAAACGGTAGAAGTGAATTCTTATGAAGCTGAAGAAGCTTATCAGCAGGGAAAAGGACACGAAGTATTTTCTGTTCGCAGGTAAAGGCGGTGTCGGAAAGACATCCATGGCAGCAGCCACAGCAGTTACGCTGGCAGGCCGCGGGAAGAAGGTGCTTCTGATATCAACAGACCCTGCCCACTCGCTGTCCGATTCCCTTGAAACCGACATAGGCGGTGAAGTGAAGAATGTGATGAAAAACCTC
>CAZXIU010000050.1:0-6234 GCA_964640865.1 uncultured archaeon | reverse complement strand
CATTATGGCCCTTGTCCCTGAGCCTCTGGGCCTTCTTTCCCTCTCCGAGAACATCATCGAATATTATCACATCGGCCCAGTCGACTTCCTTCTTCCAGTTGTCGGTCTTGGTGACGAACCCGTCCGCAACCTCCCTTTCAACAGGATTGTCGATGTAGTACTTGACATTGTGGCCTTCCTTGGCAATCTGCCAGGCAATGTCGCCTATAAGTGCATCGAGAGAAACAAAGAGAAAGTTCCGTTTTTCCATATTAATGAAAAGATATGATTCACTGGTTTAAATTCTGTTCGGTTTTTCAGGGCTTTCAGGTGGCATTTTTAACTGGGTGGCGCACATAATTATTATTACATGGAAAACCTCTCCAAAGCAGCGGCATTCACCATGATTATTCTATTGCTCGCTGTCTTCCAGGCCAAAGCCCTTGAGATAGACTACAACGCCATAATAAACAGCATAAATGAAGATGACATAGATGTCAGCATGCTCAGCTCGATGGTAGGTCTCGACGGCATGCCGGAGGAAGTAAAGGGCATCATAGGCAACGAGAAGGTCAACATCTACATAGATGGCATAGACAGGCCGCTTTACGCAGCGCTGTCTGAGGGGAAGCTCGTGGATGCGGGAATAGGCGCCAGGGACGAGGCGACGATGAGGATAGACACGGACACAGCGACCCTTGAAAAGATAGTCGGCGGTGAGAAGACATTCCAGGAAGCGCTCAAGGACGGCTCCATAAGGTACAGCGGACTGGGATTCGTGAACTCCGTCAAGTTCGCGATAATAAACCTCCTCATGTGGTTTGCCGGCATTTTCGGCATGATATGAACCGTCTGCTCAAGGCCAGTAGCTGTTAGTCATATTTGTATTGTCTGTGTTGTTTATGGATCCGAAAGATTCATTAAGCATCCTGAGAAGCCAAGGCTTCCTGCTGAGTGATTCGGCGAGCCCGTCGGGCAGCATGTCTTCAGGAGATGCGATTATATTGCCAGAATACGCACTGATGTAATCATCGACCAGCTTCGCCCTTTCCATCATCTGCTTTATCTTTTTGCTGTCGCTGGTGAATATCGACGGTTCCAGAGGGTTAATAATTCCCGTGGCCATCCCCAGATACATGTTTGCCTGCCTCATCTTGCGGTTTTCTGTACCCGGAAGGACCGCATCATTCCCCATAGTATACTGGCCGGCAGTCTCGGAGACGCTGCGCCTTCCGTTGACCGCGTCCCTGATGACGGGATTGTTCCTGTAGGCCTTCCTGAAACTGGAGACAAGTCCTGCCTTTGCATCATCCATCCCTGTATCATGTCCCGGAAAGAAGCAAACCGGATCACCATAAATCTTCTCTATTTTATTTTCCCGGTTCCTGTACCTGATAATGCTTCTGTAGAGAGATGCCATATTGAGAAGATATCAATAAGATTTTTAACCATTTGCGGACAGCACACAGAAGGCAGTCTCAAAGATGAATTGCATTCTCCTGTCTGATTCCTTCCTTCTGTAGTAATCCAGAAATGGTATGAAGCTTTTGGCGAGCGGCCTCATGCCGATGACTTCCTTGAAACCTGAGTCGAGCTTCCTCTTTTGCTTCCACATGTCCGTGAGCACCAGCGCAGGCCGCCCATACTCATCACGCATCTTGGCCAGGTATCCCTTGTCATATGACATTTCCATGAAGATCGGGCTGTTCAGACGATAATCCTCCATTATGTCCAGCTCCATTTTGTCGTATTTCTCTTTGGCTATTCGGAATCCCAGCGGGATGTCTTTACCATCATTGTAGCCTTTGGTAAAAGGCCTGCACGCTTTATACCGCTGTTTTTCAGCGTCCTTGAGCTGCCTGTAAAGCGAAGCCATAATGATTCAGTACCCATAAAGCTTTTTAACCATTTGCAGGCATATGCAAACTCTTCTTCCTGAAAGGTTCCAGTATAATCTTATCCATGCACGAGTCGCAAAGATCCGGAAAATTGGAAATCTCGTTCCCGTATATTCCGGTCCTGCTGATGTAAGAAGGCATGAACTCCATGTCGTATCTGATGCATCGTTTCTCTTCAAGACATGAATGGCATTCCGTCAGAATGTAACCGTCTGAATCAGGTATTTTCCTTTCCAATAAGACCCTTGCATAGTAAGATTGAACGCGCTTAAAAATACCTCACCGATATAATTAAAAAGCCGGAATGCAAATAATAATTGTATTCTTCTGAACTGAGGACTATCGCGACTTCTTGACATAGAGTGTCTGCGTCGGATAAGCGAATTCAACCTTCATCTTCTCCAGCCTCTTCTTGAGCTCCAGGTTTATCTGCTGCTGGATGTCCATGTACTTATTGTAGTCTCCCGTGGCCACGTAGTAGACGACCTCGAATATGAGCGCTGAATCCCCGTATTCCCTGAAGTGAACCCTGTCGGCATCCGCAAGCTCTATCGTCCCTATTATCTCCTTGACCACGCCCGGTATCATCTCCAGCTTCTTTGACGGAGTGTCGTAAGTCACGCCGAATGTAAATGATATCCTCCTCTTCTCCATCTTCCCGTAGTTGTTTATCCTTATCTTCGAAAGCTCGCTGTTGGGAACTATCAGCTCCTGTCCCTTCAGGTGCTTTACCCTCGTGGAGCGCAGCCCTACCTTGGTGACGACGCCGAGGTCGTCGCCTATGACTATGAAGTCTCCTATCTGGAACGGCCTGTCGAAGTATATTGAGAACGACGCGAAGAGGTCTGAGAGGACGCTCTGGAGCGCGAACCCAATGACTATGCCTGTTACGCCCAGTCCGAGCATCGCTCCGCTTATGTCATACCCGAAGTAGTATATTATGAACAGGAGAGCTGCGATCCATGCAGTGATCTTGATGATCTTCCTGAATATATCGACGACGCCTGTGTCCACACTTGAGTCCCCGTCCTTCTTCTTCTTTATTTTCACGACCGTCTCGGTAGAGAAGTCCACAAGCCTGTTGAAGCTCCTCACCACATAGAATACCGCTACAAGGAAGAATGAATAGTCGACAAAATCCACCAGTTCCAGAGGTATGATTACCTGTTTCACAGCCAGATACAGCGCCGTCAGGAAATACAGAGGCCATCCTATGCTCCTGATGAGCTTCGTGAAGAAGTTCTCCTTACTGAACCTCGTCCTGCCGGCTATCCCTCTGGCGCTCTTGAGGATCACATATCTTATGACGCAGAGTGATATGAGCACGGCTGCGAACACAACGACAGCGTGGAAATAGCTTCCCAAGGTGTTGCCGAACACAGTGTATGCCATGACGTCTTCGAATGCCATAATAACGCTTTTGCCTTCAGTCCATAAAATGATTTTCCCGATTCAGGACTTTTTATACACAATCCGAATATCATCTCGGAAAAAATAGTGCTGCTTCAGGCCAGAGTTTAATATTTCTCATTTTGTATGTATTTCTTGGATTCTCTGACTGCTGGAGCTCGCCGTTTCTGTACATATCGAAGGCTTCTGCAAGTTCGATTCTCACTGGAATTGGTTCTATGTTCAGTCCTTCAACCTCCTGAGACAGGTAAAGCTTCGTATTCATGTCCTTCCAGAAACATGTTTCGCTGTGATACATTCCACCTGTCTGCTTATCAACGAAAAGGACCGGATTCCTTATCCTTTTTCCACAGCCCAGATTATCGCAGTATAGTATAAGTTCGCCGGATTCGTCCGTCCTCTTCTTACCCTTATGTGACTCAAAGTCAGACGAACTCAGGCAATCTACATCCAGGACCCCTGACGGCGTATAAATGAAACCAAGGTTGTGTGCAATGTCCTGGTCGTCCTCATTCAGGTCGGCTGTTCCCCTTTCGAAGTCGACACGGGCTTCGTATGTATTTCCCCATCCGAGGCCATCTATCTGGACAAGCTGGGCCGACTTCCTCCCTACCTTAATTTCAGGGAGGGAGTTACGGGGGTTGTAGACACAGATATCGTTGTTCTTCAGTCCCACCAGTCTTCCTAATACGGGTCCTGCATAATCTGAGGCTGATATATGGGTCGTTCTTGAATTGTAATATTTCTCCTCCATGAAGTCGTGACCTTCCCGGAGTTTCTTGAAATCGGAAACAGCACCGGTCTCCTCGGCTATGCGCTCCTGATTAATCATGAATTTCCATGCACCTGGAATATTATACCAGAATCTTGTCATCGGCGCGGCCCTTGATATCGCTTCATTCAAATCCTGAAAATCCTTAGGTGCCAGTTTCGATTTGTCAAAAGACTGCATGAAAATAATTGAAAGCAAATTATTTATACTTTTAGGCGTCATCCATTATCCTGTCGTAGCTTTTGCATGCAACAAGGCATTAACTTTATATATCTCATGTGTAAATAAATACACAAATGAGTAAAAAATTACACAACATGGGAAATTCAGTATTGTGGCAATTCATGTCAGATTACAAAAGAGAAATATACGGAAGGCAGCTTGATGGCAAGATTTCAATGAGTCAGAAAGGAATAGCTATCACACTTAACCGCCTTGAAAAAGATGGTATTCTAAAATCCAGAAAAAGCGGGAACATGAAGTATTTCAGGCTCAATTGGGAGAATTCGGAAATAAAGGATATAATAACTACAACTGAGATAGAAAGGAAAGTTGTTTTTTTGGGGAAAAATAGAAAACTGGCTGAATTGTTCAGAAATGACGAACGGATAGTAGGAATTTTCGGAAGCTATGCAAAAGGAACCGAAACTCCAGAATCGGACATCGATGTTTTCATCATAGGAAAAAACAATGGTCAGGATTACGAAAAATCGGGGTCATTGCTTGACGTTCCTGTCAGTGTCAAGCACTTTGACGATTCTGAGTTCAGAAACATGCTGAAGGAAAAGAATCCCCTATGCAGCGAAATTGTAGAAAATCATATAATGATTTTCGGCACGGAAAAATTCGTAAACATGATATGGAGGGATTATTACGGTTTCAGTTAAGTGGTGCATGGGACAGAAGAATGGATTAAAAATCATCAATCCAAACGAAAATATGTCACGCTCTTACATTAAAATGGCAGAAGAATCAATTGATATGCTGCCGGAGGCTGTAAGGAGAAGCCGTATATGGACAGCCACTGTATCCTACTATATATTCTATTATTCGTTGTATTCACTCATGCTTCGCATAGGAGTCAAATGCGAGATACATGCATGCTCCCTCGAATTCATGAAAAGTTTTCTTAATGATTTTTACAACAAGAAGGACATCGAGATGATAGAAAAAGCATTCAATGCACGCATAAGCCTCCAATACTATGCCGACAGGCCTGTTGATTCCAGACGAATTGAGGACGTTCAGAAGTACTGCAAGGATTTCTACATCAGGACCAAGGACATCATTTCGGGGATTTCAGAAGCGGAAATCAAATCCATAAGGAATTCGATAAGAAGTGTTTAAAAAAGTAAACATATGTTTAATTTATTTAACAACCAACGTGCATGACGCTGGTTTTAATCAGACGTCATCCATTATCCTGTCGTAGCTGTTTTGAACGCTTTCCATACCAGGCGTACCATAAACATCCATTGTAGTCTTGATGCTGGAATGACCAAGAACCTTCTGGACTTCTTCCATTCTCATTCCCTTTTCCAGCATGAAGCGGGCAAATGAATGCCTGAAAAGATGCGGATTTATCTCCTCTTTTGCAGGGTTCGGATGCTTTACTCCAGCTATTTTGCCTGTTTTGGCACATATCTCATTGATTTGCTTGAGTGATATCGATTCTGCCTTGTTACTCTGTATTAATTTGCCTTCTTTCCGTTCTCCCAAATAAAACCGGACATCCTGCAGCGTATCGGAATCCACAGGAACGGTCCTGCTTTTGTCACCCTTTCCGCTTCTTATGAATAATCTTCTTTTCTCAAAATCTAAATCTCTCACTTCTAAATCTCTAAGTTCTCCACGTCTCATTCCAGTTCTTGCAAGAATCTTAAAAATTACTCTGTCTCTTAAACTTCCGGCAACTGTTATAATTTTCCTGATTTCCTCCCGGGTCAGATAATAAGCTGATTCATTTTCCGTGGTTCCCATATACATAATTAGGTTACGCCCTTAAATAAAAGTAACCAAAACGTTACTTTTACCTTAAAAATGTAACGATTAATTACACAAAATATCCATTTTGTAACGTTTTGACCCTTAATGTCCGAATAAATTCGGGAAACCAGAAGAATGATAAATCAAAACCGATACCTAGCGACGTCATTCACAGGCACTCTGCCCAAA
>CAZXIU010000049.1:0-6457 GCA_964640865.1 uncultured archaeon | reverse complement strand
TGGGCAGTTCTGTCACAATGCCGTAGTTGACACGAAGAACAAGCAAAAGCCCTAAAACAGCTGTTATAATGAATGACACGAGCAGTACAATATTCCATATGCGCCTGTGTGTCAGGACTGAAATTCTGCCTTTTTTCGAAAGAATGTAAGTGGTTATGTATATTCCGATAATTATCGAAGTGAGTGGAGCAAAATTATATCTCTCGCCAGTCAGAGAACTGGTTGTGAATATCACAACTGGTATGAGAAGTATCGCGAATACGAATGCAAGTATGAATTTCATGATATCATTTATCCTTAGGGTATATCAACATTTAACAATGTTAGATATTCGATTCTAAAGAAAAAATTCGGAAATCCGGACTGATATTCCTTTTACCTGTGTACTGTCACGTGTGAAGGAACCAAAAGAAGCCAGTCCTGCTCAATGCCGACGATGTCGCCGTTCTGCGCAAGTATGGTCCTCTTGAATCTTTCAACAACCCTCTTGAGCTCTCCGAGGTCCTTTTCCTTCAGTGCCTTGACCTTCATAAGAACTATCCTGCCCTCGCGGACATGTTTGAGAACCCTTTCAGTGTCGCCGAATTCCTTGACGCTTTCGATTATTATATCCATCTTTCCGTGCACTGATGACGGAGCAACTTCACCAGGGAATCCACCCACATCAACCTCGATGTACTCTTCCTTTTCGGAGCCGGCTGTTTTTTCACTGGACATTAGGTTTTTCCTTACATTTCTCAGTTTTTTTAGCACCATAGTATCTTCCTTGAATTCCTTATTTAAAAACTTAATCTCATTTACTTGAGAGCTTCCAGTTTTGATATGGCGTCCCAGAGCACGGTCCTTGAATAAACTGAGAGGTTCGGGTCATTTGAAATCTCATCCAGGATTGAAGCGGCTTCGGATATCTTTTCATTGCTCTTGTCATCCTTCCTGAGTATATCAAGGCTTTCCTCTATGCTGTTTTTGACGTTTTTCGGAACGCCCCTGTCCTTTGCAACTGCCTCAAGAAGGCTTACCACTTCTGTCCTGCTCATATTCTCACATGCCTGATTTTGAAAGCTTTTCCCTGATGCCTTCCATCTGCTTCTTTGCAGAAGCCTCGCTCTTCTCCACTGTTTTCATCCTGAGCATGGACATCTCTTTCTTTGAATCGAGATCGCTCCTGGCATCAGCCCTGCTGACCTTCACGAGAATGGGTCCCGTGACCTTGTAGACTTCCTCTTCCTTTGTCTTCCCGAGCTCCTCAAGGGCCTTGTTCATCTCAAACATCTGGAGGTTCAGCGCCTCCTTCTGCTGATGAAGAACATGAAGCTGCTGCTGGATTGACTGTGCCTGAATTATCGTCTGCTGCAGGTCGTTCTGGTTCATGTCAATCACACTGACTCGACCATTTTCACTATTTTTGGCCTTTCCTTTTCAAGAACCCTGTATCCGCATGACGGGCATATTATCTTCGTGGCAGACGCAATGTCCACCTCTATCTTCCTTCCGCATCCAAGACATTTGTACATATCATATCACCTGAAACCATTAACACTAGACCGGCTTATAAGCTTTTCCGGCGAACTTGTTTCCGCAGCTCGTGCATACCCATACGCCTGCTGACTCCCTTTTGACAGTAGTCTTCAGGCATTTCGGACACTCCCAGTCAATCTTCTTGTTCTTATGAACAATAAGGTAATTCTTTCTGAGTTTCTTCCCGTATCTGGCGCCGAATTTTCCTGCTGCATCAACTTTTTTGGTTTTCATAGTAGTACCTTTTCGCATTCCATTTTTATAAATTAATAGGGGGGAGGACCCTATTTAATGAGTTTTCTTATGTCCTTCCCCTTCTTTATGGATGTTTCAGCTGCATACATGATTTCTTCTTCTGTAAGTCCTTCTATGCCACCCTTCTGGATTGCAGCAACATTGCCGTCATCCCTTGTGGTTATGGTTATCCTTGCAGTGGCTGCGTGCTCTTCGTCTCTTGTGGGGTCGAGAAGCATCTTGTCGCCGACCTTGTAGAAGGTGCATGCCACAGGCTTGAAAGCTATCGGAAGCTTCGTCTTGGTCTTTGGTGCGTAGAAGTCGACCTTGCCATCCTTGTCAAGTGCAGGGAAAACCGCGTTGGCCAGAGCTGCTGATGCAGCAAGGGCTGATGCGTCAAGAAGATTCCCGTGGTTGTCAAGTATGTTTATGTCAACACTCACCATCCAGACCTTTTCTCCTTTCTTTATGCAAAGCTTTTTCACGTCTATTGCACCGGACTCCCTGATGCCGCGGTCTATGACCCTGGCGAGCTCTATGCTCTCGGCACTTGGAGGCCCCGGCTCAAAGTCAGGCGATGCAATGGGGGAGAATTCCGCGCCAGCCATAAGCGAACCTTCGTCAGGCCTGTCTGAATATGGTTCTGCAACACTGAGCTTCACCCCGGCTATTACCTGTGTGTCACCCATCTTGACAAGCGCTGAGCCCTCAGCCTTCTCAATCGGCCTGCTTATTATTTCTATGGACCTTGTCTCGTCCATCTTCCGTCCGTCAATCCTCTTGCCTTCAGAGGCAAGCTTCCTGACAAAATCGTCCTGGACTCTCATTTCAACCACCTCTTTTCAAGCGCTTCTTTCTGCGCCTTGTGTATCGTCTCGCATGTCTTGACTACCAGCTTCATCATCTCTTCCATGTCTTTCTTGGTGATGTTGCCGTCCATCTGCATGTGAGTTACCTTCTTCAGGTTCGGCATGTACGATACAGGGAAGTCGCATACGCTTGCATCCTCTTCCTTGCCTGCAAGGTCGACAACGTATGTGCCGTCTATCTTGCCTATGGCAACAGAGCAGACCATGTCTCTCATCGGAACGCCTGCATCAGCAAGTGCAACCGCAGCTGCGTTTATTGCCGCTGTCCTTGTACCGGCATCTGCCTGTATTATGTCCACGAAGACGTCTATCGAAGCCTTTGGGAAGTCCTCGGTGAAGACTGCAGCCTCAAGTGCATTTGCAGCCACCATGGATATCTCCTGGCTTCTCCTTGAACGTCCCGGCCTTACCCTCTCGTCTGTGGAGAAGGGAGCCATCGTGTACCTCACCTGAACTGTAGCTTTCTCATTCTTCTGAAGCCTTCTCGGGAACATCTCCCTCGGGCCGTAGACTCCTGCCACTGCAATTGTCCTGCCCATCCTGACCCTTGCGGATCCGGTGGCGTTCCTGAGAACACCGGCTTCTATCTCAAGCTCCCTCAGTTCATCAGCTTTTCTTCCGTCAATCCTTTTCATATTCAACACCCTCATCAGGTACTCTGTCTCTCGCGGGGAAATTCCCGCTGTCAAGCACCTTTTCAATTTTATTCGTGAGACCTTCAACGTGCGAATTGTCCTGTATCTGGTTTATGACATCCATGACGAATTCCTCTGTTTTCGCACAATCTCCTTCGAGCCAAACGACTCCGTTCTGTCCCACTACAACCCTGCATCCGGTTTTCCTTTTTATCATGTCTATCATGGAACCGCTCTTTCCTATTATGCGCGGCACCTTGGCAGGGTTGACCTTCAGTATCCTTCCGCCACTGAACTTCCTGCACATCCTGTCAAACATCGAGATGTGCACGGACTGAGTGGATGATACCATCTTTATTTTTCCGTATATCATGTCACCGACGCCGTAAACCTTTGAAAGGTCTGTCTTCGCAGAATCCAGATATCCCCTGATGCCCGAAAGCGGGAGGTATGCCTGGTACGGGGCGCCCACATCGACAACCCATCCGTTGCTCTGCACGTCTGTGACTTCTCCGATTATCATGTCGTCTCTGACTGGCATGTATATGCCGTTGAGAGGTATGACTGATAAAACGCGGCCTGAAATGTGAAGCAGGCCCATCTTTTTGGCAAAGACTATGTCGCCGTCCCTGAAGCAGTTCCTTCCCGGAAGGTACTCCATGCTCTCCACGAGCTTTTCGCCAGGTACAACGAAGTCTCTGTCTTTCTTGAGTAAATCACTCATATCAATTCACCTATACCTTATATTCCTTAATTATTTTAGCTTCAACTGTTCCTCCGGTCAGGCTGTTCAGCTTGTCATATATCTCTGACTGCAGTCCTGCCGGAATCTCTATTACCGCCGTCCATGCGTCTCCGCTCCAGCTCTCGCTCTTCACAGGAGCCATGCTCCTGACAGCTGCGCTGGCTTTGCCGGCGTAACTCATTGGAACCCTGATTGACACTTCGACCTTCTCCATTGATATGGGAATCACCGTCTGTATCTTCTCGAGCACTTCCTTAAGCTGCTCCCTGGCGTCCCTGAATGGGTCTACGTGCACCTTCGCCTCATCCATTGCGTTCATTATCCTCTGCTGCGGGTGCGGTGCCTTTGTTTTGGGGTCTATCCCCTGTCTTGAAATCATGTCTGCTATCTGCCTCTTTTTCTCGTCGGTGAATTTCCTTCTCTGCTCTGTAGTGAGCTGGAGTTCTCCGTGCCTGATTATGCTTGCGGATATTGCGAAGATGTCACGCGTTTTGAAGACCTTATCGAGATCCTCGTCAGAAATCTTCTCGCCTTTCCGGGCATCACTGAAAACGAACTGCGAGGCAAGTACATTCTCTATGGAAATGTTTTCCCCTTTCTTGTACCTGAGTGCTGTGTCAGGATCTACAAGAACCTCAAAATGGAGTCCGTCCCTGGACATTCTCGCAACTGTAGCATCTTCAATCGAAACCATGTTATTTAGAAGTTATGCATATTTCTTGATGTCTTCGGGACTGAGCCTGTCGAACTTATCAGCCCTGATTACCGCAATCTCCAGACTGTCATTGCTGATTTCCTTCTCTCCGGCCTTTATTGCCTTAAGAAGAAGCTTAACACCGGAAGCCACGTCCATGTTGTCCTTGTATCCTGTTTCAAGGACCTTTCGTGATTTATCAGCGCCGCGGCCTATTGCCTGCGCTTTCCATTCTATCATGGTTCCTGACGGGTCTGTTTCGTAAAGTTCAGCTTTTCCATTGACGCCGCCTATAAGTAATCCGACGCCATATGGCCTTACGCCTCCGTACTGTGTAACCATGTGCTTCCTGTCCGATACGTACTTGGTCAGGGATGAAACTGATATGGGCTCGCCGTATGTTATCTTGTTTATCTGGGCCTTGACCCTGCTAGCTTCCACAAGGTCTCTTGCATCACCCAGAAGTCCTGAACAGACAATCCCTGCGTGGGTGTCTATTTCATAAACTTTCTTGTAAGAATCGCTGACTCCCAGCGGCGCTGTGGTCTTTACTGAACCTAAAACAACAGCATCCTTTAATATGATGCCTACAGATGTGCTGCCTCTCTTTACGGCTTCCCTGGCGTATTCCACCTGGAGTAAACGTCCATCAGGTGAGAAGACGATTATCGCCCTGTCGTACGCCATGTAGTTTCCCGAAGGTATCGGTTGCATAACTAATCCTCCTATATTAATCTTATCATGATTTTTGTCACGTTTGGATAATTATTATTGTTTTCTATTATAAAAAGGTTAGCATTTAAAAAGATTTTCATGGCAGTATACAAATCCCCTCTTGACAGGCTGAATGACCCCGGTACGCCTGAAACCATAAGAATCGCATGGAAAATAATGTCGGAAAACATGCAGCATACATACTGCATGAACAAAGAGGACGCTGACCGGTGCGTGAGCGATTACATAGAACTCGGACACAGGGTTGTGCCGAAGCTCATGAAGCGTGGCGGACGCGATTTCGAACATTTGAAAAGCAATGATGTTCTCCTGCCATCAGATGCAGAGCCTTACATGTCAATCATGACTAATGAAAGTTTCATATACACCTATGCGTCCCTGTGGAATATGATAAACACAAGAAAAAGGAATTTTCCTGAAGAAGCCGGCATTCTCGACGAGAAGCTTTCCCAGCTCAACAATCCGGATACTTTCATAGAGAACTACTTTCCTGAAAGGGAACTCTAATCCTGTTTTAAAACTTTCTTCCAAATCTGAATCATGTGCCCGATATACCTGATGAGGGATAATAACAGGCTGGGCCTGAGCTATGTGCACCAGATAAATGATAATGAACTGAGGAAGACAATCGTTTCTACCGGAATCAGGGAAGATGTGGCAATGGAATACTTCATCGAATACCAGAAGATGAAGATTGATGTTGTAAATTCGCTCTGCGGAAACCCCCTTTCTGATCTTGTAAACGGACTTGTCAGGGATGTCATACTTCAGGAGGAAATAACGAACAAGGGAAACGAGATGGACTATGTGGCTCAGATATTCGACGAGATACAGCCCTTCGGGAAATACATACGGATGAGAAGCGTCATAGACCAGTACAATCTTCCGGCTGAGACCCTGAAAAAGATTACTGACAAAGAAAAATACAAGGAAAAAGTCCGTAAGATTTTGAAAGAGCGCAGTGATAATTGATTTCGACAACTGGCGTAACATTTGCGCTATTTTTATATTTGGAATTGCTTATTTT
>CAZXIU010000048.1:0-6608 GCA_964640865.1 uncultured archaeon | reverse complement strand
ACTTCACCAAGCAAGCGCTTTCAGCGCTCAAGAGGCAATCTGCCGCGTTTGACCACTTCGCTACCTCCGCGTTTACACTAAAGTATTCCGGGAGAAATTTAAAAAGCATCTCTATGACAGGGAATGCAATTCTTTCTTCAGCTTCTCGACCTGGTCGTAGATGCCTTTCACGTAGCTCTCTACTTCATCCGGCGACTTTACAGGAGGAAGATGGTCCACATCAGTTCCGGCCTTTCTGAGAAGCTTCATATCGAGTGATGAAATGAGCATGTTGACCTTGTCAAGGACTTTGTTCGTGAGGCCCATGGCTGTCTTGAATTCCTTTTCTATTTCAGCCATTGCATCAAGTGCATCTCTGAGACCAAGTGAATATGACCTGAGTTTTTGTATGTCCTCGAGAAGCTCCTTGTACCTGTCAATCTTCACGAAAACCGGCGGTGATGTAGCAGGCCTTGATTCAGGAACTTCAAAAGCCGGTCGCCTGCTGACCGCCTGCTTTATTTCACTTTCAAAATCGTCTTCCATTTTAATCAACCAAAAAGCTATAACTTATCTTTCGGTTCCTGATTTTTAAATGTTCATCGAAGAACCCCTTGATGATCTCCACAACTCCCGGAAAAACTGCCTGTATGTCATAGCAGCCTTTCCGCTTCGTATTACTGTTATGACCGGGTGTTCAGACCATACTATGATTGCGACTTTCCCGCCATATACCCATGTGGTCGCAGGTGTGTCATAAAGCTTTTCATTGAAACGCATTTCCGCAATTGGAATGGATTCCGACGACTTCGATTTTCTCAGCCTCTCGCTGTATATTATCTTCATTGATATCCGTGCATGTGAACGTCTCCGATGCCAGTTCCTGAAGTAAATACCAAAAATCCTTGAAAATTCACCTTCTGCTCCGAACACCAAAAGCTCGCCGCTCTCTCTAAGCACATCTTCGGCAACAGTCTTGAGTCCCTTCCTCCCTGTGTATACTGTTGCCTCCTGCTGCTCCTTTGAAAGGGTTCTCTTCATCTCAAGTTCCGGAATCACTTCTTCAAGTCTTTGTCGCCTGTTGCGTATCTCATCCTCCTTTTCCTCGAGATAATGCAAAAACTTTCCGGGGGAAGCCGCTTCAAAATAGCGACGCTCCGACTTCTTTATGTGGCTGGCAAGCCCCTTTTCAGCAAGTGTTCTGAGCGCGTCATAAACATTGGTCCTGTTCACTCCAGACGCTTTCGCAATGTCGCCTGCTGTCACAGAACCGAGTTCAAGCAGCGCCATATAGACCTTGGTCTCATTTCCTGCCAGTCCTGCTTCACGGAGAATCTTTTCTGTTTCCATTATTTTCACTTTTGTTGTTATATAATATTACAACATAATTATATATTTGTGATGTTTTCATTTGAGAGAAAAATAAATGCGTCGGCCGGGAATTTCAGCCAGCTTTTCCATTTTTGCGCGCCTGCTTTTGTGCAAGCGTTAGCTGCCGGAAAAGCGGGCCTTTGAACCCGGGTTATAGCGTTGGCAACGCCATGTCATAGCCAGACTAAACTACCGACGCGTGTGTGTGTTACTGTATTGTATCATTATTTATATACTTTTCTGAAAACGTTTTTGCCTTCTCTGTTGGGCTTACTTGAACATCTTCCTGACCCTTTCTATAACGCTGTTGTTTGCAAGCACCAGTATCTTCTCTCCCGGTTCAATCTCTGTCGACGGTTCGGGAATGATAAGCTTTCCATTTCTGTGAATAGCCACTATGACAGACCCTTTCGGGTACTCTATGTCTTTTACTTTTTTCCCCTTTACAAGGGACTTTTTTGTGATATCAAATTCGAGTATTGCTGCCTCTCCACGACCTATGAAAGCAAGGTCAACGACTTCAGGCTTGGTTATCATCTCCTCAAGATAATGGGCGGCCGCCCTCTCCGGATGTATGACTGTGTCTATGCCGAGACCCCTGAAAGTCTCCTCGGATTCCACTCTCTCAACCCTTGCGGCTGTCTTGCAGGAGCGCATCTTCTTGGCATTCAGACATATAAGGAGGTTGTCACTCTCGTTCGGGGTGATTGCAACCACCATGTCAGCCTTCTCAAGACCGGCCTCGTGCATTATCTTCGGATCAGTTGCATTGCCTTCTATGACAGTCGCATTGAGCGTCTCAGCCAGGCTCTCCGCAACATCATGATTCTTCTCCACTATAACGACATCATGCTTCTCAGCAGCAAGATCAGTAACAAGGTTATTGATCATTCTCCCGCCGCCGCAGACTATCACGTACATCTTCATTTCCTCAAAAATACTGAGCCCAGCAGCACAATCAGAGACCATATCTCAAGACGTCCTGTGAGCATGTTAATAATTAGCATACCTTTTCCTATAAATGTCATGTTCCCATTGGCAAGTCCCATGGTCAGTCCCATGTTGCCCTCGGCTGAAACCACATCGAATATGCTTTCCGTGAGGGGATAACCCTGGAAAACCAGGACACCGACTCCGATTGCAACCAGTATCAGGTAGAGTATTATGAATGTCATTATGGACCTTATATGATCGTCATCGAACTTCTGAGTCCCGAACTTTTTCACTATAACCATATGAGGGGTCGATATCTTTCTGAGGTTCCAGTAGAGAGACTTCAGTGCGACTCCCACCCTGAAGACCTTGATGCCGCTCGCAGTTGACCCTGACGAGCCTCCTATCAGCATCACCATGATTATGACAAATACCGGAAACGGATTCCATGCAGTTATATTTTGCGTGCAGAAACCTGTCGAGGTCACTGCTGATATCACATGAAAGAGGGAATACCTCATCTCCATCCACGGTGACATGAGGATGCACGACGCAATGATTATCAGAATGATGCCAAGTATCTGGGCATCCCTGAAGAATTTCTCTTTCTCGCCCCTCAGCAGCCTGTAATGGGAAAGGAAGCTTATTCCGCCGAGCATCATGAGCATCATCATCACAATCTCTATGTAAATACTGCCGTAAGCCCCTATGCTCGCATTCTTCACGCTCATGCCGCCGGTTGCAAGGGCTGTCATGGAATGGTTCACGGAATCGAAGAGCGGCATCCCCGCCACGACGAGAAGGACCACGCCCAGGATAGTATACAAGAGGTATATCCACCATATGCTTTTCGCAGTGTTCATTATGTTCGGCCTGATGCGGTCTTCCCTCGCCTCCGCAATATAAAGCGAGCCGCCCATGCCAAGCACGCCTGTCAGTGCCGCGACAACAAGCCCTATGCCGCCCAGCCACTGCATGAGAGACCTCCAAAAAAGGAGGGTCATCGGTACGCTTTCAACATCAGCTATGACTGTGAATCCCGTGGTCGTCCATGCTGAAACCGATTCAAAGACAGCGTCTATCCACGGAAGGTCCATGTAGAGGACGAATGGTATCGCGCCCAGTATGCTCATCGCTATCCATACGAGGGCAACAGTCATCATCGCATGCCTGAGCGTTCCGTCTTCATTCTCCTTTATTATACCCTTCATGAAATGCGATACCAGTACAACTGCCAGTCCTATTGCAGCAAAACCCGGTATAAGGGTGAATTCCATGGTCAGTAAAGAGACTAAAACAGATAGGAAGAATATCATTCCCATGTACTTCATAGTCCAGAAGAAATTCCCGAGAATAATTGTGAGATCGGACCTGTAGAGAACCATAATGATAATTGACTCCTTTTTCATAAAAATAGTTCAGTCACTGAACTGACTGTACAGGTCAGCCAAAGATTGCACCAAAACCGTCTGCTGCATTCGATTCCTGGGATTCTATGGCCTTGATTATTTCTTCGGCTTCAGCGCCCTTGATAAGCTTTGCGTCATCCTTGAGTATCTCCTTGGCCTTGGTTATGGCTTCCTCGTTGCCGTCTATGACAATGTAGTAGCCTTCCGTATCCTTTCCCATGGCTGCATTGTCTCTTGTTGTTATGGACTGTTTCGATACCACTTCATCCGCGTAGAGCCTGTTCTTAGCGCTTCCGAACTTATCCTTTCCAATGAAAAACACGACTTTCATGAAAACACCTCAATTGGATTAGTGTTTATTTAGAGAACTTTGTTTTTAAAATAATCGCTAAGGAAGAATGCAAGCTCATTGTTGCTTTCAGCTTTCTGAATTACAGCCGAATCCGTGAGTATCTCTTTCTTTTTCATGTACTTTGCTATATGCGATGCTATTCCGCTGTCCCTCAGCTTCTTCTCGCTGGCTGAAAGCTCTTCTTCAAGGAGTGACCCGGCATCCGTGTACTTCCTCTTCACTTCTGTCACCAGATTGCTCCCCTCAACCCATATGCGTCCCTGGCCTTTGTACTTCCTGTTAAACTCTTCGCTGTGTTTCTTTGAAAATGTGGGTGGCCCGATAACTTTTCTTATTTTTGGAAGTGACCAGACCTCAAGCTCCAGAAAGAGAAGGCAGTTCTTGGAATCGCACCAGACGTCATGGCCTATGATACGAAAATCGGCATCCTCCAATATAGCTTTGACCCTTTTTGCAGACTTTCTCATCTGGGGATACAGCACATCATCAACAGCGTCCGGCCTCGGAAACATTACAGAAAGCAATCGCGTATTCCTTTTCTTTGCATCCCGTGACAGCCCGTTTACATTCACTTTCGCTTTTCCCAGCCTGAAGTACTTTTCATCAGGTTTCTTCAGGAATGATTTCGCGCTTTCCTTGAACTTTTCGAAATTCGCAGGCGAGAGCGCAGCTGCAACATTCCTGTTCCTGTCAACAGGATCTATCACTATGAGCGGCTGATTCGGATAGCGCTTTCCTGTGTCAGGCATCTCTTCGTGATGCTTTCCGAGGTCTATGAAAACCTTTCCAGCCTCCCATTTTGACGCCTCGGAAACTGTATTGAGAAAGCTCCTGTACCTGACTATCAGCAATTCGGAAAGATATCCTGAAAAGCCTTCAACCCGGAGGTCAGAGCCGTAAACTCCTATGGACTTGCAGAACTGCTTGAGCAGCCGGACTTCCGATGAAAGGGCGGGCGTAAGACTCTTCACTATGAATTTGTTATGATGCGGTGTCCTGTCAACAGCTGATTTGATTTTGGATGCGTCCTTAATGTCATAGCACGGAACAAAATCAACTGCGTATCCGTCCACCAGAGCGCGTATGTACGGATGCTCTGCATAGGCTATCTCATATGAGCCATTCAGTGTCTTGACAATGCTCTTCCCTATTGACATTCCTCTCTTTTCCAGGTTTTCCCTGCTTACGCTTTCAGGAAAAAGGATGAAGATGTCGAATTCCTTCTTGTCCTTGAGCCAGGTGTCCCGGAGATATGAACCTGCAAGCGTATATGTGAGTCCCTCTTCTTTCACGGCTTTGCCCGTTGCATTCTCTATCTTTGAAAGGGCGCGGCCTGTTTTTTTTCTCACACTGTCAGAAGGTGTTATTTTCCTTAGCACATTCTCGATGACAGAACCTGTTTTGGCCATGCTTATTTTTTGTAGAGTTTAGTTAATATGTTAACCATTGTTTCACGTTTTTATTTAGCGAATACAAGAATCTACTATGCAGAAATTAGGGGAAAGGAAACACGTAAATGTGTCCAGATGGTTCAATAAAGATGCAACAGTCACTGATATCGGTTCCAAAAAGGTTGTCACATGCATGGAGAGTGACATGGTCAAAAATGTGCTTCACATTCTTTCAGACCGGTACAGAAGGCTTCCTGTAACAGACAGGGAAGGCAATCTTAAGGGAATGGTCGCGTCCACTGACATAATAAGGGAACTATCGGGTGTCGGAAAGAAAAGGAAGCTTGAACTGGAAGTGAGAATAAAGGATGCCATGACCAGGAATGTTTTCACAATAGATAAGAACACGAAGATGAATGATGCCATAGAATTCTTCAGGAAACACAGGAAGGGTTCATATCCCATAACATACAGGAAGAAACTTGCAGGTACCATATCCGAATGGGATATCGTGAGGCAGATAAGGGGAAACATGGGTGTCCGCGTATCCGACCTCATGATAAGAAAACCGCTGGTGGCTCAGGACAGCCACACTATTCTGGATGTCTCGAAGATGCTTGGCATGGGAGGATTCAGGAGACTGCCTGTTGTGAGGAATGGTATACTTGTCGGGATCATAACCCCAAGGGATATACTTTCACATCTTCACATGAATAATCTCTCCGGAAAACTTAGGGAGCAGAAGTCTTCCGTAAAAAGCATAATGACAAGCCGCGTTTATACAGTATCTCCGGATGATGATGCCTACGAGGCTGTAAAGATCATGATTGCCAAAAGGATAGGAGGCCTTCCTGTTGTGGAGGACCATGAGCTTTTGGGCATAATAACAGAAAGGGATATCGTCGACGTGATAGAACTTTGAGGGAGGATAACTATCGGAAGCTTCAGGAAATGCCTGGATGACCTTGAAGACAAGCTTGTCATAGTTGAGGGGCTGAAAGACAGTAAGGCTTTAAAAAGACTGGGTGTAAAGAATATTATGCATCTTGGCGGTAAGCCACTTGCAGATTTCACATTTCATGTTTCAAAATCGAACTGTTCGAACGGGAACGGAGAAAGGCAGGAAGTAGTAATATTAACTGATTTTGATTCTGAAGGCGAAAAAATAGCTGC
>CAZXIU010000047.1:0-6870 GCA_964640865.1 uncultured archaeon | reverse complement strand
GCTCAACCACGGTCATTACGGCATCGAGATGCCTACTGGGACTTTCTCCAGCATCTCAGAGAGGAGGAAGTGCGAATACGCTGCCAAATGCGGGCATGCTGACCTCCTGGACCCGGAATTATACACATACCTCCCCCTCAGCCATGACAGGATGGAGAACGCGCTGATGACTGTCTATGACTATTTCTCGGTTCGTGTTTAGCAGGATTATGTTTAAACGTCTTTTTATTAGGGGATTGTCCAAAAACTAAATTATGGCAGAGATGCTTCTCTACATCTTTCTTGCCGGCTTTCTCGGAGGAATAATAAGGGGACTTGTCGGGATAACCAAGTACATAACCGGAACCCCCGCAAAGAAGAGGACTGTCCGAAAGGACTGGATGATACTCTCGCTCCTCAGCTCAGGCGGGCTCGGCCTCATGGCCGGAGTCTTCATAGCCGAGAACATAAAGTTCGCACTGGTCGCAGGATACGCGGGAACGGACTTCCTTGAAAACCTGTTCAAGATAAAGATGAAGAAGGTAAACTGGGACTAGGAGGCTGCATGAGAAGAATTGTCATCATGCTTGCAGTCATTCTGATGCTATCGGCGGCTGCGGATGCGCAAGAGATAGACTCAGTCGAAACAGAAGGCAACTGTACGGATTTCACTGTCACGGTAATCGCAGCCAACCTCACCGAAGGCTGCTGGGACGTGAAGCTGGATGTTCCCGGTCAGATAGAAACAGAAGACGGCTGGAAGTCCACATTCTACTACAAGAGTCAGGCTCTCTGTTATCCGGATACCAACAGCGTCACAGTAAATCTGCAACTGGAAAGCCGCAACCCTGTTGCCAGATGTACAGCCAAGCTCCGTTTGGACAGTAAAGTCATAGAAAAGGACTTCGAGATTCAGCAGTCCTGCCCCCCGCCTCCGGAGTCTCTTCCAGACAATTTGATTCTCATCATCGTCTTCGGAATAATTCTCATATTCGGCTGGCTCATCACATGGTGGTGGAAGGGCAAGTGAAGCTTTTCAGGTCGGATGATAATACTCTTTAAAAATCTTTATCATAATTAATCTTATGGAAATTATTAGGAATTCACTGAATTCTGTTGGTCCGGGAACCGCAGGCATAGCACAGAGGATTGAGTCCAGGTACGGGCTTGATGCTCCGGGCATGGAAACAACTCTCAGTTCCACGTTCGTTCTGAGCAGGAACTACGTCATGTCGTGCGGCCATAACCAGTACTAGAAGCCAGGGGAACATTCAGAATGAAAGCGGACAGCAGTAAATACGTCGCACCTTATTCATGCTATTTGAATCTTACCAGCAAGTGTAATCTCAGGTGCAGGCACTGCTTCGGAAGTTATTCTGCGGAACACGAAAATGAGCTGAATCTCAATGAATGGAAATCCGTCATAGACGATCTCATCAGGTCAAATGTGTTCTATGTCAACATATCAGGGGGCGAAGCCACGCAGAGCCCCTTCTTCAGGGAATTCATTGAATATCTTGAAGAGTCAGGAATGCATTACATACTCACGACCAACGGCGTCTTCCCCAGAGGTATCGGGGATTTCATAGCATCCCGGAAGTATCTCATTGGCGTCAAGATAAGCCTTGACGGGCCTGATGCGGAAAGCCACTGCTACATAAGGCTTGATTCAGCCGGCAGATACAATGAAAGCGTGTTCAGGACAACCATTGACAACATAAGGTTCTTTTCAGGCAAGGGAATACCGCTGACCATTTCTACTGTTTTGCACAAAAAGAACATAGAGAAGATGGAAGAGTTCAGGAAGCTGATAAAGCAACTTAACCCGGTATCGTGGTTCATATCTCCCATAATACCCACCGGAAGGGGTGATGACAACCGGTTCATCAGGGAGTTCTATGATTACTTTGACAATTCCTTCTGGGACAGGATATGCAGTGACGCCAGGGAAAGCCGCATAAACGTAAGGATGATTGACATGCCTGTCGGCATTCAGGGAAAGGGTCTTTCTGCATATATGTGCCCTGCTGCCATCAACTTCTGCGAGATACATTCAGACGGGACCGTATCGCCCTGCACGCTGAGCAGGGTGTGCATACCGGAGAAATTCATGAAATTCGAGAACATAAGGGAAAAAAGCATTCAGGAGATATGGGACGGGAAAGTCTTCAGCAGGTTCAGGAGCTACATGGACAAGGGATGCGATGGATGCAGGATGCTTCCTGAGTGCGGCAAGTGCATACCCCAGAGTTTCAGGTACTTCGGCAACGGAACCTCACCGACACCGTTCTGCGTCAGTAACGGGAAAAAACTCGGGCTGAAAAATCTCGGTTCCTACATAAAGAAGCTTGAAGACGAATTCGGAAAGAGATGATCTCATATGAAGACATTTAGCATTCATGTGAAATGGCGAAAGGACAACAACCACATATTCATATGCGACTGCAAAAGGCTTCTGGATCTCAAGATGCCGCTGGAGTATGGAAGCTTCATGAAGAAGATTAACTCCGGAATCGCCGCCAGTGACCTGAAGGGCGAACATAAGAAAGCTTTCTCGGACTTTGCGAAAACCGGGCTGCTTGCAGACCTTAGCGTGAGAAGCCTGACCAGAGAAGACATGCCTGCGGCAATGGACCTCATGAGCAGGGCTCTGTCCGGCAGAATGACCAGAACGCGCAGGTTCCTCTCAGCCAGGCACAATAATTTTCCTGAACTGTTCAAAGGCATATTCATCGGCAGCGAGCTGGGAGGGGCTGTCTTCGGCTTCCCGAGGGACGGCTATGTCCTCATGAGCGAGATAGCTGTTGACAGAAGGTTCCGCGGACGGGGCTTCGGACGGCGTCTTGCCACTGCATTCGAGAAAGATGCTTTCAGGATTCACTCCAAAATAAATGCCGGCTCATTCGACGAGTCAGCTGGATTCTATAGCTCGCTATCCTACAGGCCGTTCCTGCTTGCGCAGTTCCCGGGGGATGCATACAGTTCCGCGGATTTCAGGGGGTACAGTGTCTTACGCTCTTCGCGGACATTTGCTGAGATTGAGACAGAAAAAGCGGACATACGCTTCATCGGAAAGATGCGAAAGAAGTACCCGAATGCGTCATTCCAGTATATTTTCACGAAAGTCCTTGATTCCGGCTGACTTCCGCCTCAATCAGCCTGATTACCCAAACCCGAATCCCCAGGGCGGTCTCTGGCTGCCGTAGCTGCCGCCACGGCTTCGTCCGTCGCCATCATCCGGTCTGCTACAATCGGAACACAGCTTGGCATGTCTGTCCGCGAAGAATCTGTTTCCGCATTTCTGGCATGTAAACATCATATCAACATCTTTAGTGCGGAGATTAAAATATCCGGACGCTCAATTCATATGGTGAGATATTGGGATCAGGCGTCAAATCCGGCACCTACGCCATCCAGTTTAAAAATTTTACTGCACAAAATAATAGATGGATGAATCGTTACCACTGCCCCCGCTTCCCGGAGCCGGGCCGGTCAGCGAAATACTCGCTGATCTTAGTGATGTGAATATCTCCCAGAGCAAGCCCGGATCGAAACCAGTAAAGTACAGGCCATTTTTCTCGAGCGTCATGGTAAAGAGAGATGTGTCAGACGACCTCGACGTGGCCAACGGCGGAATCGTGAAGAGGAAATACGGTGATGTCAGTGTCAATGCGAGGGTCGAGGCGAGGATGGGCAGCTACACAAGGGGATGCGGCATGGGCTCCGACAAAAGCGTATTTCCACTGGACTCGGATGATGCTGCCATGAGCATCCTCAGGGAGCTCTCCGACGAAGCCATCTGGGGCTGCATCGATGACTTCGAGGACAGGTACAATCAAAGCATAGGCATGAACTACAACCGTGACATATACAGATACTTCTCCAAGGAAGCGCCCGTGAAGTACAGGCAGCCTACTAGAAACCGGCAGAAAGTGGACCTTAAAGAGATAGAGGACATGCTCACCGAAGTGACCGCGAAGATGAAAGAAAAGAATGTGAACGGGTCCCGTGTATTCAATTCCATAGCGACGTTCGGCCTGAGCGATCAGGACAGGTACCTGAAGAACTCCGAGGGAACGGATATATACACGAACTACAGGAGGTTTAACCTGTTTCTCTCAAGCAGCATGAGGGACGAGAGCGCGCTCAAGAAGAACAACTCTCTCGTCTGGAACCAGTACACGATCGCAGGCATAGACATGTCCAATATACCCAAGACAGATGACCTGCTCGAGATCGGGGAAAGGCTCGTAGGGGAGCTTTACGACATAGCCCGCGCCCCGCAGATAACAACCAACATCTATCCGGCCATAATGTGTCCCAAGAACCACGGCGTCCTCTGGCACGAGATGGCGGGGCACTCGATGGAAGGCCACAGAATTCAGGAGAAGGAGGATGGAGAGAATAATGCTAACCTCTTCAAGGGAAGAATAGGCGAGAAGATAACCCCTGAGTTCCTCTCGCTCTGCGACGACCCGACGAGAGAGGACCTTGACGGTTTCTATCGCTTCGACGATGAAGGGGTCCCTGCGCAAAGGGTCAACCTCGTTGAGAATGGCAAGCTGAAGGACTTCCTGCACTGCAGGGAAAGCGCTGGATACTTCAGGAGGCGCTCCAACGGCCACGCGAGAGCCGAAGACGCCAACGACCCGGTAGCGAGGATGAGCAACCTCATAGTCAAATCGGACAACGAAGTAAGCTACGGGGAGCTCAAGGAGAACCTGGTCCGGGAGATAGTAAACCAGAAAAAGAGATACGGCATAATACTTGAAGGCACCATGGGCGGCCAGGTGGACACCGAGGAGGCTGTGTTCAACACATTCCCGGTAAATCTTTACAAGGTGGACAAGAAAGGCCGCGAGAAGAGGGTCAAGGGTATCTACATAGTCGGGACCCCCAACCAGATACTGGAGAGCATAATCCAGACAAGCGACTATTACGACTGCTTCAACGGCAGCTGCGGGGCTGAATCCGGCAGAGTGCCGTCGACGGAGACGGCGCCTCATGCACTCTTAAGGTCTCTCGAGGTCAACATGATCCCGTCAGATTGCTACATAAAGGTCCCTATACCGATAATCAACGGATACCGATAAGTAAAATGGTGTAATGTTAAATAGCGAGTTTTGACTTGCTCTTTCATAACCGGTTGTTTCCCGGACACTCACGTTCTCTTCTTTCACTCGAAAAGATTCTTAAGCCAGCGATAGAATTTGCTTTCCTTTTTGGGTCTGTCGGAATTGAGTATTCTCACGTTTCTGTATGGCTGTCCAAAAGGAGAACGGTATATTGCATGAGAGTCTGTAGAGCGTATAGTGACGTCCTGAAAATCAGTTTTGCCGTAACCTCTGTCACCGCTCATTGATTTATTCTTGAAAATAAACTTTTTAAATTGATACCGGACATTCATTCATGATTATTGACAATCTCGAAGAATCGTTCCACCTGAACGTCCTTTGTGATGGGTATTATCTCGTCCCTGTAAAACTCGTGTATGAATTCGGGTTTTATTCCAAGTTTCTCTCCCATCTCATGTATCCCGTCCAATACATCAGCTTCCCTTTTCTTATTCGTCAGGCTTTCCACCATACCGCCGGTGTCTCCATGCTCAACGAGCCTTGTGTACAGGTCCGGGTCTTTGATGTACTTGAGGTCTGCCACAAAAATCCCGTGATGTATCCTCGAAGTCATGGAATTGAGCACATTGACATCAGCATTCGCAGAGAATCCGTAATGCCCATCATCACCATCTTCGCATATAATCGGAATCTTTTCAAGGTATATCTTCATTATAATCTCGTTCTTATTCACATGCGAGCTTCCCTTTGGATAATGAGTTGACCTTCTTACTTTCGGCTCAGGGAGATTATCAAGGAACGGTATTTCCCCGGCGTTCAGAAATCTTCCCATCCTGGCATCCGCTTTCTGGCTTTCAAGGAGTGTGGAATCTAAGAAACTGCCGTCAAAACCTTCCACTTCCACGCCACCCGGCATGTATATCATGTCGTTCTTTTTGAAATGCGCACGGTCAAAAAGGTATATTATTATTTTATCTCCCATCACATCCAGGTAATTTCTGAGATAATCCATCGTTATATCAGCACCGTTAAGCACGTTCATCAATGAACGTTGGCAGTAAATTTTTTAAGTGTTTCCGGGTATCCCATTCGGTATATTTGACCCTGTGTTTGGAATGGATATAGGATTCTTTTCTTTCACTCGAAAAGATTCTTAAGCCAGGGATATAATTTAATTTCCTTCAAATGTATTCGTTAATATTTATTAGTCTCTATGACAAACCATTCAAGATGGCGGAAAACTTAATTGAAAAACGAAGCGTAAGACTCATGCTGATAGGAATCATAATGGTCATCGTGGGGCTTACTGATTTATTTTACGGCCCTCTGATAGATGCAAGAGGATTCTCATTTATCGGTCTTGTATTAATCGTACTTGGCCTTCTCATAAAGACCAAAAACTGACATGTCAAAGCTGGTAGCTTATTTTCTGGCTGTTAAAGAATAATCACAATTTAACTAGTCTCTGAAGTCTTACGTTTCTCTTCTTAAAACTCAAGAAGACTGATAAATTTATAAAATATAGCGTACTATAGTCTATTATGGCAACGACAATTCAGATTTCCAAAGATCTGCAGCAGGAGATTATTGAGCGTAAGCTTTTCGAAAGCGAAACCTATGAAGAAGTAATATGGAATCTGATAGAGGATGTTATGGAAATATCAGATGAAACCAGGAAAGCTCTTCGTCTTGCAGAAAAAGACGTTGAAGAGGGAAGAGTTTACAGTCTCAGTGATGTTAAGAGGGAACTGAATGTATGATGTCTTTTTCACAGGAATCGCCAAAAAACAACTTAACAATAGGTTTGTCTGAGCCT
>CAZXIU010000046.1:0-7017 GCA_964640865.1 uncultured archaeon | reverse complement strand
AGGAAGGGATATACACAGGTGACATCATCACAAGGATAGAAGGCCGCGACATAGAGCATGTCACCCCGATAACCGTAAAGGTACAGCGTCCGAAACAGCCGCTTCTTGACGTAAAGGTTAAGGCGCTTACAAAAACCATAGAACCGGGAACAAACCTTTCGCTTGAGGTCACGCTTCTGAACATGGGTGAAACATCCGAGATAGAGGACATAATACTCACCTACGAAATGAGGCATCTTGACACAGAGAAGATAGTCCTGAGGGAACAGGAGACACTTGGAATGGAAAATGTCAGGACATTCAAGAGGAGCATATTCATTCCTGATGATACACCTGTCGGGAGGTACTCAATTGAGATAAATGTTACCTACTGGGATGGCGTAAAGCAGGCATTTGCAATAGACTCTTTCGATGTACTGTACATAGCGCCTCCGCTTAAGCTGATACAGAGCATATTCAGTAGCTGGCTCACATATGCTTTGCTGTTCCTTGTGATACCGGGATACCACTTCGGTACACAGTTCTTCGATAAATGGAGGAAGAAAAAGAAATCAAAGAGCAGGTACATATTCCCGATGGATGTGAACAAGCTTCCGAAGGCAGGCGACAGGTCGCTGCTCGTCGGCAAGGTGGCAGAGACTGACATAAAGGCGTACATGACGCTTGATGACCTGACAACACACAGCATAGCGGCTGGTTCAACTGGCGCCGGGAAGTCTGTATCAGCCCAGGTTGCATCAGAGGAACTCCTTAAGAGAGGCGTGCCTATAGTAGTCGTAGACCCGACAGCGCAGTGGACCGGATTCATGAGGGCCTGCAAGGACGAGGCGATGCTTGAGCTTTATCCGAAGTTCGGCATGAAGCCCGAGGATGCCCGCGGATTCAAGGTCAACATAATAGGCATAGAGACACCCGACCAGAAGATACCATGGAAGGAGATAATGGAGAAGAAGGGCGAGATGACAGTCCTTGTCACTGAGAAGCTTCCGCCGAGCGGAATGGACAAGTTCGTAAGAAGGTCTGTGGAATCGCTGTTCGAGATGAGGCTTCCTGAGGCCAGGGAAATGAAGATGCTCATGATATACGACGAGGTCCACCGTCTGCTTCCGAAATACGGAGGCAAGGGCGGCTACATAGTCCTTGAGAGGGCAGCGAGAGAATTCCGTAAGTGGGGAATAGGCATATTCCTTATATCACAGGTGCTTATGGACTTCAAGGGAGCCATCAGGGCAAACATATCCACGGAGATACAACTCAGGTCGAAGTATGAAGGTGACATCAACAGGGTCAAGACCAAGTACGGTCCGGACTACGCATCGAAGATTACCAAGCTTGTCACAGGTACGGGTCTTATGCAGAACGCCGCATACAACAGCGGCAAGCCTTGGTTCGTTTCATTCAGGCCGCTGCTTCACGACACCAAGAGGCTGACTGCGGAGGAACTTGATCAGTATCTCAAGATAAAGAAGGAGGCGGATACGATAAAGCAGCAGCTCGATGCCATGAAGGCCAAGGGAACTGATGTGAGCGACGTCGAGGTCGAATTAAACCTTGCTCTTGACAAGCTCAAGCAGGGACTGTTCACAATGGCCGGAAGCTACATGGAGTCTGTAAGAACGAGGATGAAGAGCGTATGATTGCTGAGTAAAAAATTAGGGGGTAAATAATATGGGAGATAAGAAAGAAAAGAAAAAACCGGAGGAAAATGCATTGAAAGAGAAAAACGAGGATGTCCAGAAGAGGCTGGAGTCCAAGGTTCTGGGAATGCTGGAGGATTCGGACAGGATTCCGAATGAAAAACCTGAAGACATTCCGCCGGAGAAGAAGAGTGATGAAACGAAGACGGAAGAAAAGGAAGGTGAAGCTCCTTCTGGCGAAGAGAAAGAGGAAGTTCCATCTGAAAGTCCCCCCTCAGATGCGGGCAAGCAGACTGAAAAATCTTCTGAAGACAATGCCAAACCGGCCGGAAAACCGAAGGACATCAAGAAGGCAGACGCACATGAAGAGAATATCGAAGAGCTCATTGCCCACAGGGAAGAGATAGAGGCGCTTCTCTCCTCAGTCGAAGACTCCTACAGGGACGCAACCATCCCTGATAACACTTATCATGAAGTGAAGGACAAGAACGAGAAGAGGCTTGAGGAGATAAACAAGAAAATAGCGAAGCTTGAGGAGACAGCCACGCCTGAGCAGAAAAAGAAGATAGAGGAATCAGTGAAAAAGCAGGAAGAGGAAAAAGAAGAGAAGAGCATTGAAGTCACAAGCCCTTCCACACCACCGGAAGCCGGTCCATCCCCAAAGAATGCTGTTCAGGAAACTGATGCAACGCCAAGCAGGCGTGAGGCAACAGCAAAATTCCTTGAGGAAAAGATAGAGGAGAAGCTCAGGGATGTCATAGCAGCAGCGAGCGTTGAGGTCACTGACAAGAGGCTCAAGAAACTTGAGGGAAGGCTTGACCCCATTGAAATGACAATGAAGAACATAGAGAATGACACCCAGACAGTGACCACATCAGTCGGAAGCTATGACAAGCAGTTCACGATGATGAAGACTGAGGTTGAGAAACTCAAAGCTGTTATTGACGGTGTTAAGGAGTCCAGGAATGTGATTGACGAGAAGATACAGAGGACAACCGAGACATTCGCTGAGGTTCGTTCCGCTGTATACCAGATGGAAGCACGGTCCAAGGAGCAGGAAACCATAATCGCGAAGCTCAAGGACAGCGTCTCCCAGATAGACACAGCAAGGGTCCTAAGGGAATTCACTTCAAGGGACCAGCAGATGAGGGATGTCAACACAAGGGTTGAGAGGCTTGAGAGGACAACGAAGATGATGAACGACAGCATGAACCGTATAAAGGGACTAATGACCGACATAGGAAGCATTGAGAACATAGTGAAGGCAAGCAAGCATGTAGGCGAGAAGCTTGAGAAAACACAGGAGATAGAGGAAAGAATCAAGGCCAATTCCTCCAGGCTCGACAGTGTTTATCTCGACATGAAGAAGAAGATAGACGAGTTCAATGAATACAAAGTCAAGCAGGACAAGCTTACAGGCATGACAGAGGACCTGATGAAGAATGTCGGGGAAATGACAAGGAGACTGGCTGACTACGCAACCAAGAGTGATATAACAGGAGTGAAGGACCAGATAGGCATAGTCAGGGAACTCGCAAAGAAAGCCAGTGCAGCTCCTGCGCAACCGGCTGTTTCTCCTGAAGTCAAGAGGCTCACAGAGGAGAAGGAAGAGATAACAGCGCTGATGGACACTATCGAGGAGAACTACCGTTCAAAGTCGATGAGCGAGGCTGAATACAAGAACACCAAGGACAAGAACATCCAGAAGATAAAGGCAATAGACCAGAAGATAGCAGCTGCCCAGAAGACATCAGACGCACGGATTCCCGAAGATTCCGGTGACGGGAAGCATACCAAGGTTATGCTACTCGCAAAGCTGAGGGAATCCTATGAAAACGGCGAGATAAGCAAGAAGGCTTATGATGAATCAAGGAGGATGCTGCTCAGGAAGTAGACTCTGAAATGAAAGGCATAAACGTGATAACCGGGGCAATACTGGCGCTTCTGATAGTTGCAGCCATATCACTGGGTTTCACATATACAAATTTAACATATACGGGAATGTTCTCATCAGTGAGCGGTGCGAATTCAGACCTTTCAGTGTGGAGCAGCGCTGATGCTCAGGGAGGCTCGGTTCCGGCAACGATAAATGAGAATACATACTTCTATGCCAACTTCACTGCAAGCGCCGACGGGTCACCGGTAACAGGGGCAGGCGTCACATGCGACATAATCTTCAACATAAGCGGCTCATGGACATCCCCTGCATCCATGAGCTACATCGGTGTCACACAATTGTATGAATATGCAAGAACATTCCCGGACGAGGAGAATTATACGTGGAATGTCACATGCGACGGCTCTTCCCAGGGATACGACGCAGGCCTCAGCACACTTGACAGTGTTTTCGTTCACCGTTATGAATGGTGGAACAATACATGGAAATACAGGATAAAGATAGAGATTGAGAACGGCGATTACGACTCTGTCAACAAGCCTGTTGAGCTGGACATAAACTTCACAGATGTCCTAAGACAGCTTGGATTCCCTGAAACATTTGACGAAAACTCCACGAGACTCTATGAGTACAATTCAACAGGCGATGTGATGCATGAATTGCCAAGCCAGTTTGACAGGGACTTCTACAGCTATGACGCATCCGGCAACGCTGATGGCACATTTGTCTTCATACTCAACGGAACTACCCAGAGCAACACGAACAGGACATTCTTCCTTTACTTCGATTCAACTGAGAACGGACAGAAAGCAGCCCCGAACTATGCAACTAATCTCTCATACGTGATGAACGGGGATGAGCTTTTCGTCAACAACAGCATCATAGACATACGCATAGACAGTAACAGGAGCGAGAACACCTCCGGTATATACTTCGTGAAATTCCAGTCCACAGCAGAGCCTGTTCCATTCTTCCTGAGCAGCGGGGAGGACGCGAGGACCATAGAATACAATGAGTATTCCAACGGCACATACAACTTCAGCTTTGACATGGCTGGCAACTTCACTGTGGTCGAAGGCCCTGTGAGGCTGACTGTAATCCAGGAAGGAAATGAGATAATTTTCGGTAATCCGGGACAGCCGACAGGCGAGGGCCGCATGACCAAGAGATACTACATATACAATCATGCAGGCGATGAGTCCTTCGGCGGATGGATAAAGATCGAGCAGAATTTCACAAACACTGCAGCTTATCAGATAAGCAGGAACTCAACAGAAGCAGGCGCAGTTGCCTTTGATATCATAAGAGGATGGCAGACCATAGGTTCCGGTCCTTCAGGAACGCCATATGACGGAAATGCAACAGACCCCTATTCATGGTCCTATGCGTTCTCTGACGGAACCGAGATTGTAGGCCTTGTCAATCTTGAAGAGAGCGCGCAGGAATACTTCGTGACCAACAGCAGCATTGACGGCGGGCGCATCGGGGTGCAGCTCAGCAGCCTGAGCATATCGTCCGGTGAATCAATAGTCCAGAAGAGCGCTGCATACTTCGGCCGGGGAGGCACAACAGAGTTCGTCAACATCAATAACAACCTCAGGTCACCGGGTGTCATGAGCTATGACATGTATGAATCAAGGACAATGATGTCTGCGACAGAAACGGACTTTGTCACATACAACCGGAATGAGACAGTGTATATCACTCTGAACCTTTCTTATGACCCATACGGGCTTCACAGCACAGTCAACGTCACACTCAACAACGGAACAGGAGGGACGGGCGACGACATAGTTCTGGAAATGTATGACGACGGAACCCATACAGATTCAGTTTCCGGTGACCTTGTATATTCCAACTCCTACAACATAACAACTTACGACAATACGGGATTATGGGAAGTTAAATCCTACATATATGATTCTTACGGCTACCTGCTCAATACATCATCCAAAAATATTACAGTAACCAAGGAATTGTATGTCAGCACTGTCATACACAATCCGCAGGGTGATGTCAGCAGGCTCATAAATGCCAGCATCAATGTGACCAACTTCAGGCAGGATGTATGGCATCCGGAAGCATTCATCAACTGCTCAGTCTATGACGGCGCGGCCTGGATGACAGAAGTGCCACAGGCAAATATACTCGACTACGGCAACGGCAGCTATGACATCAACTTCACTGCCCCTGATTATTTCGGGCTTTTCACTCTCAACTGCACTGCTGAGAAAGACGGCAATGACGGCTACGACGCATACGACTTCACAGCCGAGGAAGTCAACACGCTTATTGACATAGTCGCCAGCCCTTCATACTATCCAGTAACCAATGTCACGTGGCTTGGGAACGAAAGCTTCATGCTGAGGATAAATTCAACAAATACCCAGAACGGAACGGCATTCAATGCAACAGTCAACATACAGATACCACAGAACATGACAGCCAATGCCACAGGCGCATTATGCATAAATGAGGAAGACGGCAACGATGTGCTCATATCCAAGTCCTGCGTCATTGATTTCAATATAACGGTTCTGAGGGAAACAGTCCCCTCGAACTTCACTGTCAATGCCAGCATAAGCTGGAACAACAGCGACACCACTCAGGGATATAATGAAACCAATATGAATGTCACGATTCTGCCAACATATATACTGGACGTATCCGAATCATTCATCTCTTCATTCGTCAGCTCAGGAGTCCAGAAGAACATAGCCAATGTGACATTAAGCTCTTACGGGAATGCACCTCTTGAGAATGTCACGTTCAATGTGACAGGATTTCCTTCAGCATTCAGTTTCAGCTTTGTCCCTGCAAACTACAGCATGCTGGCGCAGGGAACAACAGAGACTAATGAAGTGCTTCTTATAGTACCCCCAGGCTACTCAACAGGCGTGTACAGCGGCGTCATAAATGCAAGCTCTGCCAACGACGGATTTGAGACAATCGATGTCAATGTGACTGTGTCAGGAACCAATATGACCATTAATGTCACCCCGCAAAGTATCACTGCTGAAAACATCACATATTACGCATCCCAGTCTTTCAACATATCATTCAGCACAAACAACACAGGCAACATCACTGCATTCAGCGCCAATGTGACCATTGACTTCTCAGATTCCCGGATAAGCACGACAAACCAGACTATATTTTCCTGCGGAAATGTGACCATCGGTTCCGGGTGTTCGGGGATATACGAGATAGTAGTGGGCAACGGAACCCCTTCCGGTAATTATACTCTCAATGTCTCAGCAGAATGGTACAATCCTGAAATAGGCATATGGTATAACAAAAGCACAGTCAACATAACCGTGCTTTCCAATGTCAACCTCACAGTGCCTGAGAACAGCATTTCAGGAAGCCTTGTGCACGGGACATCCGGAGTGATAGCGAATTTTACGCTGAACTCGACCGGAAATGACCCTGTAATAAATGTGACAACAGTTGTCGGGGACGAGTTTGGCAATTTCCAGCATT
>CAZXIU010000045.1:0-7050 GCA_964640865.1 uncultured archaeon | reverse complement strand
CGAGTCCGCAGAGGAACTTCGTGGTGCAGTTTGATAATACTGGCACGCTCGCAAACACCGCTTTGTACAACCCCAATACGAATAACGGCAACGGTGTCGTGCTTTCATTCCGCACTGACACAACGGGCACTGGAGCGACTGCATTCAGAGAAGTAGGCGGCATTAACACTGTAACTACAGAACACAATGATGCCACGAGAAATACAAACCTGTACTTATTCACCGACAGCGCCTCGACCGGCTTAACGGATAAGATGGTCATCACAGGTACAGGGAATGTTGGAATAGGAACCATGACACCGGTCACGACATTGGAAATAGGAGATGGCGGGGCCATCAGGACAGACTATCTGGATCCGGGTTCCAGAAGTTCTTCATATGAATTCATACGCCTCGGCAACAGCGGAGCATTCTGGGGAGGGCTCATGCACAACATCAACTCAGCCAGCTATGGCAATGGAGACGACTTCACTTTGTATAGTTATGGAAACAGAGACATCGTCTTATATCCAGGGTCAGGACAAACACATATCTTGGGCGGCAACGTCGGCCTGGGGACTACAAACCCCTCAGCAAAACTTCATGTTAGCGGTACGAGTACCTTCGGTGGAGCAACGACATTCGGCGGGACAATCAATACAGACAACAACTGGATATCCGGAGACGGCGGGGCCGAAGGAATATACATTGCGGACAACGGAAACGTCGGCCTGGGTGATAGCAATCCCGGTTCCCCGCTGACATTTCGCGATAGTCTGGGAAGCAAGATAATGCTATGGGACGGCGGGGATGACTTGGGATATGGATTTGGTGTGACCGGCGGCCTTCTACAGATATTCGCAGACACGGCGACCGACAGGGTGGGGATTGGCTATGGCGGCCGCAGCTCGTCTTTCGTCGAGACGCTGACGGTGAAGGGAGGTTCAGTGGGCATAGGGACAACCAGTCCGGAAGGACGCCTGCACGTGAACAGCGGCACTGCCAGCGAGACCGCGCTCATACTCCAGAACGGCGCCAACTCCTATTACCCTGATGTCTACGGGAAGAACAATGCCGGCTCGGACACTCTGGTCGAGTTCAAGACAGGTATATACAACAATGGTGGCACACTATACAACCAGAACGCCCTGATTCAGCGCGGCAGCATATCGGATGACACTAATGCTTATCTCACGATAGACGGAGGGACGAGCGGCTATACTTATTTTTCCGGAAACGTCGGCATAGGGACAACGAGTCCGGGTGCGTTGCTGGATGTCAAGAACCAGCTTATGGTCAGGGACGGGTCCTATGTGGAGGTAAAGGCCGGCGGCGGCACATATGGATTAATCATAAGGGACTATAACAGCGATAGCTGGGGCAATCTGGACGCCAACGACGGCTACCTTGCGATAGGCTACAGCAACGACAATGGTCCCCTATATGTCACAAACGACAGAGTCGGCATAGGGACGACGAGTCCGTCCTATATGCTGCATGTGGATGGGGACATATATGCTAATGGCTGGCTGAGAACGAGCGGCCAGACCGGCTGGTACAGTGAATCATATGGAGGAGGCTGGTACATGACCGACAGCACATGGATACGGTCGTACGGCAGCAAGAACATCTATCAGAACGCTGGCATCCTGCGTACAGACGGAACATTGCAGGCAGGACCAAATGGTAATCGATTCATAGTCACTACGGCAGGCAACGTAGGCATAGGCGACGCGACACCTGACGCAAAGCTCGATGTTGAGGGAAACGCCATAGTGACAGGGTCTGTCACAGCAGGTTCAATAGATTTCGGAGGTGTAGATTATTGCAGTGGAACTGCTAGTTCATGTGATTCCTTCACTCCTAGTGGTCCTGGTGCTTGTTATGGACAATCTGGTTGTGATTGGGATGACCTATTAGGAAGGTGTATTGGAACGGCAACGCCCTGTACTTCTATTGGTACTGGTGGTTGTACTAGCCAAACGGGCTGCTCTTTGGCTACAAGGTCCAGGAAAATCGGAGGTGATCTGGTATATTATGTAGCCGCATCTTGTTCTGGTGGAACGTCTTGTCAGGCACTTTGTAACGATAATGATGACCTGATAATTGGCGGAGGATGTTGGACTTCTCAAACTATCACACGTACCAGGCCATTACATTATATAGGTGATAGAGACCGATGGTCCTGTGGTATATCATCCGCAGTATCGAGTTGGGGGGCAGATGCAATCTGCCTTAATATGAATTAAGTGATTAATTTATTCTTAGTTATATGCAATCTTGAGAAGTGAATGGAAGATATTAAAAATGTTTTATAATCAGCAGAAATCCTTGAGGCTGCCTTTGCTCTTCAGGACATGTTCAGGCTTTGCCTCGTCATCGCCTTTCATTCCCTTCAGTATGCGCTTCATGCTCTTCTCCCTGTGATGGGAGGTCCAGTAGTAGCCCTCGTCGCGGGTGTCCTCGGTGATGAGCATTATGACCTTCCCTATGTCCGCTCTTCCGACACGGCCGCGGCGCTGTATCGACCTGAGGGGGCTGGGAACCGGCTCGTAGAATATGGCAAGGTTCGCACTTGGAATATCAAGACCTTCTTCCCCGACTGATGTTGCGACGAGGATGTTGTAATCGCCGTCCCTGAATCTTCTGATGGTTTCAATCTGGTGCTTCTGCGTCACTCCGTCTTTTTGCCCCACGAAGCGCACTGGCTTCGCGCCTTCGACATTCAGAAGGGACTCGACTATGTCATCAACGCTCTTCCTGTAATTGGCGAATATTATTATCCTTGTGTCAGGCTTCTTCATCAGCTCGCTTCCCACGATGGAACAGAGCTTGCCTGCCTTCGGATGCCGCGAGCCGCGCCCGGCCATCGTGTAGGTCATGCTGACAGCTGAGCTTATCCTGCTGTCGTTCATCAGTATCTTAGCTGCCTTGGAATTGTCCTTCTTCATCTTCTCCCAGTAATCCAGGAGCGGTCTTATGCCCTGCGTCTCCAGAAGCCCTATGGCATGTTCCAGCTTGATGCACTGCGTCACGACTGAAATGGCAGCAAAAGAGGATTTCGCGCCGTTATGCAGCTGCGACATGAACTCAGCCTGCATCCCCAGAAGGTCGCGCTTGTTCACAAGCTTCTCAGGCTTTCTCAGGCCGAACTTCTTGAGAATCTTCAGCTTCCTGATATATACATCGTTTATCATCCCGCGTATTGCTATGAAAGAAGGCGGCAGCCTGACGAACTCTATGACCATTTCCTTTTCCTGCACATAGTCCTTGACGTCGGCGTCCGCCTCTGTCCTGATGTCAACAGCTTTCACTCCGAGGTTCTCGCATATCTCGTCTATCTTCTCCTGAGTAGCTCCGGGTGAAGCTGAAAGCGCCAATATTCGCGGGTTTTTCGCTGTATCAGCATACTTACCGGCTATGTAAGGATAAGCATACCCACCGACAGCGTGATGCGCCTCATCCACAACCAGAAGCGAGAAATCCTTCAGGTCTATGGTTTTCTTCTCAAGGTCATTCTTTATGGTCTGCGGTGTGGCGAAAATCAGTTGCTTCTTTTCATAAATGCCCCTGCGCTCGGCGGGTTTCATCTCGCCTGTGACCACATGGAACCTGTCTTCAGGAATGTCAATGAATTTCATGAAGCTCGTCCTGTGCTGGTTGGTCAGCGGCTTCGTGGGAGCAAGCACGAGAATCTTTCCTTCCTTATGCTTCTCGAGTCTCAGGACAGCGAGCATTATTGCTATCGGCGTCTTTCCGAGTCCTGTTGGCAGGACTACAAGAAGGTTCTCGTTCACTGCCCTGCCGAGTATCTCCTGCTGGTACAGCCTCGCCTGGAGCGTCTCCGGCTTTATGAGGCGATGCCTCACGAATTCGTCCATAATCTTAAAATAGAATGAAAGTTAAAATAAAACATGAAGGAAATCCTCGGAATCGTTGAAAAAGTTAAGATAGTAGGCCAGAACGGAGAGATCGAGGCACTTGCGCTCATGGACACCGGAGCAAAGCTCAGCTCTGTTGACATAAATCTTGCAGCAGAGGCAGGCATAGGCCCTGTCATGAGGACCACGAAGATAAAGAGCGCTTCAAAGGACATAGGAACGCAAAGGCCTGTCCTTGAGGCTGTTGTGAAGATTGCAGGGAAAAAATTCAAGACCGAAGTGAACATAGCTGACAGGACAAACATGGCATTCCCTGTTCTCATAGGAAGGAATATAATGGCAGGTAATTTCCTCATAGACTCGGAGAAGAACGAGGAACTGTTCAGGAAGGTAGCGCGTGACAAGAAGATGATGTCCGAGTTCAGGTAGTTTTTAAGTTCTATCATTAAATTAAATCAGAGCGGTTTTTATGACATTGGCACTATTGGGACCGGCACCGGAGTTTGTGGGCAATTCCACGAAAAGGCTTCTGGAAGAGGCCAAAAAGCAGATAAAGAAAGTCGAGTATGTGCCTGTAAAGGACGTTGTTCTTGAAGTGGGAAAAAAGGCGCAGGCGCGTTACGGAAAGAAGACCTTGGATTCATACGATTACATACTCCCGAGGATAGACTCGAAAAGGGCAGAGATCGGCTACCCGATAATGAGATTTCTTGATGAATGCAGCGTAAAGAAGCCGTATCCTGCATCAACCGTGCTTGTTGCACATAACAAGTTCCTCACGCTCATGGAGCTCACGAAAAGGGGTGTCACTGTACCGGAGACATGGATAACAGGCTCCAAGGATGTTGCCAATGGTATAGTGGACAAGCAGAAGCTTCCGATAATAATGAAGCTGCTTTCTGGTTTCGGCGGCGAGGGCGTGATGATAATGGAGACAAGGGGCGCGGCAAAAGCCACCATACACACACTGAAAACACTGAGGCAGGAAGTGCTCATAGAGGAATACATACCAAACCCCGGTGAGGACATAAGGGCAATCGTCGCAGGGGAGGAGGTCATAGCGTCATTCAAGAGGATTGCGGCATCAGGCAGCAAGAAGGCTAACATCCATCTCGGAGGAAGGGGAGTTGACTTCAAGCTCCCTCCTGAGATGAAGGAGATTGTGCTGGAGTCGGCAAAGGCCATAAACAGCAAGATATGCGCAATAGACATGGTGGAAAGCAAGGACAGGACATACGTCATAGAGGCTAACATAAACCCGGGGCTGTCGGGCATAGAGAAGGCAACAGGCATAAATGTGGCCAAGCGCATAATAGATTACGTGAAAAGCGAGATGAAGCACTGAATATATGCGGATTCACGAAGGAATGTGTTATCTTTTTAAATATCCGGTCAATATAGGCACATACGCGGTGATTTGATGACATTATGCATACTCGGTCAGGAGAAGACCGAAAGCAACCTTAAGCTTCTTGAAGAGGCCAAAAAAAGGTTCTCATCTGTGTTCTTCGTTCCAATAAAAGGAATAGGTGTCGGGCTTAACGGAGATTTTGACATAACCTACAGGGCATCAGACCTTCTGAAATTCAATGCCATACTTCCGAGGGTGCCGAGAAGATATTATTCATACGCATACCAGCTGCTCTCACTTTTCCCTTCAAAAACATTCATGCCGGTTCCTCCGATAGCATTCCTTCTCTCATCAGAGAGGTTCTTCCTGCTGACAGTTCTCAGGAAAAGGGAAATAGATACACTGAACCTTCATCTGGTACGGTCTGTGCTGGCCGCTGACAGGATACTTGATTCCGTGGATTTCCCCATAGTGCTGAGGGTACCGACACAGAAGACAGGCGTGTCCGTAAAGAGCCGTGCAGAAGCAAAAAGTGTCATAGAAGCCCTCGGCTCGCTTGACCATCCGGTTCTTCTCGAAGAGCCTGTAAAGGACATGGTTTCAGCGTATGTTGCAAAACCGGGGGTAATTGCCGCAGTGAAAAAAGTTACCAAGGACAGGGACATTATATTCGGAGAGGGAAAATACAAGTCCTTTAAGCTCAGCGTGGAGGCAAAGCAGCTGGCTCTTGAGACAGCTGATGCCATAGACACGCACGTGATAAGGGTTGACATGTCCCTAAGGGATGGCCCGAAGGTGGTTAACATAGAGCTTAATCCAGACCTTATAGCCCCGAGCAGGATTACGAAGGTCAACATACCGGCAAAGATAATAGAATCCGTTCACCAGAACTACAGGGAACACATGGAAAAGCCGTTCCTCATGAAGTTCTTCGAGGATGCGAAATCAGTCGTGAAGGACGTCCTGAAGGAAAAATCGTCCTGAGGCATCTATTTTTATAAAATAAGGTCAAATTATGACCATGGATTTCAATACATTCATCCAGCCTCTCGCAGTGTGGCTGGGAGATTTTTCAGCAAGACTGCTTCCTGATTACATAATACCTAACCTCAGGCTTATACTCGAGCTCATACTGATACTCGTGGCAGCCTATATAGCCGGCAGGCTCAGCAAGTTCCTCACCAAGAGGCTGCTCAGCATTGTCGGGCTGAAGCGCCTGACTGATAAATCATGGGCTGAAGGCGTCCTGAGGATAACAGGATACAAGGGCAGCATTGTAGAGCTCATATCCGACCTCGTCAAGTGGCTCATATACATAGTATTCTTCACTTTCATACTTCAGGCAGTTGGCCTGTCGGAAGTGGCTGATATCTTCGGCCAGATAGCCATATTCGTCCCGAGGTTCATAGGAGCGATACTGCTGATAGTGGTGGGATTCATAATAGCTGACTTCTTCGGGAAGGTTTTCGGGGAGGCAGGCTCCAAACTGCTTGGTGGCCATGAGATAGGTCAATTCACAGGCGGGCTTGTAAGGTACACAATAGGCCTCGTAGTCCTGATAATGGCACTTGCTCTCGTGGGAATAGACATAGCGGCTCTGGCCATACTTCTCGCGGCAGTGCTCGTGATGGTCATAATCATAGCGGGATTCGGCCTTAAGGACATAATCCCGGAGATAACAGCAGGCATACAGGTGAAGGGCTCGTACAAGGTCGGCGACAGGGTGAAGGTCAACGGGTATTCAGGTGTCATAGACGAGATAGCGCCTACTGTGACGAAACTCAAGACCAAGGGCAACCCGGTAATCCTGCCAAACAGCGTTTTCGTGAAGAATCCCGT
>CAZXIU010000044.1:0-7293 GCA_964640865.1 uncultured archaeon | reverse complement strand
CATCCTATTTTCTCGCAGTATTCCCTTGACTTATAGGCAATCTCGCTGGACTGCGTGAGAGGCACAAGAAGAAGCTCAGCTCCGGATTCCTTTGCTATTCCGGCCTTCTGGAGGACTCCTCCGACAGGACCTATGGTTCCGTCGTGATTGACAGAGCCTGTAACCATGACTGTGGTGTTTATCGTGCGGTTCTCAAGGGCGGCTATGGTCGCTGCTGTTATCGCAGCCCCTGCAGAAGGCCCTCCTATTACAGATGCATTCGCCTGTATGGTGTATATGATGTCATATTCTGACAGGTTCAGTCCTGTCATGTTCTCAGCCACCTGGGTGGCTCTTCTTATGGAATTCTGCGTGTCAACCCAGAAGAGAAGCTTGTCGATGTTCGTGAGTATGCGGCCGGTTCCGGGAAAAGCCTGAACTGTCATACTGGTGGTTATGCCGTTCTCGTCCTCATCTATGGCGGGAATGACAATCGTGGCGAATGTCCCTTCCTTCGGCATCTCGTCATACAGCGGGGGTGACGCCAGAACAGTGATTTCTTTTGCAGCAGGCGTCTTTTCAATGACAACTGTCCTGCTGTAGTTGTTTCCGATGATGATTCCGGAGAAGAAGACTATCACAACGACAAGCACGACAGCGGCAGTTGCTTTCCAATTGCTCTTTTTGTGTTTCAGGTGCCAGTAGTCGTACATACAATCCCTTATCATGAAAATGACAGGGGAGCACCATCGTTCGGGACAGACACCCGGAACGGTTTATCCGCGCATCCTTCTCCACTCTTGGATCCTGCAAGCATCGAAAGCATGACTTATGGCTGCTCCCGTCAAGGTCTGACCAGGTTCACCATGAAAGCGATCCTGCAGGGCAGAGCTTCGCAGTCGGATGCGAGGGCCGTAGCCAAATGACTGAACCTCGCTCAGGCTTCGACCCTGCCATGAAGACGGTTTGCAGTTACAAGCTACGCCCAGCAGCCCGGTCTATCCCCTGTCAACAATTAATAGAGAATGAGGTTTTAAAAAGGCGTTTTTATCGAACATTTTAAAGTGAGACAAAACAATAATATTCATGCTTGAATCGCTGATAAAGTACAAAGAGATAAAAAAGAATCCATGGCTTATGATGTTCTGGGCGATTCTTATTTCAAGCGTAGGCGTGCTGTTCAGCATCCAGCTCGCATATACGATAAGCCTGTCAGGTTCGACTGTCAACCTCGCAGGCGTCTTTGCAGTCATGTTCACGATAATACCGTCAGTCTACTTCCTCACGAACTACATCAAAAGGGAGGAGCTTCAGGATGAGAAGGATGTCGAGGCGCACTACGAAAAGGGCATATTGCAGAGGCATTACATGGACATCCTTGTATTCGGATTCTACTTTACAGGACTTACAATATCTTTCGCGTTCTGGGGATTCATGCTTCCTGCAGACACCTTCCAGGTGCAGACCATGAAGGTGCAGGATATACGCTCCACATCAGGTGGCTTCATGGATATGGCTGAGGGAAATATGATGACAGGCGAAGCGCTTTCAGGTGATTATTTTGCCAGTTTCGAGCGGGTGTTCTGGAACAACCTCCAGGTAACCGCCTTCTCCTTTGTCTTTTCAATACTCTTCGGCGCAGGCGCAATATTCATAATTGTCTGGAACGCGAGCATTCTCGGCGTGTTCATAGGAAGGCTGTCCGAGACCATCATCCACATACCGGTGCAGAGCATACCGTTCCTTCCTCATGGCATTCCTGAGATAGGAGGGTATCTCGTGGCAGGCCTCGCAGGAGGTATAATCTCAGCTGCGGTCATCAGGGGTCACAACAGGAAGATACTCACAGGCGTCTCAAAGGACGCAGGAAAGCTCATGGCCATAGCTTTGCTTTTCATATTCCTCGGCGCGCTGATAGAGACAATGGACTTCATCACAAGACTTGTTGCGATTTTCGTGTTCTACTCCATTTTCATATATATGATAACTGTAGCACTTACTCCCCTGAGGAAGCAGCGATAACCGACGTCAAAAGACGACGCTCATTAAAAAATATATATAGGCAACCTCGAACCAATTATTAAGTGGTGATATAATGCCCTATGAAAAAATCGGAGGATGGGCCTTTATTCTGGGCGTACTGATTGCAGTCGTCGCAGGTCTTGCATCAGGTGCTTTGGACGCAGCATTAGCAGGTTACGTAACACTTGCTCTTGTAGTCCTTGGTCTGATAGTGGGATTCCTTAACATCGGCGACAAGGAAATCAACGACTTCCTGCTTGCGGCAATCGCAATAGGAATAATAGGAACAGCAAACCTTACTGCAATCCCAGTGGTCGGAACCTATCTAGCATTGATGGTTCTCAATGTAGGAGCTTTCGTGGCACCTGCAGCACTGGTAGTAGCTCTTAAGGCCATCTATAACCTGGCTTCCAAGCCAGCTGCTTAAGGAATTAAGCGGATAAATCAAAAAGAGATTTACTTTTTTCTCTTTTATTTTTCTTTTCTGAAAACTCCATAGAATTTTAACCAAATTCGTCTGCCCAGTCGGAATACTTTTCCAGCGACTTCTCATCACTCGCGGGCTTTATCTTTTCGAAGGCGCCATCGAAATCCGAAGGCAGAAGCTCCCTTGTCTTCAGCATGTATGTCTCCAGCTGCTTTGATGACAGGTCCTCGAGCTCCGGGTTCTGCTCCTTGACCATAGAACCGATTGCATGCTGGCAGAGTGCTGCTATATCTCTTCCGGAATATCCTGCACTCCGCTTCACGAGGTCATTGATGTTTAGCCTCAGCTGGGCACCCTTGAGATGTATGGTGAATATGCTTTTCCTTGATTCCTCATCAGGAAGAGGGACATACACCTTTCTCTGGAACCTGGAAAGAAGCGCATCGTCAAGGTCCCACGGCTTGTTGGTTGCGCCTATGAATATGACCTTGTCCTCCTTGCTGGCGCTGAAACCGTCCATTCCCTCCAGTATCTCGCCGAGCACCCGCCTGCTGGACTCATTGATGTCGCCGCTCCTGCTCGGTGCGAGTGAATCTATCTCATCCAAGAATATGAGGCTTGGCTGCTTCTCTGCTGCTTTCTGAAAGAGCGATGAAATGATTTTCGAGGATTCGCCGAAGTATTTGGACAGCAGGCCTGATGCCTTGGCCTCGAAGAATGTTGCGCTCAGCGTATTGCTCGAAGCCTTTGCAAGAAGTGTCTTTCCTGTTCCCGGAGGTCCGTAAAGGAGTATGGATTTGGTTGTCCTGACAAAGTCCGGCTTCCCGCCGACGAAAGGCATGATTATGGCTTCCTTGAGCGCATGCTTGGCATCGTCAAGGCCGCCGATGTCCTCCCACTTTGTCGCAGGCTTCTGCGTTACAACCAGCTTGTCTATCATCTCATCCGACTCAGCGCGGTCTCTTCCCTCGGTTGTCTTTATCACATTGCCTTTGCTTTCGTACTGGCCGGCTGAATGGAAGAATTCCTCGGAATGCTCCCTCGGGGCGCTGTATGCTATTTTCCTGGCAAGCGCACCTGCCTTGACATAATGCTCGCCTGATTCCTTGTCCTTTCCTGCGGCTTCTGCCTTGTGCGCAAGTTCGAGCTCTGCCTGAAGCTGCTGTCTCAGCATATAGTGCCTTAGCTCGCTCATAGGTTATTTTTCAGCCTGAGGATTAAAAAACGTTGACCGGCAGCACAAATAAATAGCAGAATCACAACTCTTTTACTATGGCAGACAATAAGCCCGAAAAGAAGGAAACCCAGGGGATAACCATCCGTAAGAATGATGACATGTCCGAATGGTACAATGAGGTGGTCCTGAAGGGAGGGATGGCCGATTTCGCTCCCATAGGCGGGTGCATGATAATCAAGCCGCATGGCTATGCTGTGTGGGAGAGGATACAGGAAATCCTTGACAAGATGCTCGCGGACTCCGGCCACAAGAATGCTTACTTCCCTATGTTCATACCTGAAAAATTCCTGAAAAAAGAGGCTGACCATTTCGAGGGATTCACTCCTGAAGTCGCATGGGTCGAGGACGAGCATGAAAGATACGCAATAAGACCCACAAGCGAGACCATAATATATGACGCTTATTCGAAATGGCTGAGAAGCTGGAGGGACCTGCCCATCCTTATCAATCAGTGGTGCAACATCGTCAGGTGGGAAACCAAGGTGACAAAGCTGTTCCTCAGGACAAGGGAATTCCTCTGGCAGGAAGGGCACACTGTCCACGCAACAGAGAAAGAGGCAGACGCAGAAGTAATGAAGATTCTCGAATTCTACAGGAAGCTCTCGGAGGACTACCTCGCGATACCCGTGATCACAGGAAGGAAAAGCGAGGCAGAGAAATTCGCGGGCGCATACTACACAACAGGAATAGAGGGACTCATGCCGGACGGGAAGGCTCTCCAGATGGGCACATCACACAACCTTGGTCAGCACTTCTCCAAGGTTTTTGACATAAAGTATCTGGACAAGGACGGCAAGGAGAAAAGGGTCTGGCAGACATCATGGGGCGTGAGCACAAGGCTCATCGGAGCCATGATAATGGTTCACGGGGATGACAAGGGACTGGTACTTCCGCCGAAGATAGCCCCGATACACGTGGCGATTGTCCCGATAATATTCGACAGGGACAAGAAGAAGACATTCGGGGAATGCGAAAAGGTGAGAAAGAAGCTCTCCAGGAGCTACAGCGTCCACTTCGATGACAGGGAAACATACAGCGCAGGCTGGAAGTTCAACGAGTGGGAAATGAAAGGCGTTCCCATAAGGATTGAGATAGGCCCCAAGGACATTGCGAACAAGCAGGTCATGATGGTTCTCAGGGATACCGGCGAGAAGAAGCCTGTGAAGATGACGGACATTGAGAAAGCTGTAAAAACAGAACTGGCATCAATGCAGAAAAGGATGTTTGAGAACGCAAAAAAGTCTCTGAAAGACAATACAGTGGAGGCCATGACATATAATGACCTCAAGATGGCCATAGCTGAGAAGAAGATGGTGCACGCATTCTGGTGCGAGGATACCGGCTGCGAGGAGAAGGTGAAGAACGACACAGCAGCGACCACAAGGGTAATACCGTTTGTGCAGAAAGAGAAAGGCAAATGCATAGCATGCGGAAAGAAAGCTTCCAAAAAGGTCTTTTTTGCGCGCGCATACTAATTGCAATCTTTTTATTTTCTAAAATGAAGTATAAACCAGTTTTAAGGGTTTAGGAGTTGATTTCATGGCTAAACTGCCGGTAGCGCCGTTCGAGAAGATAATAAAGGATAATGGAGGCAAGAGGGTCTCATTCTCAGCAGCAGAGGCTCTTTCGGAGATAACAGGAGACATAGCATCTCAGATAGCTAAAAGCGCTGCGATATTCGCGGAGCATGCGGAAAGGAAGACTGTTGTCAGGAAAGACATTGAGCTTGCGAGGAAACACCTGAGGCTGGAATGAGCGATAAGAGAGGTCGCTCCTCCCGCCCCGGCTGGCAGCAGGAGATTGCAGGTGAGAGGATAGAGCTGTTATTCAGGCAGGCAGACGAGGAGTTCAGGGAGCATCCGGAGAGGTCTGACAGGTACGTGGAGCTCGCGCGGAAGATAGGCATGCGCTACAATGTGAGAATCCCAAAGGAGCTCAAGGTCCGGTTCTGCGGCTCCTGCAAGGCTTTCCTTTTGCCGGGGGTTAACTCAACAGTCAGGTCAAGCAGCAGGTCGCTCTCAATGGAAGTGAAGTGCCACAAGTGCGGAGAAACAACAAGAATGCCATACTCGAAAGAGAAAAAGAATAAAACAGATGCAGGTGAATAATAATTATGAGAGTGGTGCTTACAGTCGGTCTTTTCATCGTGTTCCTTACGACTTTCTTCATTCTCTTCATAGGAAGCACCCTTCTCAAGAAGAGCATCACATGCGAGAATCTGGGAACGGAGAATGTTGACTGCAGCATCGAGACATACAACCTTGAAATGATAATGAGTTTCTTCATGGTGCTTTCTTTCATAATAGCCGATGTTGGGGCTGTTTATCTCATGGTGACATCCTGGAAATCGTGAAAGCTTTTAAACTTTTTTATATACTAACTGTTCTTATATATTGAAAAAGGTGAAACAATGAACCTTAATGAATATCCGGCAGACAAGCTCATCGGAGTGCTCAAAGAGAAAATGAAGACAATGGAAGAGTTCAGGCCTCCTGAATGGGCGCAGTTCGTGAAGACAGGGGTCCACAAGGAAAGGGTGCCTCAGCAGGAAGACTGGTGGTACATCAGGGCAGCTGCTGTTCTAAGGAAGGTCGGAATTGAAGGTGTGGTCGGAACCCAGAGGCTCAGGAAGGCTTATGGCGGAAGGAAGAACCTCGGACACAAGCCTGAACACAAGAAGAAGGCATCCGGTTCCATAATCAGGAAGATACTTCAGCAGCTTGAGGCTGCAGGATTCGTGGCTACCAAGAAGGGAAAGGGCAGGGAGCTCACCAAGAAAGGTAGTTCATTCATAACTGACGCCGGAAAGGCGGCACGGGAAAAATGAACGGAGAGTCAATAGACCCTGAAAAGTTCCAGCAGATGAAGCAGATAGAGGAACTGAAGAAGCAGGTGCTTTTCGGAATGCTCGAAAGGGATGCTTTCGAGAGGCTCGCCCGGGTGAGGATTGTAAATCCTCAGCTCGCGGGACAAATCGAGCTGTATCTGGTGCAGGTGTACCAGGCAGGGCAGATAAAGGGAAAGATAAGCGACGAAAAGCTCAAAGGTCTGCTGCAGATGATATCACAGAAAAGGGAAACCACAATAAAGAGGGCATGAAATGACAAGCAACAAGTCAATCAGGAAGAAGCTTAAGCTCGCATCGTTAGCGAAGATAAGGGCTTCACCAAGATGGGCTGACATAAAGAAGTTCGGGCTCAAGAGAGCCAGAAGCAGGAGAATAAGGGTCAGCACTAAGAAATGGAGAAGGGATAAGCTTAAGGTGTAGGTGTTTCTATGGCTGAGAAGAAAGCAAAAGTGTCAACTGATGAGAAGATTTACAACATACCTCTGAGAAGCGCATACAAAAGCGGCACGAGGATAGAAAGGACAAAGAAGTCCGTAAAGGCTGTCAAGGAATACGTTACAAAGCACACCCACACTCCTGAAGTCAAGATTTCCGAGAAGCTGAACACAACGCTCTGGTCAGGCGGCGCAAAGAAGCCGCTTCACAAAGTCACGGTGAAAGTCACGATTTCCGAAGGCATAGCAAACGTGAGGCTCCCTGACGAGATAACACTCGCTGAAGAGAAGAAGAAGTTCCTTGACAAGAAGGACGAAAAGACTGAGGAAAAATCAGAAGACATCA
>CAZXIU010000043.1:3793-7756 GCA_964640865.1 uncultured archaeon | reverse complement strand
TAGGCATACCTTTCGGTTCTAAAGCTGAGGATGTCACAGAAAACGTCAGGAAGGAACTTGAAGACCAGCTGAAATGATTCATCTTTTGAGGTTAAAATTCAGGAAATGAGTCGAGCACGAGAAGCAGGGGTCATACGCCCTGATGAGCATCTCAAGGCTGTGCTTGACCTTCTCGTCATTCTTCTTTATCAGCTCCGGCATCCACTTCTGCATGTCGGATTCCATGTTCCTGACATTCTGGCATGTGGGCGTCATTATGTTTGCGTAAGTGCATATGCCTTTCGAATCGAATTTGTAATGATGTATCAGCGTTCCCCTCGGCGCCTCGCAGGCGGCTATCCCTTCACCCGCCCTGGGCTTTATTTTACGCTTTTCTTCGCTGAAACCGGTCTTTTCATACCTGGACAATACTTCTAATGCGCGGTCGCAGAAATGCACCATTTCCACAGCCTGGGCGATGTTGTTAGTGAATGTCGAGAAATTAGGCAGTTTTAGCTTATGCTTCCTGACAAGCGACCTGGCTGATTTTGACAGCCTGTCACCCATTATGTTCAGCCTTGCAAGCGCTCCTGTCATGTACGGTTTTCCGTCATATCTTGCGTATTTGGCAGTTGACCTGTAGATGGTCTCCTCTTCCAGATGCTTTTGATAATCTTTCACCCTGAATCCATTGCCTCCGAGAACGTCCATGTCGCCGTCATAAAGGTCGTATGAATCTTTCTCTTTGACCGAGATATAGTTCGTCGGATTCTCAAAGGCAGGATATCTGAATGAGAAGAACAGTTCAGCCGCTTCTGTTGAGAGTTTCTTCAGCTCCCTGAAATCGGACATTAGTTCTGATACCATAGATTTGTCAGGAACGGAATTGAAGTAGCCGACGCGGCAGTTCACAGGATGAAGAGGCCTTCCGCCGATTTTCCTGACTATGCCTGAGGATATTTTCTGAAGCCTTATGGCCAGCTCCATCTTGTCCCTGTTTTTCCGGGCTATCTCCATGACGTCGCCGACGCCGAGATAATCAGGAGCGGCGAAGAAGAACAGATGCGCTGTGTGGCTGTGTATGTTGCTTGCGTGCAGGAGCACTCTTCTGAGGTCATGCGTTTCCTGGGACGCCTTCACGCCTATTGCATTCTCAACAGCCTTTATGGATGTCACTGTGTGAATCACCGAGCATATGCCGCATATCCTCTGCGATATCGTGGGAACCATGTCGAAAGGCTTTCCCTTCACCATGTGCTCGAAATATCTGGACGGCTCGAATACGGCTATCTCGGCTTTCTTCACTTTGTTCCCGTCCATCTCTACGTCAAGCTTCGCGTGTCCCTCGACCTTTGTCATGCAGCTAAGCGCATAGCTCTTGTGGCTCATTTTCCTACCTTCCCCCCTGTGTATTTGCCGAGCATCATATTCATTGTCTTCTTTTCTATTCCATGCTCCTTCATCAGTTTCTCCATTTCATTCCAGTTGGCATCGGGAAGCGGTCCCCTGCATCCGTCGCATGCAGTCCTGCTGGCGGGGCACGGCGCATTGCATCCGGCTCTTGTAACAGGTCCCATGCAGAGTGTGCCTTCCTTGAAAAGGCATGAGACGCCGGCCTTCTTGCAGTCAACGCATACGGGATAATCGGGTGCTACAGGCTTTTTTCCGAGAAGCAAATCCCTTATGACTTCCACAGCCTCCCGCTCGTTTATCGGGCATCCCGTCATCTCATAATCAACATGTATGTGCTTGCTTACAGGGTCTGCATGCGGGTACGACTTCACTTCGATGTCCTTCCCGTAGACGAGTTTATGATAAGCGCTGTGCTTCCTTTCATCAGGATTTCTCACTGCGGGTATGCCACCGTGACAGGCGCATGTCCCGAATGCTATCACGTATTTCGACCGTTCCCTGACATTCCTGACCAGTTCGGCATTCTCGTGGTTGGACACAGCGCCGTCTATGAATGCGATATCATACCTGTCATCATCCTTGGGCTTTTCATTCAGCATCCAGAAGTCAACGATGTCTATGCTCCCGAATATCGCCGGAAGCTTCTCATTGGCGAGCAGCAGCTGGAAATAGCAGCCCTTGCATGATGTCATGCCGAATAATGCAACCTTGGGCTTCACCATACATCCTCCTGCATTCTTCTGAGTTCAGCCAGGCTGAAGACAGGGCCATCCCTGCAGACATACTTGTCGCCAATGTTGCAGTGGCCGCATTTTCCTATTCCGCACTGCATCATCCTTTCGAGTGAGAGGTGTATGTTCTCAGGTTCTATGCCGAGCTTCTGGAATTCCTCTGACACGAACTTAAGCATAACCGGAGGGCCGCAGGAAAATCCCGCTGTGTTCGCAGGATTTATCTTCAGCTTCCTTATCTGGTCAGTGACCATTCCCGTGCATCCCTTCCATTCCCTGCATTTCTTCTCAACTGTTGTTGTTATGGTCACGTCTTTGTGCTTTCTCCATCTGGGTCCCTTGTACCGGTAGACTATGTCATCAACAGTCTTTACGCCGTAGATAACCCATATCTTTCCGTAGTCCTTTCTTCTGAACAGAAGGTACTCAAGAACGGATACAAGCGGCGGAAATCCTATTCCCCCTGCAACTATGACAACATCCTTTCCTTTTACATCATCAACCGGAAATCCTTTCCCGTACGGGCCTCTCACTCCGATAAGTTCTCCCTTCTTCATCGTGAACATCGCATCAGTTGTATTGCCGACGTTCCTGACGCTTATTTCGATTTCCTTCTCTCTCGGCGGCGAGCACATCGAAAAAGTGGCCTCGCCTATTCCCATGAGGGAGAACAGCCCGAACTGGCCCGGAAGGAAATCAAACCTTTTCCTGTCTCCCGGACTTTCAAATCTTAGCCTGAAAGTCTTTATGCCCGGAGCTTCGTCTATTATCCTGACCACTTCAGCCGGTACCGGCTTGTATGTGTGCCTGTCAGACTTTGGCATATTTCTTCCTCACTTTCGCAGCTTCCTCGGTTATGTCTATTCCTGCCATGCATTCGGTTATGCATCGCCCGCATCCGACGCAGTGGCTCTTCCCTTCATTCTCAAGACCGTAAACCAGTTTGTGGTAGAAGAACTGCTTGACCCTCTCAGCCCTGTGCTGCCTGAAGACATAATCTCCGGCAACCTTAGAGAACCTCAGAAGCATGCAGTAATCCATTTCTCTCTTTACTTCACCATTTTTCAGGTCAGTGACATCAGGCTCGTGCTTCAGGCTGAAGCAGTAGCATGTAGGGCAGACAAATGTGCAGGAAGCGCACGAAAGGCATCGCTTTGCAGTGTCCTCCCAGATGCTGCTCTTGGCAGCTTTCTTCATGAGTTCGGGAAGGCCTGCCGTGTCTATCTTCTTGGTGCAGCCGGGCTTCGTCTTTGCGGACATTCCGCTGGATTTCCTGAACAAGTTTGCCGAACCGTCAATAATCTTCCTGCCTTCTTCGCTTCCGGCCTCGACATGATAGCTGTTTCCATTTTCAGTAAAAAGAAGGTCGAATCCGCCATATAGCCTGTCAGTTTCCATGGATTCGCAGAAGCAGTTCTCGCCTGCTTCAGTGCAGTTCATCGCTATGACAATCAGGTTCTTTCTCCTTGCTTCATAGTGCTCTTCAATATCACCGTGGCCCATCATGACCTTGTCCAGCAGAAGCATCGCATGCACATCGCACGGCCTTATGGCAAATATCGCTTTCTTATCGTCGCCGAATACCTCGCATATTGTATTTTTCCTGTACTTGACGAGTGCCTCGCCTTCGGGCATGAGTATTGATTTCGGGGGAAATTCTGTATTGATGTATCCATTAAGGTCGAGTTTTTGCTTCTTTTTCAGCTTCTCGAACCTGAATTCGCGGCCTTTCCTGACTGGCGCAAAAACAGTCATCTTCAGGGTCAGCGCATTTACGAATCCCTGAAGGTCTTTCTTCTCGATGAAATAGTAAGAATCTTGCGTCATCAGAATCCCAATA
>CAZXIU010000043.1:0-3693 GCA_964640865.1 uncultured archaeon | reverse complement strand
GTGTTTACAACAGAAAGTTTTATAACATGTAATACAACTTTTAGTACAAGTGATTTTATGCACGACATGTCAGTAGCCCAGATGGTCGCCGATGAGGTGATATCAAAGCTTGAAGGCAGGAAGCCGAAAAGCATAAGCATCGAGATGGATGTAGGCTCACTGAGGTTTCATGACACTTCACAGGTCGGGTTCTGGTTAAAGGAGCTTCTCCAGCAGGAATTCGGAAAGAAGCTGAAGGTCTCTGCTGATATAGAAAAGATTGACCCTATGATAAAATGCAGCTGCGGTTATGAAGGCGCTGTTAATGAACATGAAAACGACCACGATCTCATGCATCAGGGAATATTCACGATGAAATGCCCGGAATGCAGGTCAGATGACTACGAGATAACCAGCGGAAATGAAGTCATCCTGAAGAAGATAAATGTCACTGAATAGCATCTTATTAAGCGCATCCGCAATTCTTTTTATGAACATCCTCATGGGAATAGGCAATGAGATAAACGGCGATGACGCGGCAGGCGTTTTCATAGCAAAGTGTTTTTCCGCAAAAGGATGGAAAAGCATAAACTGCGAGACTGTGCCTGAGAATTTCCTTGGCGTGATAAAGCGTGAGAAGCCAGAGCTGCTGGTTCTCGTGGATGCCACTGAAATGGGACTTGAACCCGGTGAAATAAGACTGATACCAAAGAACAGGCTCAACTCAGAGGTTGACAGTACGCACAGCCTCTCGCTTCATTTCCTTGTCAGCGAGCTTGAGAAGCACGCAGGAAAAATTCTGTTCATAGGGATACAGCCTGAAAGCATGGAGACAGGGGAAGAGATGTCACCAGCGGTCGCTTCTTCTGCGGAGAAATTGCTGGGAATTCTCCAAAAAACGGACTTTTCCTGTTTTAAAACTTTCGGTCAATAGATAAACCATGTCAACTGGAAATGGTATAGGTCTGACAAAAGCCAAGAGATACATAAACGGAGATATAGACCTCAGCCAGAATGAACTTGATGTTCTTTACACAGGCCTGAATAACACGCGTGAATACATTTTCAGGACCATACCTGGTGAGAGTTCTGGCACTCAGGGTACTAAACTGCTCGATGATATAGACTATGTTCTTGATAATCTCAAAAAGAAAGGTGCCAAAGCCATCGGAAAAAAGAAGGATATAGGAATTCGCGGTCTCAGGCTTTATACTGATTTTTAGTTTCTTCTAGGACGCCTCTTGAAATCGCCGCTTGAACGTGAATTGCGTGAGTCGTTCCTGGAGCCGAATCCGCGTCTCTGCGGCCCCCTTCCACGGCCTTCGAAGCTCGGCCTTATGAAAGGAACCATGTTGAAGCGGGGCATCTCGGCACGCTGTATGTTCAGGTCTTCCTCGTTGTTTATCCTCCTGAAGCTGTCATGGTCACGGTTGGTGAGAAGCGTTATCGCGTCACCGTCTTCACCTGCACGGGCTGTCCTTCCTATCCTGTGTATGTATTCCTTTGCAGTGTTCGGTACGTCATAATTGTATACGTGGCTGACATTCTTGATGTCAAGTCCTCTTGCCGCAACATCAGTTGCCACCAGGACATCTATCTCCTCGTTTTTCAGCATTGAAAGTGATTCTTCCCTCTTGTTCTGGGTCATGCCGCCGTGAATCTCCATGGCGTTGATTCCCTGCTTCCTGAGATTCATGGCCACTATGCCTGTCTCATCCTTTGTGGCGCAGAACACTATGGCAAGCCCTGATGTTGAATTCTTGAGAAGATGAACCAGCAGCGGGAACTTGTCCTTCTGGTAGTAAATGTCAAAGTAGAACTGCTTCAGGTTCTTGGCATCCACCTGGGACTTCGTCCTTATTATTAAAGGGTCCCTCAAATGCCTTTTCATTATGTCCTCTATCTCGAAGGATATGGTCGCGCTGAACATCAGGCTCTGCCTGTTTTTCGGCGTCTCCCTTATTATCCTCTCGACATCGTCTATGAAGCCCATGTCAAGCATCCTGTCAGTCTCGTCGAGGACCAGGAACTTCACGTTATGGAATTTTATGGTGTTCCTTGACATGTGGTCGAGTATCCTTCCGGGTGTGCCAACGACAACTTCTGCCTTCTGTATGTTCTTTATCTGCGGCTCGATGCCAACACCTCCGTAGACGCTTATGGCGCTCAGGCCATTCGGTTTTCCTAAATCCCTGAAAACATCAGTGACCTGCACGCAGAGCTCCCTTGTCGGTGTGAGAACAAGCACCTGCAGCCCGCGTCCCGGCGTTATCTTCTCAATTATGGGCATGGCGAATGCTATGGTCTTCCCGGAGCCGGTCTCTGCCTGTCCTACGACATCATGGCCTTTCAGTATCTTCGGCACAGCCATCTCCTGAATGTACGTCAGGTCCTCGAAACCCAGTCTGGTTATCGTATCCTTCAGCTTCGTGCTTATCTCTATGTCTTTGAATTTCATACAACTTCCTTATTGCGCAGTCAGATATTTAAGAACTAACCTCTACGAGTTTCACCTTGAATGTAAGTGTCTTTCCTGCAAGCGGATGGTTCATATCTACCTTTATACTCTTCTTGTTAACAGCGACGACCTTTGCCTTAAGGTTTATTCCGTTTGGCATGGTCATTCCTATCATAACGCCTTTCTCGAACTTCATGTTCTTCGGAAGGCTTTCGTTCGGTATGTCCCTTATGAGATAATCCTTCATATCACCATAAGCCTCTGAAGGCTTCAGCGTGATGGTCTTGGTTTCACCGACTGACATGCCTTCAACAGCCTTGTCGAAACCGGGAATCATCTGGCCGGCGCCTATCTTGAATTCAAGCGGCTCGTTGTTGTGCTTCTCGGTGCTGTCGAATATTTCACCGTTCTCAAGCTTTCCCTCGTACTCGACTTTCACTGTGTCGCCTTTTTCAGCTTTCATAATTTCACCAGTATATAATAATTAACCCCGTTAAATAAAAGTCGGTCATCTTCTCAGCGTGTATATAAGGCCGTTAAAAGCTGCAAACGGACGCTTCCTGATGCTGCCTGTGCCTCTTGTGCATCCGTAGAAGCATGGGGTCTTTTCATAGCATCTCTTTACCGGACATGCCATTTTTTTGCTCCATTCGCCCCATTTCCTGTTTATGTCTTCCTTCTTCAGGTCGAACATCGGCGGGAACTCAAGGCATGGTGTGAGCATCCCCTCTGATGTCAGCCTGAAAGAATGGACGAACGCATCGCACCTGCCAACATCCTCTCCTCTGAGATACCTTATGTTGTCCTCTATGAACGGCCTGTAAAGGAGGGGAAGCTTTTGAGACACTTTCCTCATCTCATCTATTACATTTTCCATACCTTTTCCGATATGAAGGGTTTTGTCGCCTGATGATGCATAGTTCTTTGTGTCATTGTAGCTGTTGAATGTGAAATCAAGTCCGAGGCTGTGGACGAATTTCCTGACATCATCAAGCTCTTTGTAGTTTATGCTTGTTACAGTGGCATGGACGCTCCCCTTGAGCCCGGGATGCTTTGCAAGGAGTCTTATGTTTTTTGTAACAATATCGAACTTGTCCACTCCGCGTATCTTTATGTACTTCTTCCTGTCGAGCGTGTCAAGGCTTACAGTAACGAATATCCTTCCGGACCTGTTGAGAGAATCCAGTTTTTTCAGCACCTTCTCATCAAGCAGTATGCCGTTTGAAAGAACAGCTGTATGGAATCCAATGTCATCG
>CAZXIU010000042.1:0-7811 GCA_964640865.1 uncultured archaeon | reverse complement strand
GCTCATGGACATGGGTTGGATTGGAGTACTCGGGAAGCGGTGACACTTACGAAGGCATCCTTGAAAGCATATGGCTTGCTGGAGATTACTCGTTCTGGATATGGGCGAACAACACAGCCGGCTACCAGAACACAAGCAGTATTGCGCCGCAGGACTTCTATCTTAGGGTTAATGCAACTATCCAGCTGGCTGCAGGAAAGGACGTATATACGCCCAATGAAAATGTCTACATAAACACTCCAGACTGGTGGAACAATGACTGGAAATACAGGAAGACTGTCAACATAAGCGAGCAGTCCGGAAGCAATTTGTCATACTATCAGGTTAATGTCACTGTGAACACAACAAAGCTTATTCAGGAAGGCAAGATGAAGAGCGATTGTACTGATGTACGGTTCATACTGTTCACAGAATATGTGACACAGGATGATTACAATGAGCTGTGGTACTGGTTCGGAGATGACTGTGACCAAAGTGATACGGAATTCTGGGTGAATGTGCCGTTCATAGAAGAGAATCGCTATGAAGAGATACACATTTACTATGGCAATTCCGGCGCATCGGATGAGAGGAACATGAGCAGCACATTCGTCTTCGGTGATGATTTCGGAAGGAGTGACAGCGGCGTCGTTGGCAATGGCTGGACAGAGGATTACGATTACTCCGAAATATACAACTACGAGCTGAAACAGGACTCAGGCACATCCAGCGGCACATACTGGAAACAGGTTCATCACGCTGTTGAAGCGCCGGACTACGATTATGTCATAGACTTCAGAGGAAAGGTTTCCCAGACAAATGCCAATGTATTCGCCAACTACTTCGGAGAGCAGAGCAACAGAAGAACCACACTGCTGTTCGCTTCAGATGGCAACATAAAATACATAAACGGCGCGAGCTTTGACGATACGGGTGTCAGCTATCTGGCAGATACATGGTACGATTTCAGCATCTGGTACAAGACAGGCGGCACTGCAAATTATTATGTCAATGGCAATCCTGAAGGTACTGATGCGACTCCGGGAACTACGTCATACACTGACGAGATATCATTCGGCGGTGTCTCCGGTTCCGTATCTTATTGGGATGATGTCAGGATAAGGAAACTTGCCTCCACAGAGCCTTCCGTGACATTGCTGGATGAAGAGACTGTGGACAGCTCTGTGCTTAACACAGGCTCATCAGCGACATCAGGATACCTTCTGATTGAGGTAAGGAACAGCACTGGTGATGTGCTTGATGCAGTAGTTGATGACATTTACAGCATGACAAAGAGGACTGTCAATTCAGGAGATGAATTCAACCTGTCATCAGTATGGTCTTCATGGAATACAGAAAACAATCTTACTGGATATTATTCTCTTTATGCAGCATTCAGAATGCCTGATGGAAGTGTCCTCACAGACCAGTCTGGAAATCCAATAAATGCATCATACAACTTCTACATGGACAGAGCTCCGCAGTCAGTGGCACTGATAGAGCCTCAGAATGAATCATATACAGCTGACAATACAACACTCTTCAACTGGACGCCTGCAAACGACGATGACCTTGACAGCGTGACCTATTATCTCCAGCTGAGCCTTTATCCGGATTTCAGTTCAGTACTTCTTGAAAAAGACGGACTGTCCTCAACTGACTATACGCTGGCAGGCAGTGAAGCACTCGGAAGCACGGTGCATTACTGGAGGGTCTATTCATACGACGGATACACTGTAAACGTGTCCGGTGTCAATGTATTTGAAATCAATCCGAGCCTGGCAGTAGGTGTGACACTTTCCCAGAACCTTTCAACCGGAATAAACTGGTCCGTGACATTCTTCCCTGCATACAACCTTTCTGCTGACGGAAACAACGGCACCGGAGTGACGACTTACTATGCAAACATAAGCGCTTTCGGGACCCCGGCAGACCTTTACATAAGAGCCGACGGCAATCTTGGCACAGGAGGCGGAAATGAGATAGAACTGGGCAACGAGACATACAGCTACAATATAACCAACAGCTCCGTACCGGACGATGTAAAGAATCCCATAACAACCAGTTACACACTCGTAGAATCAGACCTTCTGGACACTGACAACGTATACATGAAGTTCTTCCTTACTGTCCCGTCCACCCAGCCTCCTGGAACTTACAGCAATCAGGTGGACATGATGGTAGTGCCGAAAGGCTACACGCCTTAATGCACCAATATTTAAATAATTTCGCAGCCAAACATAATATTATGGAAACTGACAGAGTGCTATCTTTTTTGGTGATTGTACTTGCAATCTCATCGGTCGGTATCCTGACAAGTTACAGTACTTCGATAACAGGAGCAGCAACAAGCAGGAGCACAACATCAAGTGCTGTAATCCAGAAATACTTCTCAATCAATGTATCAGGCAACCTCTCGGCAGGTATTGATTTCGGGGCAATTGAATCTCTTCCAGCAGTAAACCACAACGCCACACTCAACTGGAACGACACGGTGACAGCAGAGGGTGACGACAACGAAACACTGTACTGGCTGACTGTAGAAAGCGATTCCAACACACCCGTGGACTTCTGCATAACTGCAACTGAATTCAATACAAGCGGCGGAGCGGTTATAGGTATAGGAAATTATACTTTCAGCGACGCTCAATGGAACAACATGACATATCCGGGTCCGATTGACGAGCTCTCAATGAGCGATTCGGCATACGTAGCAGGCGAAACCGGTATAACAGTCGGCTCGAGCGACTACTTCAGGTTCTGGCTCGATGTCCCGGCAACAACTGAATCCGGAACATACAACAACACCGTGACCTTCCTTGGAAGGCCAACAGGCACACCATGCCCGTAGCTTCTGCTTAAACATATTTATATTAAAGGAGGAATGAATACATATGGAGAAAAGTGATAGTGTAATCGTTGTTCTCTCTGTGGCACTGTTAGTGGCAGTATTCGGATGGGCTTCAAGCTCATATCAGGTTATGGAACTGGTCACTGGCGCAGCTACATCGGTTTCACCGGAGTCTCAGGTGACGATACAGAAGTACTTCTCAATCAACGCTTCCGGAAACCTTTCCGCTGGAATAAATTTCGGAATAGTAAGCGTGCTTCCGACATCTGACCAGAATGCGACCCTTAACTGGAACGACACAGTGACAGCAGAGGGTGACGACAACGAAACACTGTACTGGGTAACAGTTGAAATGGATTCCAACACACCCGTGGATTTCTGCATAATTGCAGACGCGCTTAACACAAGCGGTGGAAACGAGCTTGGCATAGGTAACTACACATTCGCTGACTCTATCTGGAACAACATGACATATCCGGGTCCTATAGATGAACAGGTAATGAGTACTTCATCCTATGTGGCTGCTGAAACCGGTGTAACAGTCGGTTCCAGCAACTACTTCAGGTTCTGGCTCGATGTCCCGGCAACACAGCCAACAGGTACATATAACAACACGGTGACCATACTTGGAACTTCAACAGGAGTGCCATGCCCTTAAGGTGAGTGAATTATGAAAAACATATATGCAATAGCATTTTCGCTTCTCTTGGTCGCATCATTACTGCCTGCACAAGGCGACGCAGTGGGCATAGTATGGACCACGGAAAAGGAAATGGTGAACGAACTCTCGCCTCAGTGCATAACATACGGCGTATACAACCCTTCAGCAGATGATGCCGTTGTAATGCTTTCCGTTTCCGATAGCCTTAAACCTGTAGTCCAGGGCGTTGTGAGTCACAGCCAGCTTGTGGCTGCAGGAACCAAGCACGACCAGGCTGTACAGCTTGAACTGTGCTTTCAGGTGCCCAAGGTCTACGAAGCGGACTGCCTTGCAGGGGATTTCCTTTGCCAGCAGTCATGCACGCAGGACGAGGTCTCATACACCGGCGAAATAATGGCTGTTGAAGTGAACAGTGAAAATGAGGGCTTGATGGGTTCAGCAACAACAGTTGGCGCATCCGTGCCTCTTACACTAAGGGTAAGATGCAATCCATACACACGGGACTTCTCACCGGTTTACCTTACAGTGATAGTAGTTGCTGCTGCAGGAATAGCCGCACGAATTTATACAAAAAAGAAAAAGAAGTAAAACTGAAATAAATAGCTTCTTTTTCTATTTTATTTTATTATGAAAGACAATACGTCGGCGATTATAGCTGTATTCTCAGTCGTGCTCATAATCAATGGAATGGTGTCGCTCTATGTGACTTCCAATGTGATTATATTCTCAAGCACCGCGCAGATATACCCCCCGATTCAGGTCATATATTCCGAATTCAATGCATCCACGACCAATTTCTCGGCTTTCGATGAGCCGGGCCTTCAGAACATAATAAATCTCACACTTGAGGTCAGTGATTACGGCAAGGTTGTTTTCGACGGCTCGACTGACCTGACTCAGGACAAGGACAAGTACAACAACATAAGCATTGATGACAACGCCGAATTCTTCTTCAATTCACTGTCAATAAATACAGGCATACTTACATCCCTGAAGAAGTCAGCAAGCGTATGGATTTACAATCTTACACTCATAAACCCGCAGGTATACGTTGACGGCTATTTCTGTCCGCCGACATTGTGTACTGTCATAGACTATACGAACGGGACACTTGTATTCAGGGTCAGCCAGTTCTCGTATTCATACTCCGCTTTTGAGGTGCAGGAAGAGGAACCTTCTGAAGGAGGGAGACCATCGCCTGCAATAATACCTTTCAGCAATTTCAGCGTAAGCAGGGAATTCATAAAGGCTGTGGTGAAGCAGGGAGAGACATTCCTCGATTCCATAGAGATTAAGAACAACGGCAATACGAACCTCAATTTCACTCTTACAGTAGATGGCATGGAAGAATGGGTTGCGGTCAGCGAGCAGTCTTTCTTCCTTCCGGCAGGAAAGTCTAAGAGGGTAACAGTAGCATTCACTGTTCCTGAGAATGGAAAGGCTGATGTGATGACCGGAAGGCTCCTTGTGAATGCAGGTGGGAAGCAGCATGCAGTGCTTCTAATCATGGAAGCAAAGAAAAAGCAGCCTCTATTCGACATATTCCTCAGCCTCGAAGACACGCCCATGGAAGTAGTCAGGGGAGAGGAGGTTTCATCAGAGATATTTCTGTACAACTTCGGTGACCCGATGTCTGTGGATGTGAAACTTTACTATTCGCTGAGGGATTTCGACGGAAATGAAATACTGTTCAAATATGACACACTGGCAGTTGATGAGCAGGCCAAAATCATAAGGAATATAAGGCTTCCTGATGACATTGAAGAAGGCTACTACGTATTCTATGCAAGAATTGAATACGACAATCAGACTGCATCAAGCAGCGGGCTGATAAGGGTGGTTAAAGAGAAGACTGCTCCTGCACTGCTCATTTCACCTGAGGCAACGGCATACACGCTGCTGTCCATTGCAGCGATAATATTAGCCGCCTTCATCATAAGGAAGGGAAAATACAGGACATTGCCCGGCAGAATAAAGGACAGCATAAATCTAGGCTTTTTCAGAAAAACCAAAGATGTATACAAAGAACCCGAAGATGCAAACCTGGGGAAGATTAAAGCAGAGATAAACGCGCGTGAAAAGAAAGAAAGGCATATACGAAGCGAACTCATGAAAAAGATAAGACAGGCCAGACGATAGATAGCCTTAGCTGCTCTCCGGCCGGAGTAATTTTTTAATACGCATTCTCATTATTTAGTATGATTGATTTTCTGTCGCTCATCAACAAGCACAGTTTCACCAATGCGAATTCTGGAAGCACATCCACTGTCGAGGAAGAGCTCAAGCTCTACGACGAGATGATGGCTGATGAAAGAAGAAGCAAGGAAGATGCTGAAAAGAGAAGGAGGGAAGAGCTCCTGAAAAAAATGAACGCAACGACCAGGGTGGATGAAGAAAGAAACATCCGCAAGAGGGCTGAGATGATAGCAAGGCTGGAATCCGACAGGAGCATGTGGGAAGGCGCTGAAAAGAAAGCGGAAGAAGACATAAGAATGGAAATAGAGAAGGAACTCAATGCAAAAAGCAGGACAGAAGAAGAAAGGAAACTGAGGGCTGAAGCTGAGGCAAAGGCCGAGCTTGAAAAGAAAGGCCGGATGGAACTGGAGCAACAGGCTCTTGAGGAAAGGACGCTGAGAGAGAGAATGGAAGAAGACCTCAGAACGCAGGAAAGAATAGAGACACTTGCAGAAGAGGAAATAATGGCAAGAACCGAAGCTCAGATGCGGCTTGAAGAGGAAAAATTTGCAGCAAGGCAGTCCGCAGGGAAATTCAAGCTTGAAAAGATAAAGAAAGAAAGGATGCTTGCCGAGAAGAATGCTGACAGGGAAAAGGCGGAAAGAGAGAAAGCCGAGATGAACGCCGAACGCGAGAAGAACGAGAGAATGAAGGCTGAGGAAGCTGCTGCAAGGCGCATACGGGAGGAAAAGAATGCAAAGGAATATTCCAAGATAAGGGAAAAGATAGAGGCCGCCAGGAAAAACAGGGAGAAAGCCGAGATGAACGCCCGGAAAGAAGCCATACTCAGGCAGGAGGCGCAGGAGAGGCTTGAAGACGAGGTAAGAGCCAGGATGGAGGCCCAGAGGATGGTTGACGAGGAGAAAAGGCTGAGATTGCAGTTCGAGAAGGACAAGACAGTTGTGGCGAGAAGGCTTGAAAAGCTGGAAAAGAGCCAGATGCTGGCAGAAAAAGGTACTGATGACAAGAAGAAGCTTCTCATGATGATAAAAGTACGCAGGGGAACGCCTGTGAAGAAGATACGAAAAATAGTCGGCAGTGTCCTCAGGAAGCGAAGAGGGCTCTGAATTTTTTAATAACCCTGCATATTTATTCTTATGGCATCGAAAGTCAGTGACGAGATGAACAGGAACGTGAAGACGCTTTCTCCTGATGACACTGTAAAAACTGCGGCCGAAAGGATGTCAAAGTACTGGATGGGCTCGATAGTTGTCACAGAAGGCGCGAAGATAGTCGGCATAATCACCGAAAGGGATGTTCTCAGCAAGATAGTCGCAACCGGAAAGGACCCGTCCAAGACAATGATAAGAAGCATAATGTCCCAGAAAGTGATAACCATAGAGGAGACAACCGACCTCGCTGATGCAATTGAGATAATGAAGGTCAATGACATAAAGAAGCTTCCTGTAACCGACAAAGGGAAGCTGTCAGGCATAATCACCACCACTGACATAATCACGTCAATGGATGACAATCTCCAGAAGGAGGACATCAAGCTCGAATCCTACAGGGACCTCAAGGTTCTTGTCAGAAGGCATGCCATAGACCTGAAAAGGGAGATAGACAAGAACAAGATACTCACATTCATAATACCAAATGCGCTGTACCCGACGGATTCCCTTTCAATAATCAAGGCTGCCTCAGAGGCTGTGCCCAAATGCATATTCGTGACAGTGAACAAGCCTTACTACTCTCTCATTGAAAACCTGAAGAAGAACAACATAAACACCGACGGATTCTTCTTCATAGACGCATCTGAAGAGGGTGAAGCGGTTTCGGGGGAGAACTTCGAGAAGATAAAGAACCCGTCAGACATAACAGAGCTCATGCTCTCAATTGAGAAAGCGCTTCAGAGCAGGAAGCACTTCGGCCTGATATTCGATTCCGTGTCAACGCTGCTCACATATCACAAGGAGGATATGATATCGAGGTTCGCGCACAAGCTCGTGAACAAGCTCCGGAAGCACAATGTCAAGGGCATAATCATATGCACCAAGGAAGACACGGACACAGAGCTGATGAAAAACCTGAACATGATTGCGGATTACAGTGTTGACATAGAAAAGCGCGGCGAGATATCCTAGT
>CAZXIU010000041.1:0-7844 GCA_964640865.1 uncultured archaeon | reverse complement strand
GGTCCCTGAAGATGTCAGAAGCCAGCGGAACGCTGTCCAGAAAGCTTCTCGCGTTCTCAGCAGGGCTTGAATCGTAATCGCCCCTGAAATCGTGTCCTACGTATCTCATAAGAACTAATGTATGCTAAATTTTAAAAACCAAGTATGGTCATCAATTTAATCATTCACTTTTCAGACCGAACATCTCAGATGCGCCGGTACCACTTCTGGCTGTTACTGTAAAATACTTTATGAATATTAGCGTATGGTGTGTTCCTATCTCCCTCGGGATCTCCTGCCTGTCGGAGCTCTTAATTTATTTTTTATATAATTCATTGATTCTTCAGGTGTCAATATGTTATCGTCACCTGCAGCCTCTTTTGCCTTTTTGGATTGCAATTCAGAAAAAACATCTTGGTAATTTTGTGTTTGTTCAATGCCGGTGATAGTATTCCAGCCCCGCCTGTAGTGCATCTCGACTGGTATTTCATGAACCAACGCCCGGTCGAGTATTTTGAGTGCGGCCCTAGTTGTTGCTGTCTCCCCGTCTGGGGTGAAAACTATGTCACAACTAGGCACCCCAATTTCTTTAGCGGCATCTTCCATTAACTTTTCGCATTCCTGCATATAAGCAGTAGCTTTCTGCAATGAAGAACAAGAGTAAATGTGTGCTGCAGCCAACAGTCCTACAGAAATTTTCATCATGTAGTTTTTCATAAAATTCACTTCAAACTACTTATTTTTTGGAACGTAATTTTATAAGTGTTGGAATAACTGGAGAAAATCATCTGAAGATGACTATGTTAACAGACAATTCAAATTAAATCGAAGCTGCCTGCGTCCTTTAAATGCATTTTTCTGAGCTTTTCCCTTCTTGATTCATGCTTGTCAAACTTCAGTCCGCGGCATTCGGGGCAGGCATAATACCATTTTCCGCCTATTTCAGCCTGTTTGAGTTCCCTCGTCATAAGCCCGCACTTCTGACATGCTTCCGATTTGAACCTTCTGCTGTGTTCTACAGTCATTTTATCACTTAATATAGAGTTATGCAATCATTTTAAAAGATTTTCTGTAATCCAGTGCTATTTTACAAAAGCTTTTATATGATATCATTATAAAAATATTCCCATTGAATACATTAGTTGATGAATATGAGCATTGAAATAATCACGGAAAAGGACAACCCTCTCAGGAAGAGGAAGGAATACTGGCTTTCAGCAGACCACTACGGAGAAGGCACTCCTAACAGGCACGACCTCATGAAAGCGGTTGTGAAGAAACTTGCCACAAAGGAAGAGCTCACGCTACTAGACAAGATATTCAGCGAAAGGGGATGTGCAAAGAGCAGGGTCAAAGTCATAGTTTACAGCGACAGGAAGGATGTACCTTCTGAGAAAATAGAACGTCAGACAAGGAAAGTAAGCAAATATCTCGAGAAGCACGCCAAGAAGGAAGAGGCACCTGCAGAGGAAGCCCCGGCTGAAGAACCAGAAAAGGAAGTAGCTGCAGAACCTCCGGCTGAGGAAAAGGCAGATGATGCCAAGGAAGAAACGCCAGCTGAAGATGAAAAGCCAGCAGAGGACACAGATGCAGAGCCTGCAGAGGAAGCCCCCACAGAAGAGAATGGGGATGAAACTCCTTCTGAAGAAGCTGAAAAAGAAGAAAAGAAAGACAGTGAATAATTATGGCAGAGAAAAAGACTAGGATAAGGGAAAAGAAGCAGAGGACCGGAAAGAAGCATGCATCCCTGAAGATATGGGAATACTACGAGGTTGACGGCAGCACTGTAAAGAGGAAGAGGAAGAACTGCCCGAGATGCGGACCCGGAACAATGCTTTCCGAGCACAAGAACAGGAAATACTGCGGACGCTGCGGATACACAGAAATATCAAAGAGCGCTCCGCCAGAAGAGAAGAAAGAATGATTTCTTCATGCGCTGACATATATCATTGCACTGCATTCAGTCTCTCATGATACAGCTTCGGTGAAACGTTTTAAAAGAGCTTCTTCAACTATTTTCATGATTTGCCTTGGCATAGAGACAACAGCGCACACTTTCGGTGCGGGCGTATGCAACAGCAGGGGGGATATTCTCTCCAATGAAAAGGACACATACAAGCCGAAGGCCGGCTGGGGACTTGTTCCCATGGACGCGAGGAAGCATCACGAGGATGTAGCTGAAGATGTTGTGAAAGATGCGCTTGAGAAGGCAGGCAAGACCATGAATGATGTGGACATAATTGCTGTTTCTCAGGGACCCGGTCTTCCTCCCTGCCTTTATGCCGGCATGAATTTTTCTGTTGAACTTGCGAAAAAGCTGAGGAAACCGCTCATAGGAGTTAATCACTGCATAGCCCATATAGAGATTGGCCGCCTCACCACGAAACTTAAGGACCCTGTCACCCTTTACGTTTCCGGAGCCAATACTCAGATAATAGCCTTTACAGCCGGTAAATACCGTATTTTCGGAGAGACCCAGGACATAGGGATAGGCAATGCACTGGACAAGTTCGGACGCGAGGCCGGATTCGAATTCCCGCATGGCCCAAAGATAGAGGAAGAGGCGCTGAAAGGCAAATGGATAGGCATGCCGTATGTTGTCAAGGGGATGGACCTCTCATTCTCGGGCATAGTCACGGAAGCCACGAAAAAATTCCGGAGCGGGGAGAAGCTTGAGGACGTGTGCTATTCCCTTCAGGAGTCCATGTTCGCAATGGTGACAGAGGTCATTGAGAGAGCTCTCGCGCATACCGGAAAAGGGGAGGTTCTCCTGACAGGCGGGGTCGCTGCAAACAAGAGGCTCGCAGCTATGGTAGGCACCATGTGCAGGGAACGCGGAGCCAGGTCAGCAGTCGTTCCCTGGGAATACTGCATGGACAACGCCGCGATGATAGCCTGGACGGGCGTGCTCGCGCACAGATCGGGACAGAAGCCGATGAACCTGAAAGACGCCAGGGTCCTTCCGAGATGGAGGACCGACGACGTGGAAATAAGCTGGATATGAAGCACATGCATCAATCAGAGCAAAGACACCATACCGGTCCGGTACTCTATCTTATTCTTGTCTCTTTCCTTGAAACTGCCGCTTTCCCAGTCGTATAGGAGAGTTCCTTTCGTCACGGTAGGTATCCCGAATATCCTTTCCACGGTCTCCGTTTTCTGGTGAATAAGGAAATTCTTCAGCGCGAAGCTTCCGCCCATGAATGCTACTTCAGGCTTGATGTCGTAAATGAAATCGTCCATTAACATCTGCCAATCTACTATGACATCAGCCACATCGTGCTTGACCATTCCACCGTCTTTTCCTATGTCGAACACCTCGTAACAGCCCCTGTTGTGCGTGCCGCGTTGCATTTCCGTGGTCACGAGAAAACCTGTCCTGCCATGCTTGTCAATGACGAAGCAGTTCTCATCAACCAGATTATCGCTGTGCTTGAGCTCGACGTACTTTCTGGACTTTTCCCACTCGCCGCACTGGAAGATATCCGCATCCCTGCTGATGTTCCTGAGTTTCCGGTGGCCGTAGTGGAGATAAGTTGAGGGGGATTTACACCCTTCGCGTGTTACCCCGATATAATCGAAAGAAGGCACATCCGACTTCCCTATGTACAGTATCTTCTTACCATCCTCGATGAAGGCGATATCTTCCATCTCCTTCACGGCCTCGAATGAGTGCTGACTGCCGCCGGCAAGGTCCTGCGCAGGTATGGTAAGCCTATCCTTCCCGTAGCTCTTCTCAATTTTCCTGACGGCTTCCCTGAGCCCCTTCGTGTCGTAGTCCCTGCTTACGTATTCCGGCACCTCAAAGTCAAGACCACCGAATTTCCAGTTAAATATGTACATGACGATAATTGAAAAAAAGATTTTTAAACAGCACAAGCAGTGAGATATTTAAGCGTTTCTGACCAATATAATGAACATGACACAGACTATCGTCAGCCATGTTGTATCCATCGTGGCAGTCGTAGCTGTGCTCGTACATGCATAAGCGGAAATTTGATTTCCGGCTTGTGCAGTTTTCTTCTGAATACAGAATACTGTCTTTCCGGAACTCTCCGCTATAAGGACGTTAATATGGAAGACGTGGAAGACAGTAAGATGGGAGCGCACGGGTTCAGCCCGGACGATGTCAGGAGATACATAAGGAGCCGCTCGTCCGTCATGAATCCGGCAATGGGATTCATGAACGACGTTGTCGTAGCGGGACCGCAGATCGCAGGCCTCAACGGGGAGAGGACGATCGAAGTCGACCTGTGGAAGCTCGAGGGCGAAGGAGCCGGAAGGTCGTACAGTTTCGTCTCGACGGATATAATCGATGCGGACACGTACCGCAATTACGAGCAGCTCGAAAGGTATGCATTCGGCGCGTGCTTCGGGAATATCGCATCAGGCTATCTTCTGAACAAGTTCATCGTGAGAATGGAGACTGACTGAGGAAGCCGGAACAGCCAGCAAAGTGTCACTTGGTTTCGAGCTGCGCTTTTATGAAAGAGATCCTCTTCTCAGGCATGTATATCTCTGTATAGCCGCATTTCGTGCATACATAAGCCTCAAACTGATGGCCTGAAGACACTATGCCCCCATTAAGGGAAAGGCCTTCCCCCGCCCATGTATGGATTTTCCCTGCGTGGAACAGTTCAGAGCAGCTGCATTTGGGGCATTTTCCTGTTTTCTTCATAAATCTTATTGATTTTGCCCGCTTAAATTACTACCCAGATCCATGAGAGCAGCAGCTTAGCAACGCCGTAAATGGCGAATCCGAGAATGAGGTCCACGACGGACAGTATTGCCTGGCCTATGGCAACAGCGATGCTTATTACAGGCCACAGCAATATCAGCAGGAGAAGCAATGCAACGAGCCACATTACGCCTTTAATGGAGTCTTTCGGCTTCAAGCGGAATGCTATCAGAGCTCCTGCAATCATCCCTCCTATGTGCGCTACATAGGCTATGCCGCTGTCACCGAGAGGTATGACCGCGAGCGCGGCCTGCGTCACTATGTATAATATCGCAACTATTCCCATGGGGAGAGGGAACACGAATATCCGTACCCATTCCTTGGGCTTTGCCAGCATGGCTGCTCCCATGAGGCCGAATATGCATCCTGATGCACCCACGGCCTCCATGGCGCTGGTAAGCCCGAAAGCCAAGCTGCCTGCTGCCCCGGAGATGAAGTACATCGCAGCGAAATTTCGCCCTCCGAATTCCTTTTCAACAACCCTCCCGAAGAAGTAGAGCCCCAGCATGTTGAAGAATAGATGGGACGCGCTCGCATGCAGGAACATTGAAGTGATGATTCTCCATGGCTCGAGCAGCATGCTGCTTGTGAAAGAGAGCATGCTGAAGGCGCTTTCCATCATCTCCGCTGGCATGCTGAAAACCAGAAGGAAAACCGCGATGTTTATTGCTATCAGTGCATTCGTCAAGCTTCCCATAAGAATACTTCCCCGTCCCGAAATTTAAACGATGCCTGCCAATTATGTTCATGAGTTATGCGCGCGGCCGGAGATTCGAGCATCTTCTGAAAGACAAGCTTGTCAAGGCTGGATTTGAAGCAAGAAGAGTGCCTCTTTCAGGCAGGCAGAGGCCTGAGGGAGAAATGGACATACCGAACACGGACATCATAGTTGAGAACAAATTCTTCTGCAAGGCCAAGACCACGAAGGCCAAGAAGTACGTCTCATTCCCGATGGACGAGATGAATGAACTGGAGACAGGAAAGCAGGATTTTCTTGCGTTCAACTTCCTCAGGACACAACCCTTTATTGTCGTGAGGTTCGCGGATTTCCTGGACCTCCTGCAGATGTGGAAGGAAAAGGGAAGGGCGACAGAACGTAAGAAATAAAAGTCCGCGCTCGAATTATATAGATTCGTTTACTAAACGATGAATAATATGGGAGTGATGATATATGGCAACTAAATGGATTGTTGAAGATAAGGAAAAAGAGAATGTTTTCTGGCCGTCGGAAGAGATGAAGAAGGCTGCATGGGTATCAGACCCGAAGATATACGATGAGGCTTTGAAAGACCAGGAGGCGTTCTGGGCTGAGAAGGCAGGAGCGCTTTCATGGGAGAAGAAGTGGGACAATGTCTATGAACAGGAACCCGGAAAGCCATGGAATTTCAAGTGGTTCGTTGGTGGAAAGATAAATGCTGCTTACAACTGCCTCGACAGGCACGTAGAGGGAGGCAAGGGCGACAAGGTGGCCATGATATGGGTGCCTGAGCCGACAGACGAGAAGCCTGTGGAGATAACATATTCAGAACTTAACAAGAAAGTCAACAAGTTTGCCAATGCTCTCAAGAAGCTTGGCATAAAGAAGGGTGACAGGGTCGGCGTGTACCTTCCGATGATACCCGAGCTCATGATATCGCTTCTTGCAGTTGCGAGAATCGGTGCTGTGCACAATGTCGTGTTCTCTGCTTTCAGCGGTGAATCCGTCAAGGACAGGATGGAAGATGCAGAGGCAAAACTTCTCATCACAGCCAACGGATATTACAGGCGCGGCAAGCTCCTTGACCTCAAGAAGAATGCTGACATAGGTGTCGAAGGAACACCTGTCAAGAACGTTGTCGTTGTCAAGAGGGCAGAGCTTGATGTCAACTGGGTTGACGGCAGGGACCACTGGTTCCATGAGCTTATCGAGAAAGAGAGCGACAAGTGTGAAAGCGAATTCGTGGAAGCCAATGACATGCTGTTCATGCTCTACACGAGCGGAACAACAGGAAAGCCCAAGGGCATTGTTCATGACACTGCAGGATACCTCACGCAGGCCTACTGGACAACCAAGTGGAACTTCAATGCAAAGGATGACGATGTCTTCTGGTGCACAGCTGATGTCGGCTGGATAACCGGACACACATACGGATGCTATGGACCATTCTCAAACGGCATCACACAGCTTGTTTTCGAGGGCGCTCCCGACTATCCTGACATCGGACGATGGTGGAAGACAATCGAGGAGCACAAAGTTTCAGTGTTTTACACAGCACCGACAGCAATCAGGATGTTCATAAAGGCCGGCGATGCATGGCCTAAAAAGTACAACCTAGAGAGTCTCAAGATACTCGGTTCAGTAGGTGAGCCGATAGACGAGGAGGCATGGCTATGGTACTTCAGGACCATCGGCGGGGGAAGATGCCCGATAATAGACACGTGGTGGCAGACCGAGACCGGCGCAAATGTCGTGAACACTCTTCCCGGCATTGGGCCATTCATACCGACTGTGGCAGGACGGCCGTTTCCGGGAATAGACATGAAACTCGTTGACGAGGAAGGGAATGACGCAGAGATGTCAGGATACCTCGTTGAGAAGCCTCCTTTCGCACCAGGCATGCTCAGGGGCATCTACAAGAACGAGCAGAAATACATGGACACATACTGGTCAAGGTTCAAGAACCTTTACGATACGAGCGACGGAGCAAAGCTCAGGGAAGACGGACTCATCAGGATAACAGGAAGGGTTGATGACGTCATGAAGGTGGCTGGACACAGGCTTTCCACAGGAGAGCTTGAGAACGCCATAAACGAGCACGAGCTCGTCAGGGAGTCTGCAGTCGTCCCGAGGCCTGACAAGATAAAGGGTGAGGTGCCGATAGTTTTCGCCCTTCTGATAGACCCGTCCAAAGCCACGGATGAGACAAGGGCCGAGATTGTCAGGCACGTCGACAAGATGATAGGACCGACCGCAAGGCCGGCTGCAATCTACTTCGTGGACGACGTGCCGAAGACACGTTCGGGAAAGATAATGAGAAGGATACTCAGAGGACTTGTGACGAAAGACCCGAACCTCGGAAATGTCACAACACTCATGAATCCCGAATGCGTTGAGCATCTCAAGGAAGTCGTTGGATACGGGGGCTAA
>CAZXIU010000040.1:0-7913 GCA_964640865.1 uncultured archaeon | reverse complement strand
GGAGACATCTGTGCTGTCGACCAGGTATGGTGCCAGTGGGGATACTACCTTGATGATAAAGACTTCTACGGATGGTATCAATATGATGCTAATGCAGGAATACACTTCCCTGAAGAGACAGAACACGAACTTGTCATAGAATGCTACGATGCTCTTGGAAACAAGATGACTGATGTTGAGACATTCTACGTCGACAAGACACCTCCGGTCACAACCTTATCTTACATAGGACCACAGTATCCCAATCCGATAATTCAGGAACAGTTCCCGCATTACGTTGACACAGTAACACTTGTTAACCTTTCAGCTACTGACACCGCGGGACCGCACGACTCAGGTATATTGGATACATACTACAGGGTAACTACAGTGGAAGACAAATACTGCAACAGCCCCGCCTCCGGATGCTCAACTGCTGAAGGTTCAGGTGAATTCCTCATATATTCAGACAGTTTCGCGCTTCCCGAGTCATGCCAGCTGATAGAGTACTTCAGCATTGATAATGTTAACAAGATAGAGGCACACAAGAGGGACTGCGTCTTCTCTGACCACACAGCTCCGGTTGCGTCTCTTGTAGAACCAGTTGAAGAAGAAAGCATTGCATGTTCAGATGTTAACGATGAGACATGTGATTGGTGGGTTACAGCTGAAACTGATATAGAACTTGACTGCAACTTTGCTGAAAATGAGCCACACCCGGCACCTTTGGACACAATCTACTGGGAAATCACAGATGATTTAGGTTCACCTGCTATTGTCGGTAGCGGACCTGCAACAGAAGATGTATCATTCAGATTTGCTGATGATTCATACCACACTGTTGAATTCTGGTGCACTGACATGGTAGGTAAGGAAAGCGACCATGTAACCAAGGTCTTCAGAGTTGACACAACAGAGCCAACAGTCACCCTAACACTGGAAACACCATATTTTGGTGACTGTGAAGAGACTGAAGTGTTTGGACCAGAGGATGGTCAGTTATACGAAACCGCTTTCGTGGCTGAAGAGTGCTTCGTTGACACTGCGACCAGAATCAGCTTAAGTGTTGACGATGGCGGAGATACCTGTGCGGTTGGCGATTACGAGGATGTGGTTTGCGAATGGAGCTACGAAGTGAGAGATGCAACTGGTGCCGTCATTGACTCATCTGATTGGACTACCTACAATGAAAATGACATGATTAACTTCCCTGAAGAATCTTACCACACACTTTACGTGAGGTGCACTGACGCTTTAGGGAATGAAGTCCTTGGTGTGCAATCCTACTCTGTTGACAAGACAGTACCTGGAATACACAAGGACTACGGAACACCATTCTACACAGACCAGAACGCTGAGTGGATAAGCAGCCTTACCCCGATAACGATTACAGTTACCGACGACGGACCACACAAGTCAGGCATTGCTGAAACCAAGTACAGGGTTACTCTGGTAGAGGACGCTGCCTGCCGTGATTCAGAAGTATGTTCAGGAACTGAAGGAGAAGGTGATTGGACTGTAATGGCAGACCCATTTTATGAGGAGTTCACAATAACTGATGAATCATGCCACCTTATAGAAATAGTTTCAACTGACAATGTAGAAAAGTCATCAATGCACAAGCAGTGCGTCTTCGTTGACAACACAGCTCCAAACACTGACAAGACCATAGGTGACCCGAAGAGCTTAATGTCTGAAGAGAATCGTGTGCTTGGTGCGACATTCTATCCAGAGCTTGTTACGGAAGGATTCTGTGATACACTTGATGTAAATAACAATCCAAAATGCTCTGACATAACGCTGCTGACACCTCTGAACCTTGACTGCTCTGACCCAGAACCACACCCATCAGGTGCTACAGACATATGCTTCATGGTAGGTCTGGATGGTTCAGATGTAACTAATGAGTACTGCCCGACAGAGCCTGAATGCCACAATGAGAAAGTGTGCGACTGGAAGTGGGGCTGCCACGGCAAGTACTGGGACTGTGACTGGGAAGAAGTCTGCAGTGAACCTCAGGCTGTGATGAACGATGACGGCTACTGCTGCATGCAGGGCGAGACCGGACAGTTCATGTTCGGAGAAGAGACATGGCACAAGCTGTCGTACTACTGCGTTGACGAAGTCGGAAACGTGGGAGTTCCTGATACCGAGTACTTCAAGGTCGAGGGTACTGCATTCGAGATTAAGCTAAACAAGAAATGGAACCTTGTCTCCGTGCCTGTAAGGCTGCTTGACGATTCCATGGACGATGTGTTCAAGGATGTCGCGGACACAGTGGAAGCTGTGTGGACATGGGATCCTGACGCAGGATGGCTTGCATACTCACCTGACGGAGTAGACAACGATGACCTTACGACCATGACACCAGGTTCGGGATACTGGATACTTTCGAATAACGAAGACATGCTGGTAATAGGGGGAAGCCTTTTCAGCCCGGTCGTTGTGCCGCCTGTCAAGGAGATAGTCGAGGGATGGAATCTTATCGGTTACTACGGCGCTGACGGCCAGCCAGGCTACTACGGCCCCGTGGGAGACGGAAAGGAAGCCTACTGTGCCCTCTACTCGCTTGGTGAATCATTCCTGGACAAGGGATGGGCATACCTGGGTACCTACTGGGAACCTGACACTCCAAATGTCTGGAAAGACCTTAGCATGAGCGACAACATGGATCCTGGAGCAGGATACTGGCTGCTGGCGCTTGAGGACGGCATATACGCCCCCACAAGCAACTGCGAAGGTATAATCTGAATCGGTATTCCAGAAAGGTATATAAAGCTTTCTTCCTTTTAATTTAATTACCACTATAGGTTAGTGAATAACATGATAAACAAGATTGTTCCGCTTGCTGCATTTTCACTTTTTGTTATTCTGATTAGTGGAAATGCTTTCGCGTTTGATGATCCCAGAATAATTCCTCACGGTTTTTGGGGAGAGGTTACAGTCAATGGTAATCCTGTTCCAGATGGATGGCTCGTTTCTGCCAGAATTGACGGTTCTGATGTGGCTGGAGGACTGACGAGCGATGGATTTTACGGCAAATCTCCAAACAGTGTTATGAAAGTCCCTGGAGAGACAGAAGGGAAAAAGATAGAGTTCTTCGTCAATGACGTCAAGGGAGGAGAACACGTTTTCAAGAGTGGTAATATTACTCGTCTAGACCTTTCAATAACAGGGGACTTCTGCGGTGACGGTATATGCACCAGCGGAGAATCATGCTCTACATGCCCTTCTGAATGCGGCGCCTGCGATTCAGGCGGCTCAGGCGGTTCATCCGGCGGCAGCTCAGGAGGCGCATACGTGCCACCTGCTCAGACCACTGAGGATGAGGTCTGCGAGCCCGACTGGAAGTGCACAGGATGGTTCCAGTGCGTTGAAGGCTATCAGGAAAGGGTATGCACTGACCAGAAAATCTGCGGTACAGATGAGGAAAGACCAGCGGAAATCCAGGAATGCGAAGTGAAAATGTCAGGAAACGTGGTTGCTGACTGCGAGATGGGCGAAAGAATATGCGATGGTGATGATGCTTATGTATGCTCGAAAGACGGTAATTTCCTATTCATGGAGAAATGCGATTACGGATGCTCTGCTGGAGAGTGCAGCGAAGAAAGCATTTTCAGCGCTATAAGCACCTTTTTCGGCAACCTTTTCGGTGGAATGACAGATGGTTCAGAAGGTGCGGAAAGTGACCAAATGACAGGATTTTCAGTGCAGAGCGGAACCCTTATCGGAGCAGCAGCCATCGGGGCTGTAATACTTGCGCTTGTCACAGCGTTTTTCATCCGCAAGAGAAATTAATCTGATAAACGGCCACCTAAAGCGGTATTTGCCAGTTCTGTAATATTTAAGTATTCCCAAGGGCAAAGTTTATAGTATGAAGAAATCAGTATTTCTCGCTGCGATGATTGCTTTCACAATGTTCTCGGGGAGCGTCCTTGCCGAGGAGATATGCGACTTCAAGCTCATACCTGACTATCCTTCTGTGAATGGCAGCGTCATTGTTGTTGTTCCCACATACTTCGTTGATTCCAGTCTGGGCAATCTCACAGGAGCCATGCGTCTCGAGTGGGACATACAGGATCCCATAGAGCATGACCTTGTAGCAAGGGGTCTTCTGCACAGGTTCGGCGATTGCTGGGTGTGCGAGTTCTCCGGGAAGTACAGCAATTTCGAGGGCAACTGCGGCCCGAGTCCGTTCAGTTACAGCGGCAACTACCTTTTCAATGGATATGCTTTCAACTACACCGACAGCGTTTACTTCGACTGGGATGTTCCTGTGAACAGTAAGACCATGAAGCATGCGCTAAACATAGTGGATGACGATGTTTACATAAGCGTTGAGGCACCCATAGACACCGAGTATGTCTCAATAAAGATTTACGATGCATACACTGGAAAGATAGTCGATGATGTTGACAAGAAGAACCTTACCAAGGGCAATTCATCAGGAGTGTTCTTCACGAGCATAGAGTCAGTGGATCCCGGAACCTACTATCTCTCATTCAGCTTCAAGACGCAGGAAAATTACAGGGGAGGAGACCTTGCGAAGTTCACAATAGGAACAGAAGGTGTTGAGCTGAACACGAAGATTGACAAGAGTTCCTACTGGCTTGGCGAGTCAGTCATGATTTCAGGACAGACCAAGTACAGCTCCGTGACACTCAAGCTTCAGAAGCCTTCTGGTGCATTCGAGGAGATAGACAAGGTGACAGCTGTCAGTGAACGGTATTCAGCTGAATACGTGCTGCCCATAGGCTACGCTGAAGGCGATTACAGGATTGTGGCTGAGGCAGGCAATGCAACTGCTGATGCCACTTTCAATGCAAAGAGGATGTTCTCAGTCAGCAAGACCGCGGCGTCATTCACTGTCTCCAACAGGTCTGTAAGGTCATCAGAGAACATAACAATTAGGAACACAGGAGCTGAATCGCTGACGCTTTCCGTGACAACGCAGGGACTTGGCACTGCCGCTGAAGCCAGGATAGACAAGAACGTGGTCGCTGCCTCGTCACCCACTGTGCTTACAATTGAGACAAATCCATTAACAGTCTTTGATGATGTTGAGGGGAAAGTGATTGTCACAGGCAACGGGATAGTCGCGGTACCGATAGATGTCAGCATAAACCTTGACCTTCCGGGACAGGCAACCGGAGCGGGGACTGTCATGGATGTAAGTCCTGGCTATCTTTTCACTGATGACTGCAGGATGGATGAGGAATACGAGGCGTCATTCACAGTCAAGAACACGGGGAGCACACTCATAAACGCATTCAGCTACAACCCAAGCGGCATATCGCTTTCCGAAGGCACGAGTGCTCCCTCCTCGATAAGTGCAGGAGGGATAGGCACGCTGAAGCTTGTGCTGGTTCCTGACAGCAGGACCAATGAAGGTTATGTCACACTGACGAGCAGCGGAGGCAGCTCCAAGATATACATAAAGATGATATGCACAGGGGACATATCATATGACATAGAGACGCTGAGCACCGATATAGCCGTTCTGAAGGAAACATTCACCGGTCTGGGATTCAGCTCATCCGTGGTTGATGACATGTTTTACATCCTTGACAACGAGGTTTCAGACACTCAGAGCTCATTTGATTCCGGACATTATGCAACAGCTGCTGAAAGCTACGCGTCAGCCAAGGCGAGATATGATGCATTCAAGGAGATTGCGCTCGCAATGGAACTCGGAGGCCCTTCCCCCGGAGGGGACAGCTCATGGGTCACCTACGTAATCATAGTTGTTGTGCTGGCTGCCCTTGGCGGCGCGGGGTTCTTCGTCTACAACAAGTATGGTTCCAGACTCAAGGGCGGCAGCGGGGATTCTCCACAGGGTGAGGAATCCTATGATGAAGAGCTTTACTGATTCTCAAAATTTATAAGCCTTCCTGACGAAGAAATCTACTATGAAATGCAACAGGTGCGGTTCTGAGATTGAAAGTACATGGAATTTCTGTCCCAAATGCGGCTCAAAAAAAGGCGGAGACCCGTTTGATGACATGGGCAGGGACCTTTTCAGTCAGGTTTTCGGGAAGATGAAAAATACACTGCCCGGATTCAGCGGGATGGAGAGGGAAATGGAAAAGGACATAGAAGCAATAGACCTTTCCCCCATGTTCCGCAGGCAGCCAGGAGAGCAGCCAAAAAGAAGGGGTTTCACAGTCCGCATAAGAAGCGGAACAGGACAGAAGCCGGATGTGGACATAAAGACCTTCGGCGGAGTCAGGAGGGAGAATGTCGAGAGGCAGATTGAGGACAGGTTCGGCGTAAGGCCTGAAAAAAGGACAATGAAAATACCTGCAATCAGGAAGATTCCAAAGAAGACAGAGGAGCCCAAAGCGGAGATTAAAAGGATTGGCGACGCTGTCGCTGTTGACATAAGCCTTCCGGGTGTAAAGGGCACCGAAGACATTTACATAAACGAGCTGAACTCTTCAGTTGAGGTGAAAGCAATAGCAGGAGACAAAGCATATTTCAAGATACTTACCAAGCCTGAGAACTTCAGGATGAAAGGAAAGGAATTCAGGAACGGTGTCCTGAAGCTCCTTTTCTCATAATAAAATAAAGTCTGCCAAAAAACAAAGCTGGCATTACTTCTTTTTTACGGTTTTCTTTGCTGTAACAGCCTTCTTGACTGCATCTTCAGCAGTTTTGGTTTCTTCATGCATTTCCTTTTCTGCCTTGAGTTCATCTGCCTCAAGCCATACTACGAAAAGGCCTGCCAGGATAAGGAGAGCCGGTATCACGCCTGTGACAACAACAACGAAGTTGTGCCACCACGAGACGCTCACGCCTGTCCACCTGTTTCCGTAGACTGAATCCACGAAAAGACCAAAACCTACTGCGATTATCAAAAGACCGATAATTATTTTCACAGCAGCGTGCATCAAATCACCTCATACATTTAAATTTATAATCGCTACTAATAGAGATAAATATAATTTAATAATCAACATTTATAAGCTTTGCAAGCAAAATGTGATGTTATGTACAAGTATTTGAAAGATCTGTGGAAAAAGCCTGAAAAAGAGATGGGCAGCATCTACAAGGACAAGCTTGTCCAGTGGAGGAATGAGCCTGTTGTCACCAAGTTGGATAATCCTACAAGACTGGACAGGGCAAGAAGCCTTGGATACAAAGCAAAACAGGGCGTCATAGTTGCAAGAGTGAAGGTCGTGCGCGGCGGAAGGAAGACACCCAAGGTCGCGGGAGGACGAAGACCGAGAAGGTCAGGAAGATTCTTTTCTCTTAACAAGTCAAAGCAGCAGGTTGCTGAGGAGAAGGCTTCAATAAGGTTCAGCAACATGGAAGTCGTCAACTCTTACTGGGTAGGAGAAGACGGGAAAAGCGTATGGTACGAAGTCATACTTGCTGACCGCGATCATCCTTCAGTCAAAAATGACAAGGAACTCAAGTGGGTTTCAGGAACAAGAGGACGCACAAAAAGAGGCCTCACATCAGCGGGCAAGAAATCACGCGGTCTTCTCCACAAGGGAAAGAAAACATGATTATCTTCCTGTATAGGAATACCTGAACCGGTCTTTGTCTTTCTGTGAATTCTGCTGGGAATCAGAACCCTTAATCTTGCTTTTGACCTTTCTCTTTACTATTTCCCTCTTCACTATCACAGTGACGAGTGTTATTCCCAGTATTATACCCATTGTAAACATTCCCGGTATCTGAGTGTTGACAAGCATTCCTGTGAATGTTGTAAGCTCTTCGTTCTTCTTAGAGGCATTCTGGTACAATTCACTGACCTCGTCAAGGTCATCTGAAAGTTTTTCATTCTCAGCTTCAAGCTTTGTCAGGTCCTTCTGATAATCCTGAATTTCACTGACTTTTTCAGAGAGTCTGTATTCGAGTGTGGCAACATCCGACCTGAGGTCGCCTATGTCATCGCTAAGCACAAGGACCTTGGTCTTGAGGTCTCC
>CAZXIU010000039.1:0-7937 GCA_964640865.1 uncultured archaeon | reverse complement strand
AGAAGCAGCCTGAAGAACAGGCCGCCTATCAGTATCGCGAAAGCCACCTCGAATATAGTTATGTACACAGCCCTTCTGGCGCCTATTTCCCTGAAGAGCGCAGCTATTGTGGATGCACACGGTATGTACAGCATGGTGACGAGTCCGAAAACCAGCATCTGGACGGGTGTCATTACCATGGCGAAGTTCGTGGTTCCCGCGAGCGCTGCAAGCATGACGATTGTAAGTTCCTTCCTCAGTATGCCGAATATGAGAAGAGTTCCTGTTATGACAGGAAGGCCGAGCCACCAGACAGTGACAGGCGACACTACATCAGAGATGACAGCTATCATTCCCATGACATCCATAATCTTGATTAGCACTGTGCTCGCTATTATCACAGGGAACGCTATCCTGAAGAATCCCTCGACCTTGAACCATGTATCCCTGGCTATGCTCCTGAACTGCGGAACCTTGAGCGAGGGCATCTCCATTATCAGGCCCGTGGGCTCTCCGGGAAACGCCTTGAATGCCAGCCTCCCAAGTGCAAAGACTATGACAGCATCTATTACATAGAGGCCGAGAGCCGCCCATATGCTCACGAACCTTCCGACAAGCCCGAGTATCACAGTAGTTACAGCAGCACATGGAATCAGCGTGGTGACAAACACAGCTATGAGCCTCTCCCTGTGGGTTTCCATCACCCTGCACGACAGGCATGCCGGCACATTGCATCCGAATCCCATCATGAGAGGTATGAAAGCCTTGCCGTGGAGACCTATCCTGTGCATGGCATTGTCCATCAGGAACGCGACCCTCGCGAGATATCCTGAACTCTCGAGAATCCCGAGAATTGCATAGAATGGTATTATGTAAGGTATGACAACTGTCAGCGTTGCCACTATGCCTTCGACAACACCAAGCACAATGCCTGCGGCTACACCGCTGAACATTGACTGGAGAGGCGCTGTAATCATGCTGAGATATCCTTCCATGAGGATGGCTGCGCTATTGCCTATTGAGAATATACCAAAGAACATTGCGAGCAGCACTGCAGCCATTATGGGATAACCCCACAGCTTATGGACGCTGAGGTCGTCTATCCTCTTGTCAAGAGGCCTTGAGACCTTCTTCCTCTTCTGAACAGCTTCAGATATGGCTCCGGAGCGCGCGTACATCTCGCATGATATCGCAGTCGAGCATGGATGCTTGTGAAGATGACTTATTTCATCCGATGCTTTCTTTACTTCAGAGAGGACTGTTTTTTCGAACGGTATCTTCCTTATCTCCCTGTCGCCTTCAAGCATCTTGATTGCAAGCCAGCGCTTCGGATAGCCTGTAACTATGCTGTCCATCTTTTCGACAACAGAGCTTATGGCCTTCTCTATCTCTTTTCCGTAGTTCACAGGAGCTGGGGGAACACCACTTTCAGCCGCTTTGACAGAAGCTTCTATCAGAGTGGTCATGCCCATGCTTTTCACGGCAACTGTGGGCACAACAGGAATACACAGTGCTTTCGACAATTTTCCTGCATCAACATGAATGCCTTTCTTCTCCGCGATGTCAATCTGGTTGAGCGCTATGACCATCGGCCGGCCGAGCTCCATGAGCTGGAAAGTGAAATAGAGGTTTCTCTCAAGCACGGATGCGTCTATTACGTTTATGACCACATCCGGCTTCTCCTTTGTGATGTACTCCCTTGTGATGACCTCCTCGAGCGAATAGGTTGAGAGGGAATATATTCCGGGCAGGTCTATGACGTCTATGTCGCTGCCCTTGTAGTGAAGCGTGCCCTCGGCCTTTTCCACGGTCTTTCCGGGCCAGTTGCCTATGTGCTGGTGAAGTCCCGTAAGCTCGTTGAATATCACGGATTTGCCGACATTCGCGTTCCCCGCAAGCGCTATTGAAATCCTTTTCATTTTCCCACCTTAACGATAACCTTGGAGGCCATTCCGTTCCCAAGGACAAGTGAAGAGCCGCGGATGCTTATCTCAACAGGTCCGGAAAACGGTGCTGTGCGATTTACCTTTATCCTCGCATCAGGCGTGAGCCCCATGTCCTCAAGACGCCTCGCTGATTTCGGGCATGCGCTTATGCTCATTACAATACCCTCTTCGCCTGCATTCATTTCCGAGATGCTGAGTATTCCTTTCCTTGGAATTTTCTGCTCTGTGCGCTGCACCATGAGCCCTGCGAGCTCATCAGATATGTGATGTTCCAGTCTGCATGCCTCATCATGTATCCGGCTCTTCCGCATTCCAATTCCATTGAGGAAGCCCTCGATGAGCCTGTGCTTTCTGAGAACTTTCCCTCCAAGATGCATGCCCTTCCTTGTGAGAATTATGTCTCCGTAAGGCTCATGTTCGATAAAGCCCTCCTTCTCCAGCCTCCTGAGCATCTCGGAGACGCTTGCCTGGGAAACACCGAGCCTTTCAGCGATATTCTTGGTACTGAATTTATCGCCGCTCTCCTTGATTCTTGACAGCACCTCGAGATATTCCTCGGTGCTTTCAGTTGTCATGGAACTGACTCTGTGCCTTCTCATCATAAGAATAATTAGGTTTGCCTAAGTTTATAAAATCAGTAGTAAGGAAACATCCGTTTTTCAAAGAATTATTTCCAATTCTATATGTCTCAGGATATATATCTTTATATACAATCATGACCTTATATTGTATTGTTTAGTGGCTCAAAAACACAATATGTTGTGTTTTGTCACATTTCAGTGACATTTTGTGGTTCAATGACAATTAGCCACGGCTAAACAGATTGGAGTAAAAAAATGAAGTGCCCGTACTGTCTGGATGTGAAGAGCAAAGTGGTGGACAAAAGAGACATTCCTGAGATAGATTCAATAAGACGAAGAAGGGAGTGCCTGTCCTGCGGAAAGAGATACACTTCATACGAGCGGCTGGAGACAACAGGCCTCTCGGTAATAAAGAAAGACGGAAAGCGTGAAAGCTTCGACAGGAACAAGCTCCTCGCAGGTGTCCTCAGGTCATGCGAAAAGAGGGAAATACCCAGGGGAAGCATCGAAAAGCTTGTCAACGCAGTTGAGGCGGAGCTGAGGAATCAGGAGGAAAAGGAAGTCGAGAGCACTGAGATAGGAAGGCTTGTGATGGACAGGCTGAAGGACCTTGACAAGGTCGCTTACATAAGGTTCGCTTCAGTCTACAGGGAATTCACCGACCTGAGCTCATTCGAGGAAGAGCTTAGGAAGCTTAGGGAAAGCATTGAGCTCAAAAGCAAGAATTTTAATAACTTGGAGGAACGAGTATGAGGAAGACAAAGGTTCAGAAGATAAGGAAGAGGGACGGAAGGGTCGTGCCTTTCGACGCCGGCAAGATAACAGAGGCAATCTGGGGAGCGGCCCAGTCAGTGGGAGGAAAGGACAGGAGCATAGCGGAGAAGCTTTCCGCTGACATAGCGAAAGTCATCGAAAGGAAATATGAGGGAGACGGGATACCCGGTGTCGAGCACGTTCAGGACATTGTCGAGAAGTCGCTGATAGAGGCAGGCCACGCCAAGACAGCCAAGGCTTACATACTTTACAGGGAGCAGAGGAAGAACATCCGTGAGGTCAGCAAGCTGCTCCGCGACATAACAATAGTTGATGATTACATAGAAGAGCTGGACTGGAGGGTGAGGGAGAACAGCAACATGACTTATTCGCTCCAGGGACTGAATGTACACATAACCTCTAAAGTTATATCAAACTACTGGCTCAACAGCGTGTATCCGAAAGAGATAAGGGATGCGCATGTCAAAGGCGAGTTCCACATACATGACCTCGGCACACTGGGTCCTTATTGCGTGGGGTGGGACCTTGAGGACCTTCTGATGTCAGGATTCCGCGGAGTCCGCGGCAAGATAGAGAGCAAGCCCGCAAAGCATCTGGATGTCGCGCTGATGCAGATAGTCAATTTCATGTACACCCTTCAGGGAGAGGCTGCAGGAGCGCAGGCGCTTTCGAACTTCGACACGCTCATGGCGCCGTTCATAAGGGTTGACGGGCTTGACTACAGGGGAGTAAAGCAGTCGATGCAGAAATTCCTTTTCAACATGAATGTTCCGACTCGTGTCGGTTTCCAAACTCCATTTACTAATATAACAATGGACCTCACTCCGCCGTCGTTCTTCAGGGACAAGCCTGTAATCATAGGAGGCGTTCCACAGGATACCACATACGGTGATTACCAGAAGGAAATGGACATGCTCAATCAGGCATTTGCGGAGACAATGCTTCAGGGAGATGCCTCAGGAAGGCCGTTCACATTCCCCATACCCACGTACAATGTGACAAAGGACTTCCCATGGAATAAAAAAGAACTGGAGCCGCTGTGGGAGATGACATCCAAGTACGGCATCCCGTATTTCTCAAATTTCATAAACTCAGACATGAAGCCTGAAGATGCAAGGTCTATGTGCCCTCTTGGAGGAAAAGAAAAGATACTGATAAAGTCCTCAAGAAATCGTGGACTTGAATATTCGAGTATTATAAATATAGTTGAAGGAAATTCAAAGAAAGACACGTATGAAATATTCAGTGACGGCAAATTTGTGAAAGGACGATTCAACAAGTTCAGTAATCAAAAAATGATGAGTGTTACATTGGAAAACGGTCATGAAGTAAGGATGTCTGAAGAGCATCTGAATTTCGTGATGACTGACAAGAACTCCAAAAAGGCTTCAGTCATTAAAGGGGGGAATCTTTCTAATGGCATGTTCCTTCCCTATTCCCTCAATACTTACAAAGGATGCGGAGGTAACAGTGAAACAGGATTCTTTGTTGGTGCATTTGCCGGAGATGGATCATTCGACGGAGATACGAGTGTCGTATTCTCGCTGGGAGAAGGTGACAAGAAAAGCACGCTGAACAAGCTTGTAGATATATCAGAAAAAATCTTCGGAGCACATCACTCTGTTAAAGAGTACAAAAAAACAAAACTTGTGACATTAAAAATCCACTCAAAAGCTGCAGTCGGTCTCTGCAGGGATTTCGTAGAGGGTCAAAGAAGGGATAAACATTACTCTGCCCGCGTGTTCGAAATGAGTGAAGACTTCAGAAGAGGTGTTCTTGAAGGGCATTACGCGACTGACGGTGGAAACAGAAACAGAATATACACATCATCATGGGGCATGGTCGAGACCCTTAATATGCTTTCTGCGACTTTGGGAACCACTACGAGCATATACAAGGATGATAGAAAAGGCCGGCTTGGCAAAGAACCAAACTACGCAGTCCTTGTTTATCAGCTTAACAGAAAAAAATACGGCGACATATGGTTTAAGAAAAACGGCCGCTTGTGGATAAAAATAAAATCCATTGAAAAATCAGGAAAGAGTAATGCATACTGCTTTGAAGTAGACACCGGAGACCCTGTGTTTACTATAGGAACAACGGGTATTCTGACACATAATTGCAGGCTCAGGCTGGATAACAGGGTGCTTCAGAAGAGGGGAGGAGGCCTTTTCGGAGCCAATCCGCTCACAGGCTCTGTGGGTGTTGTGACAATAAACCTTCCAAGGATAGCATACGAAGCCGAGGACGAGAAGGACTTCTTCGAGATACTCGAGGAGAGGATGGAACTTGCCAAGGAAAGCCTTATAATCAAGAGGAAGATACTTGAGCAGTTCACGGAGAGCGGCCTTTATCCTTACAGCAAGTTCTACCTTAGGGACATAAAAAAGGCGCACAAGACCTACTGGAAGAACCACTTCTCCACCATAGGCGTGATAGGCATGAACGACGCGCTGCTGAACTTCTCCGGGCACGACATAACAACAGAAGAAGGAAGGAACTTCGCGCTGAAGGTCATGGACTTCATGAGGGACAAGCTCATGGAATACCAGGAAGAGACAGGCGATATCTTCAATCTTGAGGCAACGCCGGCAGAAGGCACATCATACAGGCTGGCAAGAATCGACAGGAAGCTTCATCCGGATATAAAGATATACAACATCAAGAAGTACGGAAAGAAGAACGCCAAGCCATATTACACCAACAGCACGCAACTTCCGGTCGGCCACACGGATGACATCTTCGAGGCACTTGAGAAGCAGGATGAACTTCAGACGAAGTACACCGGCGGAACAGTGCTGCACGGATTCATAGGCGAGAAGCTTCCGAGCATAAATGCCACAAAGACGCTTGTAAGGACAATAGCCGAGAACTTCCATCTTCCTTATTTCACCCTGACCCCGAGTTTCAGTATATGCCCGGTTCACGGGTACATAGCAGGCGAGCACGAATACTGCCCGACCTGCGACCAGGAGTCAGGTTTTGTAAAAGTAGCAAAGGGAGGTAAATAATATGGCAGAAAGAACAAAATGCGAAGTATGGTCAAGGTCCGTGGGATATTTAAGGCCAGTAGAACAGTGGAACGAAGGAAAGCAGGAAGAGTTCAAGGACAGGAAGACATACGACAAGCAGCTTACAGTACAGACAATGGACAAGAAGTGTTAAACCTTTAAAGAAAGAGGAGAAAGAATTTGTATGTCAAAAAGGCCTGAGAAAACGGATTACTACCTGAACATTGCCAGGGAAGTGAGCAAGAGGTCCACCTGCCTGCGGAGGCGGTTCGGGGCTGTTATTCTCAAAAACGACCAGATAATTTCTACAGGTTACGTGGGTGCGCCGAGAGGCACGCCAAACTGCCTGGACCTCGGGAAATGCCTGCGCCAGGAGATGAAGATACCAGCAGGCGAAAGGTACGAGCTCTGCAGAAGCGTTCACGCAGAGATGAATGCCATCATCAATGCGGCAAGGTCAGGCGTGAGCCTGCTCGGAGGAACGCTTTACCTTTACGGTGAAAATGTAGAGGATGACAGCATAGCGGAAGCCAAACCCTGCAAAATGTGCAAGAGGATGATAATAAACTCAGGTCTCAAAGATGTCATTGTCAAGGCCCCGCAGGGCGAGAAGACCTACAGCGTTGACGAATGGATAAAGGAAGACACAGGCGTTTACACAGAGCAGGAAATGAAAGGCTATTAGTTCCGAACGCTGTCATGAAGTGATTGATATGGCTATGATTTTCAGGGGATGGCAGAAGACTTCGCTGATGGAGTATCCCGGAAAGGTGTCAACGGTTCTGTTCACAGGCGGCTGCAACTTCCGGTGCCCGTTCTGCTACAACCGTGACGTTGTCCTTTCGCCTGAAAAGTTCCCGAAGATAACCGAGAAGGAAGTCCTGGATTTCCTGAAAGCCAGAAAAGGACTGTATCAGGGCGTCATAGTGACAGGAGGGGAGCCGACCATGCACGAAGACCTACCGGACTTCTTCTGGAAGATAAGGGAACTCGGCATATCCCCGGCACTTGAAACAAACGGAACCAGCTACGGCATGCTGAAGAAGCTCCTTAAGGAAGGTCTCGTGGATTTCGTGGCAATGGACATCAAGGCTCCTCTCGTATGGGAGAAATATAGAATAGCCACGGGAACCGAAAACATGGAGCTTTTCAATAATGTCCTGAAAAGCGTGAAGCTGCTCATGGAAAGCGGCATAGACTACGAATTCAGGACAACCGTGGTTCCGGTGATACATCAGACGAAAGACATACTGGACATAGCGCAGAGCATAAATGGCGCAAAGAAATACGTCCTTCAGCAGTTCGCCCCAAAAGGCAGCACAATAGACCCCCGATTTGCAGAAGCCCCTCCGTATCCGGATTCATTCATCACAAATATAGGCAATGTCATAAGGAAGAAATTCAGTGTTTTCGAAATCCGGAACACAGGTGAATAGTATCACCAGCAGTTTTTTATTTACTCACTTACAATTACTTAATTAATGAAGTCATTAGTGCTTTTCATATTCATTCTCGGAGCAGTGCTCTTAGTTTCTGCTCTGCCTGCTGATGCAGCGGCGAATCCCGGGCATCCTGCAGAGGAGATAGATGCGGGGACGATAGCAGGCATTCTTACAATAGACGATGTGAACAACAGGGTCGGCATA
>CAZXIU010000038.1:0-8085 GCA_964640865.1 uncultured archaeon | reverse complement strand
CTCTGGTACGATTTTTTTCAGAATATCATCCTTCTCTTCGGCGAATTCTTCCAGATTGGGCATGCTCTCTCTGAATCGCTTGAATGTATCACTGAGATATTTCAGTCTTTTCTTGGGCAGAGTGATTCCGAATATCCCGTATTGCATACATATTTCCTCATCAGTCACTTCATTCGTAAAATATCCGAACGGATGTATGAATCCCGTTCCTCTGATACCATCATAGACATTATCGAACCACTTTCTTGCCTCGGTTCTCATGCTATGCATACAAATGAAAAGTAATAAAAATAGGACAGTCAAATAATCTTTCATGAGAGCACTCTACATGACAGATTCCTATCTCAGGGAATTCGAGGCCACTGTGACAAAGGTCAGTGACGGAAAATTCGTGGTGCTCGACAAAACCGCATTCTATCCCAACGCAGGAGGCCAGCCTTACGACACAGGAAAGATGACAAGGCTTTCGGACAGTGCTGTTTTTGACGTGGTTTTCGTCGGGAAGTTCGGCGGCGAGATAAGCCACGAAGTGAAAGCACAGGGACCTGACCAGATAAACGAGGGCGATACGGTCAGGTGCGAGATAAACTGGGACCGCAGGTACAAGCACATGAGGTCGCATACGGCATCCCACATAATAAGCGGCATAATAAACGAAAGGACAGGCGCGCTGATAACAGGCAACCAGATATCCGCTGACAAGACGAGAATAGACTTCTCGCTCGATGATTATGACCCTTCGGTCATGGACAGCTTCGTGAAAGAAGCCAGCGAAAAGGCGGCAAAGGGCGCGGATGTGGAGGTCTCTTTCATAACGCGGGAAGATGCCGGGAAAGAGGAGGGACTTTCAAAGCTCGCAAAGGGCCTTCCGCCGGGGATAAATGAGATACGCATAGTCGACATAAAGGGGATAGACAGGCAGGCTGACGGCGGCACGCATGTGAAGAACACGAAGGAGATAGGTCCGATAAAGCTCGTGAAGTGCGAGAACAAGGGAAAGAACAACCGCCGGCTGTACTTCTCGATTGAGTAGGAAAGCAATGTTTTTAAGAATTGCAGACAAATTCTAATCATGGCACACATGCTTGAGGAACGAATGCACACGGAAGTGACAATGATTCATCCTGACAAGAGCATAAAGTATGCCGGCCAGATTCTGAAGGCTGTTGGAATAGGATGCCTTGTTGTTGTCGATGAAAAAGGCCCTGTGGGAATTCTCACTGAGAGGGACATAGTCCAGAAGGTTGTGGCCAACGGACTTAACCCTGATGAAATAAAGGTGGCTGACGTGATGTCAAGGAAACTCATAACGCTCAACAAGAACAGCACGATAGAGGATGCCGTGGACATCATGGAAAACATGGGAATAAAGAAGCTGCCGATAATCAACAATGACCACGTGATAGGCATAGTCACCATGACCGACATGATGAAGTACCTGAGGGAGATAGAGAAGAAAAGCAATTAGCAATGTCAGTTTTGCTTCCCGCGCCTGCCGCTTCTCTTTCCGAGTATGCGCTTGACGAATTTCCTGAAGCGCGTGGTGTCCCTTTCTGCGGAATGGTCTCTCATATTATTAGATTATCAGAAACTGCTTAAAAAGAAAGAATGCCTCGGGCGGGATTTGAACCCACGGCCTCCGCGTTTCTTATGTCATCGCGCAGACTTACTGCGCATCATAGCTCATAAAGACATTATGAGCGCGGCGCTCTAACCACTGAGCCACCGAGGCAATGTGTATGAAAATGTACGGGGAATTTTAAATAATTTCCGAAATCAGCGAATCATTCCCATTACTTCCCTTGTGGCTTCTATGTCCACTTTCTTTGTCAAGCCGTCCACAAGAGCCTTCCTGTTGCTGTAGACAACAAGCCAGTATGGATAGTAAATCATGTTTGAGGATTCGACCTGCATGCCGAACAGGCCTGCTACCTTCTCGGCAGTGTCCCTCGGCACGGAGAAGTTCATTATCTTCCCCTCAAGCTCCATCTCCTTCGAGTCCTCGCTGAATCCGAGGCTCATTATGTCCCCGGGTATCTTGACCCTCACCGGGCGGAAGTTGTATCCGTCGCTTGTCACCAGCCCCTTGCCCATCAGGTTCTTCAGCAGCCTGTGGCAGTCGTTGTTCATGAGCCTTGTTGAAGTGGCGACCTTGTCAAGGTTCCCGTACTTCAGCGAAAGGAGACTGGATATTATCTTCCTCTCTACTGATGAAAGCGTGACAAGGCTCTTGAGTCCATTGGTCCTCTTCAGCTCGCCCTGGGACTCGTACATGACCTCACCTATGAGACCGTCTATGAAAAGCTTCCCTATCTGGCCGCTGACTGTTCCCTTCAGTTCCCAGACTGGATAGTTCACCCGGTAGACATTGGCTTCCTTGTGCCCGGCTTCTATGTCCTGCCTGCTGAACCTTGGCGGAAGCGTGGTGTTCCTGACCTTCATGGGCCCGCCTTTAACAGGCATGGCAACTGCCTCGCCCCCGTGCTTGCTTCTCCGTATCCTTATCTCAGTGAGCATAGGATGCTCGGTGACGCCGACAACAAGGGCGCTGCCGACAGGAAGGTCCCTTATCTCATCCCTCATGCCGGCTGTTATGCCCTCGGCTGAATCGGTAATGGCCTTCAGGTCGTTGGGATTCGTGACCTTCATTATAATCTGGGTGTTGCACTGGGAAAGCACATTCTTGTCAACCCTTGCGGGACGCTGGGTTATGACACAGAGGCTTAGTCCGAATTTCCTTCCTTCGGACGCGATTGTCCTGACTATGGAAGATGACGCAACCTCCCCGAATCCCCTCTCGGGGCAGAAGTTGTGGGCTTCCTCAAGGACAAGGAAGAATCCGGGAACCTTGTTCGCCTTCCTTGCTGCAAACAGCTCATTGGCAAGCTTGAATACTATGGTCTGCTGTATCTCCGGCCTTGCGAACTTTACATCGATTATCGATATCTGTCCCGGCTTGACAAGGTCTTCGGGCTTTGTAAAATCATGCGAAAACAGCTTGGTCTTGTCAAGGAACTCAAGCGCTGAAATGAGGTTCCATTTTGACTGGGACGGAAGCGTGCTTATCTCATTTATGAGGTCGTTGAGAGAATAATCCTTTCCTCCGAGGTTCCTCATTGCGGAATATATCAGTCCCTTCTGCGTCCCGGAAACCTTTACAGGCAGGCAGTGGAAGAGCTCGTCGGCAGTGAGCCTAGAATTCAGCCGCAGGCTGCCGTCTTCAATGGTAAAGCGCTTTATCTGGTCCTGGTATGACTTGGGCTCCACGCCGAACTTCTCAGCGAACTTCAGTTCCTTCTCCTCATCGTTAGCGACGCTGAGGGAGGCATATTCGCCATGAGGGTCCATTATGACAACAGGTGTCCTGTTCTCAGCGAATTCCTCCATGAGGACGCCTGCCATGTAGCTCTTTCCGGCGCCTGTCTTGGCAAGAATCGAGACGTGCTTCGTCACCAGCTGCTTTATGGGAAGGTTCACCTTGATGTTGTATCCGTCCAAGATGCCTATATACAGGCCTGAATCGGGAATGCCTAATGTGTTCCTTATCTGGTCTTCCGATGCTGAGAAAACAGGCGTTTCAGGCGCAAATGGGACATTCGGGACAACAAGGAATCCGCGGTTGTTGCGGTAGCCTATGACCCTACATTCGGCAAGTGTCGTGTCACCATAACGGGTGATGTTATCTATGTAAGCAGTAGCCCACTCGCCTTCCTGTGTCTTTACAACCACGAAGTCCAGTTTCTTTATCTGGGCTTCCGCCTCAAAGTTGAATTCAGTTGTCGTCACCCTTCCGTGTATCTTTCCTAGCATCATTCTTAACCACTATTGGAATTATATGTCCCAGCCTGTTTTTATTTAATTAATTATTGTAAAGTCCGGATTTATAGACGTGTCCCGGTGTTGAAATTAAATAGAATATGAATAATAAGTGCACTAAACTAGGAATAACTTAGAACTTCCTGGGCTTCTTGTGCTTCTGGAAGCAGTCTCTGCAGTAAACAGGCCTGTCTTCACTTGGCTTGAATGGCACTTCACATTCGGCACCACAGTCTGAACATGTTGCTTTGTGGAACTCTCTCTTGAAGTTATCCCTTCCTTCGAATGACATACTAAACTCCTTATCTGGTTATGTATAAGATTGATGCACTTAAAAAAGTATTGGAAAGCTGGAAAATTTTTATATCACAGTGGCAGTATTGTTGTATGGAAATTCTTCTGATGAATTATCTCAGGAACCCGGAGAAGACGCTAGGAGGCGCTGCATGGGCAACCACAACTGAGCAGGCCGGGGCTGAGTACGATGTCACGGACGAGCAGGTTGACGCCATGCTCAAGTACGCGAAGGACATGAAGCTCAGCTCTGTACTCGACATACCGTTCTTCGTATTTTCAGTGAAAGATGTTTCGAGAGCATTCACCCACCAGTGGGTCAGGTACAGGATAGCCGCGCACATGCAGCAGAGCCTCAGGTACACCAAGATTTCCACGGAAAATTATTCATGGTTTCAGGTTCCTCCGGAGATATCCAAAAAGGGCGCATCAGCGATAACCGAATATGTCAAAAGCCAGCTTAATGCCGCAAAGACGTACGAGTCGCTCGTGAAGCAGGGAGTGCCTGCCGAGGACGCAAGGTTCGCGCTTCCCATAGGGGTCAAGACTCACCTGACAACAGCGATGAACGCTGAGGAGCTCATGCACGTGATGTCGCAGAGATGCTGCTTCGATGCGCAGTGGGAGATAAGGATAGTCGCTTATGCGCTGTATGCAATGGGAATGATGACAGCACCCAGGCTGTTCAGCGGAGCAGGACCGCACTGCATATCCGAAGGCAGGTGCCGCGGCCGTGGCAAAGGCAAATGCAAGCCGGATGCCGACAGCATGATAGCCAAGATGAATGAGGCAGTAGAAAAGCGCAGAGAAGAATTCAACAAGATGAAAGACGGAGAGTGGCTGAGCATAGACCTGACAGAAGCCCTTGGCCATATTGTCCCTGAAGATGTCAAAAAGGAAGTCAACGAAGCTGCAGGCGGAGAAGTGGACATTGACCTTCCGGTAATGCTGAAGCTAAGGAAGTGATTTTATGGAAAGGAAAGAAGTCTTCGATTTGGTTGAAAAGCAGAATCAGTGGAGGATGAAGGAATGCATAAACATGATAGCCAGCGAGAACCGCATGTCCGAGGCTGCTGAAAAGGTGTATATGTCCGATTTCATGCACCGTTATGCTGAAGGTTCGCCTTACAAGAGGTATTATCAGGGTGCGAAGTACATTGACCCCATAGAGGACAAGACAACTGAAATGGCCAGAAAGCTGTTCGGCGTCAGGCAGGCAGAGCTTCGGGTACTTTCAGGAGGGACAGCCAACATGGCGGCATTCGCTACGCTTGGAGGTCACGGCGACATACTGATGAGCCCGGGACTCATGGGAGGCTCTCATATTTCACATGAATCATTCGGCATCGCGGGCATACTCGGCTACAGGGTGGAGCACGCGGTCTTCGATGAGAAGGAATACAACATAGACACAGACGCCACGCTGAAAAAGATACGCGAGATAAAGCCCAATGTAGTGACACTGGGAGGCTCTGTGATACTTTTCCCCCATCCTGTGAAGGAAGTCCGGGAAGTCTGCGATGACATAGGAGCGAAGCTGCTCTACGATGCCGCGCACGTTCTCGGACTGATAGCAGGGAAGCAGTTTCAGGACCCCATGAAAGAGGGTGCCGAGCTGATGACATCGTCCACCCACAAGACTTTTCCAGGTCCGCAGGGAGGGCTTATACTAGGCAATACCAGCGACGAGATGTGGAAGAAGCTCCAGGCCAAGGTCTTCCCCGGTCTGATATCGAACCATCACCTGCACAGGATACCGGCGATGGCCATAACCATCCACGAGATGATGGAATACGGGGAAGAGTATGCGGCTCAGGTGGTCAGCAATGCGCAGGCTCTCGGGCAGGCGACGTACGAACTGGGATTTGACACACTCGCCGAGGGAAAAGGCTTTACGAAATCCCACCAGATACTCATCAATGTCGAGAAGAACGGGGGCGGCACGGATGTGGCCGTAAAGCTTGAGAACGCGAACATCGTTCTGAACAAGAACCTTCTGGCATGTGACGCTGACAGGAGCGCATCGAATCCATCAGGATTGAGAATAGGAGTCCAGGAAATGACAAGGATTGGCATGAAGGAAACCGAGATGAAGGAAATAGCGGCACTCATGAAGAAGGTCGTCATTGACAAGAAAGCGCCATCAGATGTTGCGAAGGAAGTAGTCGAATTCAGGAAGCCTTTCCAGGAGACGCAGTACTGCTTCAGGGATTAGAAGGATTCCGATGTTTCCTTCCTTGACTGGGCTATTGTCTTCCCGCTTTCATTCAGGACTATGGTGTTTTCAATTACATCCATAGCTTTGTTGAATGTGAAACCATTTGCGTCTTTCGTGTACAACCTCTCGAGCTCGCGATAGCAGTCGATTATGCTTTCCGCACTGTTTCTGAGCGGACTTATCACCATGTTCCCGGGAAGGACATCAGTATGAACGGTTCCCCAGTAGCTGAGGTCAATCTCAACTCTTTCATGGTCATATCCTATGAACATGGCTTCATTGTTATCGGCATGAGCCATCAACATGAATTTTTCCGGGATGTATTTATTCATAATCAAGATTATACCACTAAAATTTTAATATCGAAATGATATGTAAATACTACTTCCTGACAGCATGCCTCATGAAGTGATGCCTGAATGTCTTCTTGTTGTGGACAGCTTCTTTCACTATATCACTTGCCAGCCTGACGTCTTCCACCGAATAAAATGCCGTGGGATCGTGCTTCTTTATGAGCCTTATCACCTTATGCAGGTCCTGCCTGTCGAATACCGAGAGTATGAGCTTGACATTGCCGTCCGGGCCTTCCGCGCCGGTGCTGGTCACTGTGCACCTCGCCTTCTTGAGCGCTTCCAGAAGGCTGCTTGCATCCTTCCCTGTTATTATCCTTATTATGACCTTGCCCATGGAAATCTTCTCCTCGAGCAGCATGCCGATGTATGTCCCTGTTGCGAATCCGCCTGCATATCCGATGTAGCAGAACACGTTCGTGAGGTTGGCAAGTATGTTCTGTATTGCAATTAGCCAGATGAGCACCTCGAAGAATCCCAGAACAGGAGCGAAAATTTTCAGTCCCCTAGCGATGAATATGACGCGTATGGTGCCGATGCTGACGTCCACTATCCTCGCAGCAAATATGAGAAGCGGTATCATTATGTAGCTGTACCAGTTCAATGTGATGAATGCAATAACGTCCATTTCATTCTTTTTGTGTTCAGTCCTCTTAAATGATTACGGAACCATCTGAATATTTATAAGGCTTCAATGTCACTATAGATGTGTTTTTATGAACGGAGACAGACGCGGAAAGGACCTGGCCAAAGGTCCGATAGGCAGGACTATATTTTTCCTGGCTGCGCCCATAGTCCTCGGCATGTTCCTCCAGACCGCATTCAATATAATAGACACGTTTTACGTGGGCATGCTCGGCTCTGAGCAGCTTGCTGCGATAAGCGTGACATTCCCTGTGGTATTCATATTCATAGCCATTGCAGTAGGACTTGCAGTCGGAACAACCGCTCTCGTGTCGCAGGCGCTCGGCGCCAAGAAGCATGATGATGCATCCAATATAGCCGAGCACTCGCTGCTTGCGGCCGTGCTGGTCGGCATCGCGGTGGCAGTGTTCGGCATAATGTTCTCGCCGCCGCTCTTCGAGTTCATGGGGGTACACGGGGAAGTTCTTCAGATGACAGTCGCTTATGCCAACCTCATCTTCATAGGTTTCATGTTCCTTTTCATAGGGTTCCTGTCGCAGGGCATAATACAGGCAGGAGGCGACTCAAAGACGCCTACAAGGAACCTCGCTGTGTCCGTTATAGCGAATATAATACTCGACCCGATATTCATCTTTGGCTTCGGGCCGGTACCTGCGATGGGGCTTGTCGGTGCCGGATGGGCAACCATAATATCAAGGTCATTGGGCGCATTCCTCAACGTCTCGCATCTCCTGAGAGGAAAGGCCGCAGTCAGGATAGAGC
>CAZXIU010000037.1:6045-8272 GCA_964640865.1 uncultured archaeon | reverse complement strand
AAGACAATACTGCCATTGACAGATTTTGCATAATCATAAACTGCCTTTGACGCGCTGAGTGATGTCACAGTCAGGCCAAACATCAGTGATTTTCCTTCCCTGCGGCTGAAATGAGGGTCAACTGTAATAAGGCGTTCCGCACCGCACGCTTTCATGGACATGAGAATGGCTTTCAGGGAAAACGCCTCACCCTTCTCAAATAACTTGTCCTGCCTTGAGTATGACATATAAGGGACAACTGCCACCGCACGCCCTCCTGACTCACAGACTGCGTTTATTGTGAGAAGAAGTTCAACTATGGAATTGTTCTGATAAGGAAAAAGCGACTGCAGTATGTAAACGACATCTCCCTTAAAATCGACATTCTCAAGCTTTATGTGCATCTCTCCGTCAGGAAATTTATTTACATTCTTTTTGATTAATGTGAACCCGGAAATTTTAGATATGCTTTCAGCCAGTCTGGCTGTTCCGGAGCACGGCAAAATATTAGGCATAAGTTATTTTTACCCGGCGTAAATATAATTATGAGCTACATTCTGGTCGGCGGCACTTTCGACAGCCTCCATACGGGTCACAGGAAGATACTTGAGAAAGCCTTCAGCCTTGGAGGAAATGTCCTTGTGTGCCTTACCTCGGACGGAATGGTGAAGGACAAGCATCTCTCATGGCACATAGACACCTACGAAAAGAGGAAGTCAAAGCTTACTGAATTTCTCAAAAAAAGTCAGTGGCTTGAAAAGTCTGAGATAGTCAAGATAGATAATCCCTTCAGCGAGGGGCTGAGGCCGGACCTTACTCATATAGTTGTTTCAGAGGAGACAAGAAAGAATGCAGAAAAGATAAACATGATGCGCTCAGAGAACTGCCTCACGCCGCTGGAGATAGTTGAAATAAAATGGGAGCTTGCCGAGGACGGGAAGACCGTCTCTGACATGAGGATAAGAAAAGGCGAGATAGACCGCGAAGGTCGTGTAAATGTTCAGTAAAGGAATGCGCCCTGAATGGTTCTTTTGCTTATTTCTCCTGCATAGTTCGTGAGCATCATCTCTTTTGCCTTTTCGATGCTTTTCGTGTGACCAAGCACCCAGCCAAGCTTCACATATGCGGTTTCAATTGGCATATCCTCAAGATAGAAGACACCCGCTTCCCTGCAAAGCCTGCCTTCGGTGTATACATTCGGATTCATCCTTCCATAGAGTGTTTCCGCAGCCCCGCAGACAAGCACACCCTTTTCCGTGGCTTTCTTTATGCTTTTCAGCCATGAATTCTTTCCGTATGTGGGAACTTGACCAAGACCCGTTGCACCAAGTACAAGTCCCTTGTATCCTTTGCCTACGTAGTAATCTATGATTCCAGGGCCGCATCCCGGATATGACTTTATTATAGCGACCTTCTCTTCAAATAAAGTATCAGCCTTTGCGCCAAGTTTTCCCCTTTTTGGTACTTCCTGAAGCTTTTCTATCCTGCCGTCAGGCCAGACCTTTGCAAGCGGAATATCATTTATAGGCCTGAATGCGTCCCTCCTCGATGTATGCATCTTCCTTACCTTTGTGCCCCTTGTGAATATGCAATAATCGTCATTCACAGTCCCGTGCATGCACACCCCGACGCCTGCCATGTCTGATATGGCAATTCTGGCACTGCAGATAAGGTTCATGAAACCGTCCGATGAACCCCTGTCTGTTGACCTTTGCGCTCCTGTGACAATTACAGGTTTGTCAAGCCCTTTCAGCATGAATGAAAGCGCAGCTGCAGTGTAATGGAGGGTATCGGTTCCCTGCGTGACTATCACACCATCATTGCTTTTCAGTTCTTTTGCGACAACCTTTGCAAGTTTCTGCCAGTGTTCGTGCGTCAGGCTCTCGCTCATTGTAATGAATGGCGACTCAATCTTCAGCTTCACGAAATCTGCCAGCTGAGGGACTTTCTGCAGAAGCTCGTCAGCGTTGGCAAGGCTGGTCACGCCTCCTGTCTTGTAGTCAACCTTGCTTGTTATCGTACCGCCTGTTGTTATCAGCGATACACTTGGGTTTTTGCTGCTGAATTTGAGTGCGCCGGAATCATGTGCTTTCTTTCGACTGCCTCCTGAACCGGCTTTTGTTATCTTGGCATTCGCACATTTCACTCCGACGTTGTACCCGTTTTCAAGCTTAAGAACAATGCAGTTCGTGTCTCCTGTCTCTATTCTTGGCATGAGCACGCCTTCATAAAAATTACCAGAACTTTC
>CAZXIU010000037.1:0-5945 GCA_964640865.1 uncultured archaeon | reverse complement strand
AAATCGATAATCATGAGTATGAATTTTTCCAGTTCAGATGATACGCTTTCCTTGAGAGTAACGCTCCTGTATGCAATAGTGTTGCCGGTCCACCCGTCCTCATATCCATCCTCGCTTACCAGTGACACTATAATGTTTTTCCGGCCTTCGGAAGAGAACTGCATTTCGAAATGAGCTGAACCGCTTTCCCCCGCATCTATGAAAAGTGTCTCTTCCTCATTTTTATCACCCACCTTTATGCTCACTTTCACGGAACCGTTTTCACCCCCGTTCAGTACTTCAACTGTATAGTTTCCTGTATTCGTGAGCTCCAGATTCTTTGGATATTCTATGCCTGTTATTGTGAATTGCTGGCTGTTCAAAACCTCAAGCACTTTTTTTCTCATATCGCCTGTACTTGAAAATATCATTATGTCGTATGTCCCCGGCGTTTCGGGTGCTGTGTGAGTGTGCCTGACAACGCTGCTCTCCATTCCGTCCACAAGAATGTTACTCTCCTCAACGGAATTCCCGACAATTGAAATTATGCTGAACAGCCTTTCACTGAAGTCGCTGTTCTGGGCGGTTATCACAACCTCGAAGTTCTCGCCTGGAAGTAACGCCTTCTCTGTTGAAACAAATATATCATACAAGTCTGTTGTCTTTGACTCTATTGACACGCTGCTTTTTGCAATCCCCCCGCCGCCTGCAACTGTTACAGGGCACATGTATTTCATTCCTCTCTTTATCTCAGCTGTTTTGCCTATCCAGTAGAATGTATTGCTGTCACAGAAAGAGACAGCAATACCAGTGTTGTTGAAAATTATGAGGTCGTTGGATTTTTCATCTATGCAGCTTGCTATTCTCATATTGGTGGCCATGCATCCGGAGCCTGTTACATAGGCTTTCAGAAGCACATAGTCTCCACCCAGTGATTCTGAAGGCACTGCTTCTATATCCAATTCGAGCCTTGGCTCTTCAGTGTAATCCACGAGGCTGAGCCTTGTCTCGAGCTTGTTCCACTCGATGCTTATGTCCCGGCTCTTCACTTCGCTGTGCTCAGTAAAGTTGGAATCAGGAAGCCTTGCAAATGTTATGTGTGTGGCGTCAACAGGTGATTCAGACCAGGTCGGGTCGACGCTGTATGTCTTGCCGTCTATGCGGACTTCGGTCCATGCATGCGAGCCGAATTCCTCACCTCCCTCCTGCCTGCCGCCGAGAAATGCGTACCCTGCCACGTACCATGAGCTGTAGCCAAGAGAGCTGAGCATGGAGACCATGAGATTGGCGAATTCATCGCACGTGCCACGCATTTCGTCTAATACCCATGTCGCAGAAAATGCTTCATCTTCGCATGAAAGGTCGTATTTCACATTCTCGTTTATCCATGTTGCCAGGCGGAGCATGTTTATGACATCATTCTTACCGGAATTGATGTCATACGCAGCTTCTAATATTTCAGGCGACGGTTCGATCAGCGGCGTGACATCGAAGTTTCTCACTGCATTGCTGGACTTGGAACGGATTACAGTCGAGCTTTCGATTATGTATTCCAGTCTGCTTCCGATTGAAGGCCTTGCCCATGTCAGGACTATCTGGTCATTTCCGTATTCATCCTCTTTTATATAATAATCGTCAGGACCGATGACATCGATTATTTCAGATGTCTGCCTCATATCTGTCTGAGGTATATAAAGAGTCAGCTTCAGGTCTTCTGCAGTTGCAGAGCCTGAACTCGGGTTCAGTGTTATGTACCCTGACTGGACTGCTTCTATCTCTGCGTAGCTTATCCTTTCCGGGTCGCTTATTGCCTCTGCTGAAACCATGACTGAAGTGATAATCAGTGTCATCAGGAGTGAAATTATCAGATGTTTCATATGATTATTTGGCACTTTTTGTTTTAATTAACCACTGAAACAAATCATTTAAATCCCGGTTCTTATGTTTTGTTATGTCTCTTCAGGTTTGGACCGAGAAATACCGGCCGCAGAAGCTCAGCGAGATAGTCAACCAAGCTCATGTCGTTGACAGGCTCAAGGCGTGGGTGAAAGAAGGAAGCATACCGAACATGCTTTTCGCAGGACCTGCAGGAATAGGAAAGACCACAGCAGCCCTCGCCCTTGCGCACGAGCTTTTCGGAGAAAACTGGAAGGATAATTTTCAGGAGACCAATGCATCTGACCAGAGGGGAATAGATGTCGTGAGAGGAAGGATAAAGAACTTCGCTATGGTAAAGCCACTGGGAAGCGACTTCAAGATAATATTTCTGGATGAATCGGACTCCCTGACACCCGAAGCGCAGCAGGCTCTCAGAAGGACAATGGAGAAGTATTCCGATGTATGCAGGTTCATACTCAGCTGCAATTATTCCAGCCGCATAATCGAACCAATCCAGTCCAGATGCTCTGTCTTCAGGTTCAGAAGGCTTGCAAAGGACGATGTCAGGAAATATGCCGAGAGGATAGCCAAGAATGAAAAACTCAAAATGGATGACGGTGCTTACAATGCAGTTTTCGAGGTGAGCGAGGGCGACCTGAGAAAGGCGACCAACGTCCTTCAGGCATGCTCTACGCTTGAAAGCATAACAGAGGAAAGCGTTTACAGCATGGTTTCGCAGGTGAATCCCGATGATATGAAAGAGCTCATAGAACTGTCCCTTTCAGGAAATTTCAGTGGCGCCAGAAAGAAGCTTTACGAACTGATAGTGGCAAGGTCGCTGTCAGGCGAGGACATACTAAAGGCAATCCACACCCACATATTCAGGATGGACATCGACGAGAAGAAGAAGCTTGCCCTTATAGAGATACTCGGAGAGTACGAGTTCAGGCTTAATCAGGGCTCCACACCGGAAATCCAGCTGGAGGCAATGCTTGCCCAGTTTATGAAAGTGAGCGGCGAATAATCCTTATGATAATAAGAGAGAAACCGGAGTGGGGAGAACTGGCAACGTTCGTTCCCAACAAGAGACTTCCTGTATACAACTGGTTCTACTACAAAGAGGGATACAGCCGGGACCTTGTTTTCAGGCTTCTGGAATCATTCGGCATCGAACGAGGCGACACAATACTCGATCCTTTCGCCGGTGTCGGCACGACACTGCTCGCATGCATGCAGAAGGGTGTCAATTCCATTGGGTTCGATGTCCAGCCTCCTGCAGTTTTCGCTTCACTTGTGAAGACGCGCAAATATGATGCAAATGTTTTGGAGGATACCGGAAATGCCATCATGAACATGAGGTTCGTCCAGCAGGATTTCAGCACATCTAATCCACTTGTAAAGCGCGCGTTCAAGAGGCAGACACTGGATGATGTCATCTTTTTCAGGGACATGATAATGGACATTGGAGACAATTCTGTAAGAGACTTCTTCATGCTCGCGCTGATGAATGTGACGATGAAGTGCAGCTGGGCATGGAAGGACGGTGCGGTAATCAAAATCAGAAAGCATCCCGTGCCTCCACTGAGAAAGCTTCTCAAGAGACAGATAGGATTCATGATAAATGACATAAGGTCTCTGGAGTCCACAAAAGCCTCATGCTCCGTTGGCTTTGGTGACGCAAGGAAGCTCAAGGTGGAGCGAAACTGCATCGACGGGATAATAACATCCCCGCCTTACCTCAACAAGATAGAATACTCAAAGATATACTCCATAGAAGAGGAACTGTTTTTCAGGGGAATGGGACTTTCTTCACTGAGGTCTCATATAGGCATAAACCCGGAAAAGGTAATCATGGAGAAGAACAGGCTCGATAACATAGTAGACGCAAGCAATTTCAATCCGCAATCGATTGCCTATTTCAATGACATGTATGAGGTCATAAAGGAGATGTACAGGGTCTCCAGGGATGGCGCGAAGGTTGGCATAGTGGTCGGAAACGGATGCTTCCCCGAGGGTGTTGTGGATTCTGACATCATACTCAGCAAGATAGCAGAACACATTGGCTTCGATGCAAAGGAAGTGATTGTCCTCAGCAAGAGATGGTGCACGAAGAACCGCGTTGAAAAGGTAGGCCAGACGAGGGAGAGTCTTCTGGTCTGGGAGAAGTGAATGAAATGGACAGTCACATTAAACTGCGTGGCCATCATGTAAGCCGTCTGGGCGCATATTATAACTGTTTGTATCAGTATAATCCGAAGAAACCGACGTTACCAAATGGTTACAGAGAACACTTTAATCTTCCCAAGAGAGACAAAGTTGGTGAAAAACGGCCGAATACATTTCACCTTGATTGGGAAATCGTAACGAACCCTGACATTTACATAGAGATTGTTGACGGGCTGGATACTCAATGCCTTGGTAATGATTTCTATCTACCATGTCTTAAAGAGAAAGACAAGACCAAATGCATTAACCAGTCATTAAAGGAAGATGACGATGCCTGCCTGAATGAATACGGACTGCGTGTTGGTCAGATACTGAAATCAGGCGAACTAATCAAGATAGTAGCCGATTATAAAGAAAACACTGGCCTTGATTGCCCGAGAGAAAGGGTCAATGCCGACATATAGATTTTGCGGGATGATTACCTCTTCAGCACCTCGGCAATCTTCCTGCCCAGGTTCTCGCATGTCTCTATGCCTATTTTATCATCCTCAGGCTTCGTACCCCTAGGTACCCATGCAATACCACCGAAGTGCGCATGCTTCTTGTCAGTCACAGCAGTCATTTCATGTGCACCGCCCCATGTGGTTATCTGGCGGCAGACAAATTCCTGCCCGCCGTTCCTTGATGCACCGACTGAAATCGCGCCGCACACCTTGCCGCTGAGCTTCATGCCGTTTCTTCTTAACGGAAGCGTTCTGTCCATGAAATTCTTCAACTTCCCGCTTACCATCGCGAAATAAGCGGGGCTTGCCATGATAATAGCATCCGCATCAGCCATTTTTTCATAAATTTCAGTCATGCCGTCTTTCTGGCTGCATTCGAATTTTTCGGCGCAAAGGTTGCATACTGTGCAGTGACCTATCTTCTTGTCATGGAGCGTGATGATTTCCGTTTCCAGTCCTTCTTTTTCAATAGCTTCCATTGCCTTCTCCAAAAAGAAGAGCGTCGTGCTTTCCTTTCTGTGCGAACCGCAAATACCCACAACTTTCATGACAACACCTCAGTTGACTTTAATGAGCCCGAGGGGATTCGAACCCCCAACCCTCCGGTATCTCCTCCAAATGCCTGCAGGCACTCAAAGCCGAAGCCGGATGCTATATCCAAGTTAAGCCACGGGCCCTCAATAAAGAAAACGTCAAAGGATTTAAAAAGCCTGCTAATCAGGGATAAACCCTGTTTATGGTTCGCGGGAATGCTATGCAGTCCCTTATGTGGTCGACATTGCATATCCACTGCGTCAGGCGTTCTACACCCATGCCATAACCGGCATGAGGCACAGAGCCGAATCTCCTGACATCCAGATACCATCCGTAATTGGCAGGGTCTGTTCCTTCTGCCTTGAGTTTTGCGAGGATTTTCTTGGGGTCGGTTTCCCTTGCAGAACCGCCTATTATCTCCCCGCCTGAATCCCCCGGAGCTATGCAGTCCGCGTTCAGGACAGTTTTCGTGTCCTTGGGATTCTCAAGCATGTAGAAAGGCTTCGATTCCTTTGGCCAGTTCACTATGAAATAAGGCTTGTCGAAATCTTCGGAGAGCGCCCTCAGCTGGAGGTCTGTGACATCGTCCCCCCATTTCATTTTCACGCCCTTCTTTTTCATGATTTCTATGACTTCCTTGTAAGGCAGCCTTCTGAACGGAGCCTTTACTTTTTCAAGCATCTTTACATCAGCGCCCAGTTCCTCCAGATCTTTTCTGTGGTGTTTAAGGCATGTCTGAACTATATGCGATATGAGTCCTTCCTGGATTTTCAGTGATTCTTCGTGGTCTATCCACGCTACCTCTGCTTCCGCGTGCCAGTACTCTGCGAGATGATGCCTTGTCCTGCTCTTCTCGGACCTGAAGCTTGGAGCTATGCAGTATAT
>CAZXIU010000036.1:0-8751 GCA_964640865.1 uncultured archaeon | reverse complement strand
AAGGGACTTCTTTAATTCCTGCATGGAAAACTCCTTTTTTGGCATCTCATCTCTCCATGCAGGCTTGTACCACCTGGCGGGCTTCTTCATGCCAGATTCAAGGTAATGTCCTGGGGGAAACTCCTCTATCGTGTTGCAGGTGCCTTCAAGCGCCTTAAGCTCACTTGCCACATAGAATGTTCCTTTGTCATCCCTTCCAGTGTACAATGGAACTATCCCGATATGATCCCTTGCTATGAAATACGTGCCTTTCTTCTGGTCGTATATGATGAATGCGAATATGCCGCTAAGCATGTCAACAAATTCCGGGCCGTATTCATCATATAGATAAAGCAGTATCTCGCAGTCTGACTTTGTCTTCCAGTCATGGCTTTTCTTAAGATCCTTTATGAGTTCCATGTGGTTGTATATTTCCCCGTTTACAGACAAGACCCTGCCTTCCTTTTTGTCATAAAGAGGCTGTGCTCCATGCTCAATGTCTATTATTGAGAGCCTTTCATGAGCAAGCACGGCCCTTTCATCAGAAAACATGCCGCTCCAGTCAGGGCCCCTGTGCCTGACTTTCCTTGCCATCTTTATTGCCACGTCTTCAATTGGGCCTGATGCTTCCCCTTCATTGAATATCCCTATTATCCCGCACATAACATCACTGGAATTAATTGAAGATCGGCATTGCTATTAAACGCAATGCATACTTTTTATGAAAAATATACAAAATATACCAAATTTTATAAATAAAATGGAACATATGTTCTATATGGACAGGAAAGATGAAAAAATACTCGAGATACTGAAGGCTGACAGTTCCCTCACCACAAGGCAGATATCCAGGAAGACGCTCATGCCGGTCACAACTGTGCATAACAGGATAAGGAAGCTGAGGGAGGAAGGCGTGATAACACAGTACACAGTGAAGGTCGATCACCGGAAGCTCGGAAAGACATTCACAGCCATACTTCTAGTTTCCTGTGATTACAAAGTACTGAGGGAGACAGGAAGGAATCAGCATGACCTCGTTAAAGATATGATTAAGCTCCCCGAGGTCGAGTCCGCGGACATAGTGACAGGGGCCACGGACATAGTGCTCCGTGTAAGGACAAGGGACGTTGAGGCTTTCGACGATTTCCTGTTCAAAAAGCTACAGGCAATACCCGGAATAGAAAAAACACAGTCGCTCGTTGTCATAAACGAGCGCTGAGCGCCTCTGATATATAAGTAGGAAAGAAGAAACAATAAACAGTGCTTATGACCAGTATAAAAGTCCTTGAGAAGCCAAAACTGAAGAACCCACTTCTCCTTGTAGGCCTTCCAGGTGTCGGTAACATAGGAAGGGTGGCTGTCGGATATCTTATCAGCGAGCTCAAGGCAAAGAAATTCGCTTCACTCTACTCCGAATGGTTCTTTCCCTTCGTGATGCTTCATGACAAAAGCACCATAAAACTTCTCAAGAATGATTTTCATTACTACAAATCCAAAAAGGCGGGAGAGCGAGACATAATCTTTCTCACAGGCGACTGCCAGTCCCTTTCCCCAAACGGGCATTACGAAGTGATAGAGCAGATACTCGGCTTCGTAGAAAAGTTCGGCGTAAAGGACATCATAACTGTCGGCGGGCTGGCAACAGGCGAGCTGGAATCCAATGAGAAGGTTCTTGGATGCGTTACTGATGACAGCGTCATGAAGGCATACACCAAGCATGGCATAGAATTCACAGCCGGCGAGAAGGTCGGCTACATAGTTGGAGCCGCAGGACTCATGCTTGGAATAGGTTACGAAAGGGGTATGAAGGGTCTATGCATGCTTGGCCAGACAAGCGGCTTCCCGATAGTCACCGACCCGAAGGCAGCTGAGTGCATCCTTGACACGCTTGTGAAAATACTCAAGCTCAAGGTGGACAAGAGCAAGCTGGAGAAGAAGGTCGATGAGATGGAGGAGTTCATCAAGAAGGTCGAGGGGCTTCAGATGAAGGCTGTTTCCGAACTTGCGAAGAGCGCGAAGTCACAGGCATCCGGCGAAGAGCTCCGTTACATCGGATAAACATTTATAAAGAGTCCTCTTAGTATATACATTCATCAAAATTCTGGTGCTTACATGAGAGAAAAGGAAAATTACTCGCATTTTGAAAAAGTCAGAGTACTTTCAGCAAGGGCTCTGCAGATTTCACAGGGTGCCCCAATCCTTGTCAGCATACCAAAGGGAATGATAACTCCCGTGGACATAGCAAAGCTTGAGTGGAAGAAGGAAGTCATACCCATAGAGAGCAGAAGAAGGGTCTAATAGTTCGATTTCATATTGTCTATAGATCTTCTTACACCCTCATCCTCGACGTACAGCTCATCAAGAAGGTCGGTGAACTTCCTGTTTGTCTTCGATATTGCCATTTCCGCCTCGCCTTCTATGCTTTTTCCGTATTTTCTCAAAGCTTTCACTTTTTTCCTGTCAAGCATCTTGTCTATCCTCGTGTTCCTCCAGGTCTTGTATACGTTTCCCAGACCGAGTACTGTTCCCGCTGTTCCTATTGCCGCGAGCGTGGTCAGCTCCCCTATCGTGGTCTCGTCAGCTATTCCAAGCTTGCTTGCCACATACGGTGCTATGATGTATCCTGCTAATGCGCCGCCTGTCACTTCCAGCACATTGGATAGCTTCGTGATAATGCCGTTGTTCAGACGCTCATGCCTTCTTACTGAATCGTTCTCATATCTCCTCACATCACTCCTGTATTCCCCTTTTCTGTTCTCCTTTCCTGTTGCGTATGTCACGGCGTATGTTCTGAAAGCTTCCAGATAGCATCGTTCGCTGCTTCCCTCTTCGAAAAGTTCTACCCTCTTCTCAAAATCCCGGAGTGCTTTTGCGGACTGGTCCCTCAGAGACTTGTATCTCTCCTCTTCCCTGAAAAGCGTCTCATACTTTTCATCACCTTTGAGCAATTCGATTTTATTGCCATTCTCCTTGAGATAGTCATCGAAAGACATGCCGAGATTGTATATACAATTCCCTACATCTATAACCTCGTCAGGCTTGTACACCCTCGGATCGTAGCCCATTTCATCACCCCCTGCTTGATAGTTAATAAAAAGTTTTAAAAATGCATTGCAGCATATCGATTTTGAACAGAAAAAAAATAATATATTAATAATATATACCAACGTGTTTTTTAGATGGGTTAACCAAATCATTATCATGATACAAAACCTGAAGCTTCACGTGGTACTGAACGGGTCCGGATCGCATGCATTCAGGGCCAAGCTATGGACGCATTCAGGGAAGGTTTTTCAGGCGACTGTTCCCGTGGACGGCGTCAGCACAGTGAAGATAAACCGGATGAAGAGGATATTCTCTTCCATACGCTCGAATTTCTCAGGGCTCAATGAAGAGGACTGGATTTCATTCGATGCTCTTCTGGAGCAGCTTCTTTCTGACGAGAGTGATGTTGACCCCGCGATGAGCCTTGCTCTTTCCCTTGCTTCCGCTAAGGCTGCGACCAATGACGAGCTCTGGAAACTGCGCGGTCCCGCAGGCAGGTTCCCGTACATACTCGGAATAGTCGCCGAGGGAAATGTCTGGCCCGAATTCATGCTCATACCGCACAGGGAGAGAACCATAGAGGATGCATTCAAAAGCCTGAACGAGGCATGGAAAGTCGCCGGAGAGGAGCTCCGTGATAAGGGAATTCTGATGGGTCGTGGGCCGACAGGCGGATGGCTCGCTGATGCCGGAGATACGGAGATTCTTCATCTGGTAAGCCAGATTGCGGGCGACTGGGGCATGGGAATCGGACTCAGGGTGGACGGAAGCAGGCTGTGGAACGGAACGCATTATGATTACAGGAAGAATGCCGGAAGCATCATAAAGAGGAAGATTTCCCCTGATGAGCAGATGTCGCTGGTGTCAGCTTTGATGGAACACTATAAAATTGACTACATAGAGGACCCTTTCAGGTCTTCCGATTTCATGGAGCATGCGAAGCTCACGCACAGGTTCGACAATTCGATTGTATCGGGTGCATCTCTTTACAACGCTGATATCGGGAGGATAAAGCGCGCGTACAAGTTCAGGCCCACGAACTGCATAACCATAAACAACAGGGAACTCTTCACAGTCAGCAGGCTTTCGGACATTTACGATTACACAAGGAACAGGAGCATGAAGCTCGCGCTTTCCCGGGGAAGGAGCGAGACAGGCGACAGCTGGATTTCAGACCTTTCCGTTGCATTCTCAGCTGACATACTGAAGCTCGGAGTCACCGGAGCCGCCAACACGGAGAAGTACAGCAGGCTAATTGAGATATGGGAAGAAGCGCAGTCTCCGAGAATGAGCAGGACAATCCATCACTAAGTCTATGATTTCAGGCTAAGACATGGATTCAAGCACTGCCTGCACATTGGTTGCATCCTCTACTATGAAGTCGGGCTGCATCTCTGTAGCCTCCTCCCTTGAGAGTGCGCCTGAAAGCACAGCTATTGAATACATCTTTGCTTTCTTGGCTGCCTGTATGTCTGAGACAGCGTCACCGACATAGACACATTCGTGCGGCTCCAGGCCGAAATGGTCAAGTGCCTTGTTCAGCATGTCAGGATGCGGTTTTCCGTTCTCAACCTCATCAGCTGAAACCACGAAATCGAAATATCCATTCAGTCCGAACTTCTCTATGAACCTGTGCAGCACCTTCTTGTTGTTGCCTGATGCTACTGCCAGCTTGAACTTCTTCTTGAGTCTGGTCAGCGAATCCTCTATACCCGTTATCGTGCTGAATGAATTGAGAAAATCATCACTCGCGGCTATTTCCATCATGTTGTTGTACATTGTCGTGAGGACATCGCTGTCCTGGCGCGCTTCGGGATGCAATCCCCTGAGAACATCCATGTATGGCTTTCCGTACATTGGCTTAAGGGAATCGTATGATATTTTCCTCTCAACACCTATATCCTTCGCAAGCCGGTTCTGCACATCCACCCATGCTTCGTTGGAATTTACCAGAACACCGTCGAAGTCAAATAATACGAGTTTTATCATTGTGAATCACTTGAGCAATACCTCTCATTGTCTTTAAACCTTTAAAAACATTCTACTGGATTACGGTCCCCTTGAAATCCCTGCCCTCGACAGCATTCTCAAGGTTCTCCATATCCCTTATGTCAAGCACTATGCATTTCAGCCCGGTTTTTTCTATCACAGCGACAGCCACGGGGTCTATTATGGTCTTTGCTCCCGGAGACACAGACCCGGTCTCAGCCATGTCTTTCAGCTCTGAGACGGATATGAGAGAGATGAAAGCTGCATCACTGTGTTTTTTAGGGTCCCTGTCGTAGACCCCCTTCACGTCAGTGCCTATTATCACAAGATCTGCGCCGACCGCTTCTGCTGACTGCAGTGCCACCGCATCAGTCGTCTGTCCGGGCCTGAAACCTCCAAGAACCACGATTTTCCCCTTTTTGAATGCTTCCCTCACACCACCCTCGTCTTTTGGTATTCCGCTGAATGCGGCATCACCAAGGGCTTCTATGAGCGTCTTGGCGTTCATTCTGGAAGCCTCTATGCCGATGTTGTGAAGGATGTCGTCAGATGATTCGCCGCGCTTCCTCTCATCTTCTATCATCTTCCTGGCGAGCCTGCCGCCACCTACAACGACAACCATCCTGTGTTCGCTGGAAAGGCCCTTCAGCGTCGCAGCAAGCCCTGAGATAAAATCCATATCCGGACTTTCAGTTGGGCAGAGAACAGAGCCTCCGACTTTGAGTGTAATTATCATGATATTATAATGAGCGAAATGCAATAAAAATACTTTAATCAATTCAACAAAATTGTATTATGATTCGTGCAGTTATCTTCGATTTTGGTAATGTTCTTTGTACATTTGATAATAACATTTTTCTCGGAAAACTCTCTCGTAACTGTGGAAAAACAATTGAAGAGCTAAGAAAAATAATATATGTTAAGTCAAATGCTGCCAAAAAAATTGAAACCAGTGAAATAACAGAGGAGCAGTTCTTCGAGACAGTGACTAAGATATGCGGTCTTACGATGTCAAAGGAAGAATTCTATATTGCATTCACTCATATTTTTACAGAGATACCAGGAACTTATGAAATCGTAAAAAAGCTAAAGAAAAATTACAAATTAGCTGTCATGTCAAATACAACTAAGCAAGATTTTGAATATAATTTAAAGCCACTTGAAGTATTTCCGCTTTTTGATGCAGTTACACTTTCTTTTAAAGTTGGTGTAATGAAACCCGATGAACGTATTTACCGTGACACTTTGGAAAAGCTTAATCTAAAACCTGATGAATGTGTCTATATTGATGACCGCAAAGATTTTGCTGGTAAAGCAACAAAACTTGGGATGAAAGGAATAATATTCACCTCACCAAAGCAACTGGAGAACGACCTGAGGGCACTTGGAATAAAATTATGAGCGCCGAGGAAGAGAAGTGGAACTGAGATGTAAATCCTATAATGATATCATCCTTTCTTCCTTAAGAGTTTTTCCAATGTCCTTATGCATTCCAGAAAATCGAGCTTATCGTTTGTAAGAGGATCAATATCGTCTTTCCATTTGCTGTGGATTTTTTGTGCGTTTCTGAATACTCTTTCCACGTCAAACGATTCTCCGGCTTCCAGTGTTTTAATCTCAACCAACTTCATGTCTATAATCCATTTCTTTGATATGTAATAGACATCGAAATAGTCCCTTGGTTGGTTTCTTGTTATAAGTGCCCTTACCTTTTCTGCAATCATTTCTTTCAGATTGAGCGTATTCACACTGAATGAAACCCCATAAAAGTTGGGGACTTCATGGACTTCCGGTTTCAGGTGAATCGAAGCTTTCTTGTTGATGTCAAGTACTATGAATGATCCCTTCTGGAAATAACTTTTGTAGTATACCTTGTATCTCACGAACTCCGCGGTAGTTTTATCTGTTTCAATCCTTGTAAAAAAGCCGGCTTTCTTTACGAGACTTTCTATCTCGTCCCTTATATCATTTACGGACCTGTCTGCCGCAAAGTCGAGATCTTCAGAGAGTCTTTTGTGATTGAGGAATATCTTGTTCAGTGCTGTCCCACCCTTGAAATAAATACCTTCCACTTCACGTATGAGATAGAGAAGATTTGTGAGGAAATAATCCTTTTCGATGTATATCAGGTTAAGGTTCATCTCTCCGGCGATGTATCTCAGCTTGTCTTCGGAAATCATTTCCATTTAATACTCTCCTCCTTTGATAGTATCGTAAAGTCGTGTCCCATGACAGTCTTTTTTACGCAGCGGGGCATCTTTCTTACTCTTCGGAACCTTATCTCCGTTCCGAGGACCTCCTTCTTTCCCTGCCTGCTTCTGCTGAAAACCTCGATTTCTACTGGTATATGGTCAGATTGACCGTTGTAGTTTGCAGCGCTCTTGCCGCCTATGCAGTATCCTTTTGCGTTGCACATCTCATCTATTATTATGTACGGGTGTTCGGACCATTTGCCATTCCTTGCCTGTACCGGGAGGATGTAATACTTATCTGCGTTTATCTTTACTATCCTTCCCTTCTTCTTCATCCTGTGTATGTAGACGTTCATTTCGTTCTCACTTGAGAAGAACTGCATGATGTCGTCTCTATTGAAGAACCTCTTTCCTTCAAGTTCAAGATAAGAGAACACTTCCATCTCCTTTCTTGAAACTCCCATATTCCTTCCTTTATCTTTCATTCTCATATGTTACACCAATATTAACAATATGTTAATTATAGTGTAACGCATTTAAATATGTTACTTTCTTACCTGAACTGAAAAGAAGAAGCGCCGAGGATGGGATTTGAACCCATAAGCCCAGAGGGCACTAGATATCGGGAAATTTTCCGCAAACGCTTTTTCCTGTCTCGAACGGAAAAGGGTTTCCAGTCTAGCGCATTAACCAGGTTCTGCCACCTCGGCATTGTGAAATATACTTGCATATTTGTTTTATATAATTAGCATTTCATCGTCTCTGACGGCTTTCTGCCTCCGAGATACTTCTTCAGCGAGCCTGATACTTCCATGAACCACTTCTCCATGTCCTCGGAAAGCTCCCTATTTTCAAGCTTCATCACGTCCAAGAGCTTCCTTGTCATCTCCAGCGAATTGATGATAGAGCGTACGTTGCAATCGCTCTTCCACTGGATGCCGTGCTTCTCGATATCCTTTATGAGCTCGTCCACCTTATCAAGTGTGTTCAGTGCACCGCTGAGTATAAGCTCGGCGTTCACATCGTCTATCTCCTTGACGAAATTGTTTCCCTTCCTTTTCGTGAGAGATATGGCTTCCCTAAGGGTGTCGTCGAAAAGCGCGAAGCCTGTGTGCATGTTCTGTATCTCCCTCTTGCGTTCCTTTCCTTCATCGATGTTGGCTATCATCCTCTCTATATGCTGCCTGAACACTATCATTGACGACCTCAACCTGTATATCCTCTCGCTGAATGATATGTCATAAACTTCGCCGAGTATGACGTCCTGCTTTATCGACACGAGCTTGGATGTCACTAGTGCCAGCAGGAGCAGCGCAAGAAGCACCTCCGCTATGGCGAGAGTCTTGAAGTACCCGACAGGCACGATGTCGCCGAAGCCTGTGGTGGTTGCCGTGGTGAAGCTGAAGTAGATGCTGTCCGTCAGCTTTTCCACAACTCCTCCGCCCTGCGTGTACTTCAGATACGATTCTGCATCCGACGCGAAGCTGTAGAACGTGCCGAAAACCATGATGAGAACTATCCAATAAATCAGCAGCATCCTGAAGCT
>CAZXIU010000035.1:0-9048 GCA_964640865.1 uncultured archaeon | reverse complement strand
TTTATATCTGGTTTCAAGTCTGGCGCATTAGCCAGGTTCTGCCACCTCGGCATGTAATAAGATTAGGTAAGCATTTGATTTATAAAGGAATATAAAGCTTTCTTCTTTTTATCTCCCTAATGGAACATGCGAATGACGTTCTGGTAATCGATGGGCGTGCCTATCATATAAGCCCTTTCAATATCCCCAAACGCGTTAGTAACGATTTCGGGAGCAGCGTCCCGAAAATATATAACGGGACCATACTTGACGCAGGTTGCTCTTTCGGCTACACTACAGCAGAACTCAAAGAGGACCATTATCCCGATTCCCGCGTGATAGGGATTGATATACAGGAATGGCCGAAACATGACGTCATCGGAAATGAATATGGCGTAGAGTTTGTCAAGGGCGATTTCTACAGGCTGAAAGATTATTTCGACCCGGGACTTTTCAACTCCATATTCGCCATGAACAATCTTGCATACGTGTCAAGATATATGGATGACGGTGTGTCAGAGGGTATTGCCGAGAACTTCTATGACGCACTTGATGAAAACGGACACCTTTGCATTTCCCTGAATGAGTGCAACGCCATCATGAAGAAAAAGAATGGCGGGTTTGGCTTGGAGAGCCTGAGTACAGGCCTTCTGAGAAATCCGGTGCATTTCAAGATACAGTTCGATTTTCTCAGGTACTATGGAATTGACATGGAAAAATTAGAGCTCTAGATTGTGACTGAACTTCATCTTCTTGGCCTTGTCAATAGGCCACGCATCTTCTATCAGCATATCCGGGACATTCCCGTCAAGAACAGGATACGCAAGCCCGCACCTACTGCATGTTATGAACATGTTCTCTTCTTTCACGTTGCCTTTGCATTTTGGGCATGCAAGCACGTTTTTCAGATGTTCTGAAATTGTCATAACTATCTTTCGGCTGTTTAATATAAAAATTACAGGAACACGCGGTCAGTTCTTGCCACAGTGTCGCCGTTCCTGATGTATCTCGCAAGGCAGACAAGCTTTCCTTTCTCGCTGAAAACCGTTATGCAGCTTCCTTCATCGACGTTGCCTGACGCTCCTGTTATGTCATCCTTCCTGACAGGCGCGCCGTTCATTATCTTGCTTACCGAATCGTTCTTTATGGTGAGCGAAGGGATTCCCAGCCTTCTCACAGCATCCTCAATCGGTATCAGAAGGCCTCTAAGTTTGTCCTCTGGCATATCTTTTAGAGAGTCAGGAGAGACGCTGTGTTCTATGCTGAAGGGCCCGACCTTCGTTCTCCTAAGCTCAGACAGGTGGGCACCTGTTCCCATCTTCTCCCCTGCGTCATGTGCTATCTTCCGCATGTAGGTCCCGGCTTCGCATAATACCCTGAACCGGACATCCCGTTCCTTCTTGCCGATGAGCTCTATCACGAATCTCTCTCTCACTCTTTCTATTCTGGCAACAGCAGACCTGACAGGCGGCATCTGGGTTATCTTTCCCTTGAATTTCATCAGTGCTTTTTCCACGGTTTCCTTTCCGACATCTCCATGCATGCTCATGGTTCCGATGTATTCCTTGTGCATTCCTGTGAGAACAGGCATGGCCTTTCTGGCTTCTCCGAGGGCTATTACCATAAGCCCCGTTGCATTGGGATCCAGAGTGCCCGTATGCCCGGCCTTTTTGACATTCAGTGCCTTTGTTACGGACTCGACTATGTCGAATGATGTCGGCCCCTTGGGCTTGTCTATGAGTATGACAGACCTGTTCAGAAGCTCATGCAAATCCTTCATAATCTTATTGCGGAAACATCGGTTAAAAGCCTTACAGGGCTTTCAGTTTTTAACAAGCTTTCCAAATTAGATATATGGAAGTCCAGAGCTTCGAAAGGGAAATCGAAAGGACATGCAGGAAATGCTTCACCATATATGATTTCACGCGCGATTACTGCTGCGCAAAGAGCAAGGATGAATGCTTTGCTGACATTGATCTTGTCAAAAAGGGTATAGTCCAGGATGAGGCAACAGCCGAGAAGCTGTATATGAACAAGGCAATTGACTACAAGGGAAGGTTGATAAAGAAGTCGTTCTTCCGGGGCGCTCTCAGGAATGAGTGCCTTGTCTTCAAGTACAGGCCTCCCGGTTGCAGGTCACATTTCTGCTGGAGATGGAACAAGTACATAGAGAAGAATCCAAGGGACTTCATTTACGCCAATCTGAATGTGATGCCGCTTAACAGATTCCTTAAGGAGCTTCATGATGAATACGTCTACGGTGTCAGGCTTGCTTATCCCGGAGGCATCATAATATACACATACGACGAGAAGATAGCGACAGTAAGGAAAGCCATAGAGAAGCAGCTGGATTCCATGAAGATAAAGCACTTCAGGACGAATGCCCATCTCATGGAACCGGAAAAGAACGAGAAAGAGGGAGTTGAGATAATAGTCGACGACGAGGCGGTGATTGAGAAGACACGGCTGTTCAGCACGCTTTTGAAGAATAACATGTTCATGCTCGTGAGGATGAAGATGAACCTAGGCTCCACAGGGCATAATCATTCCAATATACTCATAACCAATGCTGACTTCAGCAAACTGGCTGAAGAGACCCCGGCTTCACTGAAGTCTTTCCATGCGCTAAAGGCATACCGGATATAGAAACATATTTAAAAGGTGTGCGCAATGTAAATTAAGAAGTGATGTAAATGCCAAAACACAAATTTGAAGAAGCTGAATCAAGGCTTTTCCACAGAGTTTTCATATGCATGAAGTGCGGAGCCAGAAATCGTTCAGACCTTCTCAAGGTCAGGCTCGGTAAGGTCAAATGCAGGCAGTGCAAGGCAAAGCAGCTTAGGCCTAAGCACAAGGACAGTAAGGCTTGAGGTTATTTCATGTGGTCATGGTTTGACATAATCAGACCCCTTAACTGTGCGTTATCAGCTTTCGGGGTAATAATAGGCGCATTTCTTGTCTTTCCCATGTTAACACCAACTGTGCTTCTCGCAGCTTTTGTGGTTTTCCTGCTGACAGGCGCCGGAAACACAGTCAACGACATAATGGACATAAGTTCTGACAGGATAAACCATCCTCAAAGGCCGCTTCCGTCGGGAAGGGTCTCAAAGCGCAACGCAACAATATTCACAGCAGGACTCTTCGTGTCAGGTGTTCTTCTTTCATTGCTGCTGAATAATGTGCTGTGTTTTGCCATAGCTGTTCTCAACACATTTCTTCTGATAGTCTATTCAAAACATCTCCAGAACAAGGTCATCCTGGGGAATGTGACTGTGGCGTACCTCGGGAGCTCGGCATTCCTTTTCGGGGGTGCAGCAGCCGGTGATGTCTCACTTTCGCTTTTGCTGATGGCACTCGCAGGGCTTGCGACATTTGCAAGGGAGATAGTCAAGGATCTCGAGGACCTTGAAGGGGACAGGCATTCCTTCATAAAGAAGATGGCCTTCCGTGTCAAGGAATCATTCGGCGACAGGTTCCGCGTCAGCAAGTCCGGCATAAAGCTCAGGTACAAGACAATTTATGCGATACTTTTTGCATCTTTCAGTATATGGCTCGCAGTCGTGGCCTCGGTCATCCCGTATATCTGGGGTCTCCTCAGCGAAGCATATATTTTCCTTCTTGTCCCGACAGATGCTGTGCTCGTACTGTCATCAATAATCCTGATAAGAAAAAGAAACTACCGCCTTGTCAGCAAGCTCCTCAAGGCAGGCATGTATCTGGGCATGGCTGCTTTCCTTCTCGGCGCAATTTTATGAAGTTATTTAAGGCACTGGGTCAATTCAGATTATGAGACAATTCAAGTACGTAACCAACAGAACACTCAGGAACAAAGCTGAAGAAGATAAGGGAAGGATAAAGGTTCTTGTCCCTCTGGATTCTGACACTGCTCAGGTAGACTACATATGCCCTGAATGCGGGCATTCGGAGCACACCGAGCAGGAATGGTTAAGGCCTTTTATCGTAAAGTGCTCCAAGTGCAGCATATCCATGAAGATACCCAAGCTCAAGGAAGAAATAAAGAAAGAGAAAGACCGTGAAAAGCGTCAGGCGAAGCTTCTTGAGAAGAAGAATGCAAAGCAGAACCAGTAGTCATATTATATAGACATATATGTTTTCGGACCGCAGTTTCATACGCAAAAAAGTGCCCCCCTTGCCAGAGGCTCGGAGGTGTTAGATTGGGTGCGAAAAAAAAATAGTGAAAAAATAGTATGGATGTATATGAATAAACATACTATTATAAACATATAATATCACTATAGATATCGGTTTCAAGTTATTTTTCCAGCGACTTTGTTAAAATATTTAGTATCACAGAAACAGGAAAATCATTTATGATATTTATGAAAAATTATTTTTATACGTTATCAACTATCATTTTCACTTGATTTTTCAGCTTGTTTTTCACCTCTGAAAATAACCAGCCAAAAACAAGGATTTCTATTACCAGGAGAAATTGAAATGCGGCCATAAGCCCGGGTGCGAATCATGCCTCATGATATAGCGGTTTCAGTGGGATTTTCAGGCATATGAGGTTCAATAAAAATCTTCCGGGATTTCTTCCATTACCAGAGGTTATAAAATGGAAAGCAGTTATGAAAACGCGGTTTTTGAAGGACATTTTATGAAAAAATCCCGTATTTTCTGAAGTTTTAATGAATGTTAAACATTCTTTTTACGTGCATGCTAATACTGCTGTAATAGTATAGACCCACAGTCAGTGTTTTTCCCTCTTTGTCATTCCCGGTGTTTTCATGTATATGTTTCTGTGGAGGTCTGCTTGGGCAGTCTCATAAACTGATACTGAAGGCGTGATTTTCACTTGATTTTCCGGCTCTCCTTTCATAACTCAGAACAGGTCCTATGCATTTCCGGACAGCTGCCCTGAAAATCCCGGAAATGAACTGATATGACGATTGTCATATTTCTGGACTTTTAAAAACCACTGAAAGTTCAGACAGCTATTATACTGACGTAAATACACAGTCATTAACAGTAATAATGCATATTCCCTGAGGGAATTGAAAGATGAGCATATATTTTTAAGGCGCCTAACCAAATAAGCTAAATCAGAATGGAGGTATGAAATAATGGAAAACAAAATCGCGAATCCTGCACCGCTTGGGCTGATGGGCTTCGGCATGACTACAGTGCTGCTGAATATCCACAACGCAGGCTTCTTTGCGCTCGGCACGATGATACTTGCAATGGGTATCTTCTACGGCGGAATAGCGCAGATAATAGCAGGCATTCTCGAGTTCAAAAAGAACAACACCTTCGGAGCTACAGCCTTTACGTCATACGGCGCTTTCTGGCTTACATTCGTGTATCTCGTAACTGCACCTCTTGCAGGTCTCGGGACAGCACCGGGAACAACTGCTCTTGGGTTCTACCTGTTCATGTGGGGCGTTTTCACGTTCTTCATGTTCTTCGGTACGCTCAAGTCCAACAGGGTACTCCAGTTCATATTCGGGTCACTGGCAGTGCTGTTCTTCATGCTGGCAATCGGAGACTTTACAGGAATCCAGATAATCAAGACGCTGGCAGGATACGAGGGCATAATATGCGGGTCATCGGCAATATACCTGGCAATGGCTGAGGTTCTGAATGAATCTTACGGAAGGGAAGTACTACCAATAGGCGCACCCAAGAAATAATGGTAGCTTCCATCTTTCTTTTTTTACCCTGAAAATGGAAGGTTTATGCCAAGCGTGCCGCTGGATTCCGGGAACATCGTGTAGAATGTGTCAAGTATGTTCAGGGAGACATATATCAGCGCAATGAAGAGCAGTACGAATACAATCAGCGCTATTATGAGTTTTTTCGAGACACCGCCGCTTTTCTTCTCTTTTGCGGGCTGTGCCTGCTGGGGCGGTATATTCGGTGACTGAGACACAGGCAACTGGGATGGTCCTCCCATAAGAATTGCCTGGTTTATATCCTCTTCCGGCCACTGCTTCTCCCTCAGGGCGGCTTTCACATCCTCTACGTTCATGCCTCTTCTCAGGCTGTCCTTCACATAATTTACGATACCTTCATCTACCATGTAATCACTTTGACTCGTCCTCTACCCTGTCGAGTATGGCTTTTGGATCAGCATAATACTCAGAAACAATCCTCCCGACTTCGTTTATGTCATTGACACCCTTGTCAGTCATCCATTCGAGAACAGCCTTTTTCTGCTCAAGGTTCTTTCCAAGCTCCTCGTCATCCATGCCTGTGAACAGCTTTATGTCATTCAGGACCCTGTGGGACTTGCCCCACTGCATTATCTGGTCCTTGGAAGGTATCCACCTGAATACAGTGTTCAGCTCTATCCTCATCTCATCCATGCCGCCTGATGAAATGAGCTCGCTTATCTCGAGAAGCCTTCTCACGTTTCTTCTCCTGTCCCTGTGCATCACAGCTATCAGCTGGAGCGATGCAAGCATTGTCTGGGGTATGTTTATCGGCGGGTTGACAAGACGCCTGAACGTCTCTTCAGCAGTGTTCGCGTGGAGTGTCGAGTAAACAGAGTGACCTGTGTGTATGGCTTCGAAAAGCACCTCAGCCTCCCTGCTTCGCCTGATTTCACCGACCATTATCCTGTCAGGCCTCATCCTCAGTGAGTTCACCATGAGGTCAAGCATGCTTACCTCACCCTTTCCTTCCGGGTTGGGGGGCCTTGTCGTAAGAGGCACCCAGTGCATGAACTTCGGCAGCTGTATCTCCCTGGTTTCCTCAATTGACAGCACCCTATGGTTGGGCGGTATGAATGACGTGAGAACATTGAGAAGGCTGGTTTTTCCGCTGGCTGTTCCGCCTGCTACGACTATGTTGAGCTCGTACTGTATGGCAAGCCAGAGGAATGCCGCAACCTCGGATGTTATGGTCCCTTCCTTTATGAAGTCTGTTATGGCCCATGGCCTTCTTGCGAATTTCCGGATTGTAAGTGTGTTTCCGTTGGATGATATGGGAAAGAGCGTGGCATTGGCCCTGTCCCCTGATGTCATGTAAGCATCCATAAGCGGCTCCAGATTGGTTATCTGGGTACCGACCCTTCTTCCTATGAGAGCTGAATAATTGTAAGTGGCTGTCTCCGAAGGCAGGTAGACGTTAGTCTTCAGCCATCCCCTCTTGACATGGTAAGCCCACATCGGCTCTTTCGAAGAGTTTATGACAAGCTCTTCCAGGTTCTCATCCTGAAGGAGCATCTCTATTATGCCGAGACCGAGCGCATTGTGCATCAGTATTCCAGCCAGCGTCCTTTGCTTCTTTATTGAAAGGTGGGGAAGGTCATCCCTTACCATTGAGAAGGCCTTCATGAAGAACCTTTCCTTGAGGTTTTTCATCTCATCAGGATTGAGCACCTCCCCGAACGGTATTACAGTCTCCTGTATCATCCGCTCCCTTATGTCTTCAAGAACCGCCTTGGTTGCAGGCTCTGTTTCAGGCACCTCTATCTTGTAGATAGGGACATATTCATTCGGCTCCCATGATATCGTGACAGCAGCAGGAACCCCGTCAAGCTCGAAGTCATAGGTGTCGACGACCTTTCTGGCGTCAACTATCTTTATCTCCTTGCCTCCTGCCGGCTTCTCCGGGATTTTCTCCTCTTTCACAGGCTTTTTACTTTTTTCTGCCATATTTCTTCTCCCTGATTATCACAATCTTCGGGTCGCCGAATGGCGGATATTTGAGCTTGGCCATCTTATAGTCCTCAAGTACGCCTGCCCACTTTTCAATCCTTTCCTTTTCAACATTGAATTCCTTGGCTGCATCCGAAAGAGTGATTTCACCTTTCATCTTGACGAGTATCAGGAGCTTGTCTATATTGGTCTCAAGCTTCGTTTCATCCGCGTTCTCAAATGCCATTTTTCTCATTGCCGGGTGGTCTGTCAGGTAGTCGGAGACAACGCTGACAACATCCGCCCTTGTTATTATGCCTACAATCCTTTCCTTCTCAACAACAGGCACGCGGTTTATGTCCTTCTCGTCTATAATCTTTATGACTACGCTCAGGTCGTCGTTGGGTGAGACACATATGATATTCTTTGTCATCAGGTCCTTCGACTTCAGGGATGCCTTTTCCTTGAGCATCTTGTCTTCCTTCTCTATCATGTTCATGACATTCTTCTCATCCACGAATTTGAGTATATCGGATTCGCTTACGAGACCAAGAACCTTTCCCTTTTCCACTACAGGGGCGCCGCTTATCTTTTTTTCTGCGAACAGGTCGACTATGTCATAGAACGTGTCGTCAGGGCTTAATGTCACTACATCCTTTATCATGATGTCTTTTACTTTCATGCTTAACAGTTAATAATTGCATAAAGTCCCATATAAATCTCTCATTTGGGTGTCACAAATTTTAATTGAATGCGGCATTATTAGTTATGATAATCGGACTCACAGGAAAGCGCGGCACAGGAAAAGACACTGTTGCCGACTATCTTGTCCGGAAGCACGGCTTCCGGAACATGAGCTTCACAGACGAGCTCCTTGCGCCTGAGCTTAAGAGGCAGGGGAAGGAAATCACGCGCGACAATCTCATAGACCTTGCGATGAGCGAGAGGACAAATCATCACAACGGCATATGGGCAGAAAGGATATGCGATGTCATGAAAGGGAGGAAAAACAAGGATTTCGCCATATCCGGCGTGCGCTTCACAGAGGAAGTTGATGCATTCAGGAAGGCGTTCGGAAAAGAATTCATTCTCATATCTCTGGTCGCTGATGAGCGCACCCGCTATGACAGGTGCAGGCTCAGGGGAACGAAAGGCGAAGGCGTGATGACATTCGAGGAATACATGGAAAGGGAAAAGAGGCCGACTGAGGTCGCGATACTGGAAACTATGAAAGTATCTGATTATGCTATTGACAACAACGGAAGCCAGAAAGAGCTCTTCTCAAAGGTCGACTGGATTGTCAAGCTTTTAAAAGAAAAGCACTGATATTATTCTGTAATGCATCATGGTGGCAGGGTTTCATAATTCCGGACACTATAAACATCAAAAACGCCTCGGTGGCTCAACGGTAGAGCGGCGGTTTTGTAAACCGCAGGTTGGGGGTTCAACTCCCTCCCGAGGCTTA
>CAZXIU010000034.1:0-9408 GCA_964640865.1 uncultured archaeon | reverse complement strand
TAGCATATGACCCTGTCACGGTCATGACCCGGGTTCAAATCCCGGTCGGGGCGCTCTTTTTATTTACTGAATTGGAAATTATAATCAATGAACGGGAATTTCGGCCGGATCTTGTGGTATGTGTTTGCAACAACCAAAGGCGGTCCGACAAGGGTACGGATAGTTGACCTTCTTGAAAAGAGGCCATACAACATGCATCAGATAAGCAAGGAGCTCAAACTCGACTACAAGACTGTCCAGCACCACATACGCGTCCTTGAGGAAAACAGGGTGCTCACAGCAGAGGAGAAGAAATACGGCACAATCTACTTCCCGTCAGCAATGTTCGAAAACGTAAAAGATATATTCAATGAAATAAAGAATAAGGTAGGTGAGAAATGATGTTTGATGAGATAGTTCTCGGGATAAGCGGCCTGAATGTGTTACTCACACTGGTTCTCATATACATATACTCCAGGAACCACAAGCTCGTGAAGTCAAAGATGACACTGGGGATGCTATTCTTCGCTGTCATGTTCCTTCTGGAGAACGCTCTGAGCCTGTATTTCTACAACTCCCTTCTTTTGCAGGGAATAACATCCATAACCACGTTCCACCTGGTTGTTAAATTCCTTGAGATGATGGGACTTCTCGTGCTTCTGTACGTGACATGGGAATAGACTCGGAAAAGATTTGGGAATAATACTGGACAGAAGTCGGGAAAAGTCTTTATAAGCAGGATACAAAGGCTTTATCATGACCTGCATAGCGTGCGGATTGAACAGCGAATTCAGGTGCACCATAAAGGACCTTACAGTGTGCCTGTGTTCGCAGCATCTGGAAAGAGAAAAGGAATATGATTCAATAGTCCGTGAAAATTAAATTCCTCCATGCCGGACAGGGCCTTTTGCGCCAGGGTCCTGTCCGGATTCTTCTTAACTAATTTAAAAGTACGAAACCATATTTCTTTGCAATGGGCCCGTAGCTCAGTCTGGCTAGAGCACTAGACGAGCGTGTTGCACGTTGTGCAGCACCTCAGGTGAAGCTTTTAATGTCATTGGAGCTTTCAAAAAGCTTCAGCAAACGCGTTAAAAGCGTGTAAAGGACCCCCCAAGCGGAGGTTTTCCGTGGACGCGCGGACCACTGAACCGCAAAAGGGTCCGATGACAGAACAAACCTGGGTGTCGCGGGTTCAAATCCTGCCGGGCCCATTACATTTTTACAGACCGCAGAATGAATATTTGCATGCGAAAAGCGCTGTTTTGAGGAGTTTTTGGCCCAAACACCGAAAGATTTATATATATGCGAGTGATTTAATAGTTAATTCATCTATTTACATTGTTATTGGGATTCGCAGACTCGAGGGTGATTGCATAGTAGATATAACGAAACATGAACTTGTGCCGAAACATGAAATTCTTAAGGACGGAGAAAAGAAAGCTATTCTCGAAAAGTACGGTGTCACGGAAAGCCAGCTACCGAAAATACGTTCTTCTGATCCAGTCATGGAGATGATTGGGGCAGTCCCGGGTCAGGTAGTAAAGATAACAAGGAATTCCCAGACAGCCGGTGAGGCTGATTATTTCAGACTTGTAGTGAAGTGACATGGCAAAGGGAAAAGAAGTTAAAAAGGTAGGCACTGGTATGGACTTACTCACTGTTCTCAATACAATTGAAAAGGAGAACGGCTGGACCCAGTTCCAGATAGACTCATTCAATGCTTTTGTTGACAATGGACTCCAGCACATAATAAACGAGATAGGCACAATCGACCTCATTCCTGACATGGGCGACGTTAAGCTCTCGTTCGGAAAGGTCGAGGTTGGAAGTCCTTATCTCATAGAATCCGACGGCTACAAAAGGTCAAAGGAGACCAAGAGCCCGCTTTTCCCGAATGAATGCAGGATAAGAAATTTCACATATGCCGCCCCTATATGGGTAAATATAACACCTATAGTAAACGGCGTTCAGGAGAAGACAGAAAAGGTCCACATCGGAGACCTTCCGGTCATGATAGGTTCAAAGCTTTGCTCAACATACGGAATCACACGAAAGGAGCTCATAGAAGCAGGGGAAGACCCTGATGACGCGACAGGATATTTCATTGTCAACGGAACCGAGAGAGCGCTTGTCCTTATAGAGGAGATAGCAGGCAACAAGCCTGTCTTCGAGAAGAACGATGACGCTGTCACAGTAAGGGTCAACTCTGAGAGGAGCGGATTCAAGCAGAGGCACCTGATAGAGAGAAGGCCTGAAGGCACTCTCACCATATCATTCGCAAACATCAGAAGGCTTTCCATAGTCACCCTTCTCAAGGCGCTCGGGATGTCAACTGACAAGGATATCTGCGACAACATAAGCAGCGACCCGAAGATACTGAACGAGCTTTATGTTTCACTTTACGAATCAGAGCCCATAGACGAGAACGAAGCCATCGATGAGATGGGCAGGAAGCTCAAGGTTTCTGAAGACTACAGGATAGAAAGGGTAAACCAGATACTTGACAGGTACCTGCTTCCGCACATCGGACAGGAAAAGTCCAACAGGATGTCAAAGGCGCTTTATCTTTCAAGGATAATGAAGAAGGTCATATCAGTATCCCTTGATGCGATACCTGAGGATGACATAGACCACTACGGAAACAAGAGGCTGCTCATGTCAGGAGAGCTCCTTTCCCAGCTTTTCAGGTCTGTTCTTCTCGGAAGATGGGGACTCATCGCCAAGATGACCTACAACTACCAGAAGCTTACCAAGAGAGGGCAGCAGCCTTCAGTTCAGGGAATTGTCGAGGCGAACGCTGTCACAAAGCAGATTCTTTCATCACTTGCAACAGGAAACTGGATAGGAGGCAGGTCAGGCGTCAGCCAGAGGCTTGACAGAAGCTGCTACCTAAAGACGATTTCACACCTCAGGAGCGTGGTGTCGCCGCTTACAACCACACAGGAGCACTTCAGCGCCCGAGAAATCCATCCCACAGAATGGGGAAGGCTTTGCCCTGCAGAGACACCGGAAGGCAGTTCAATCGGCCTCAGGAAGCACCTTGCACTCCTGTCAGAGATAACACCGGGGCTCAGCAAGACTGAGAATGATGTGCTTGTGAAGTCCGTTAGGGCTGAAATGGAAAAAGCAACCGGGAAAGAGGTAAAGCATGCTTATGACATTTATTTCAACGGCGACTTCATGGGAAGGACATTCGCACCCACAAAGGTCACGGAAAACCTCAGGAAGAAGAGGAGGGCAGGCCTGATAAACGACCAGCTCAATGTAGTCATTTATGCTGAATTCGGCGAGATAAGGATAAACACAGACAACGGAAGGGCACGAAGGCCTCTTCTTATTGCAGAGAACGGGAAGATAAAGCTCACTGGTGACATACTCGCAAAAATGGCGAAGGGAGAAATTGACACAGCATACCTCCTGAAGCACGGGCTGATGGAATACATTGATGCTGAGGAAGAAGAAAATTCATACACCGCAATGAAGCCTGTCAATCTCACAGCAGAGCACACGCACGCGGAGGTAACCCCACTTGCAATGCTCGGCCTTCCGGCCACGCTTATACCATACCCGGGATATAACAGAGGTGACAGGATTAACTACGGAGCAAAGATGGTCGGACAGTCAATAGGCATCCCCTCAACCAACTTCCTTGTAAGAACTGACACAAAGTTCAATACACTCATTTACCCGCAGGCACCACTGATAAACACAGCCACATCCCAAATCATAAGGGATTATCCGGGCGGACAGAATGTGGTATTAGCAGTCATGTCAATGGACGGGTACAACCTTAACGACGCCATAATAATGAACAAGTCATCTGTTGACAGGGGACTCCTCAGGTCAATGTACTACAGAACTTATGAAACCGAGAAAAAGAGATACTGGGGCGGACAGGAGGATGAAATCAGCATACCGGAACCCGGCATAAAGGGTCACAGGGGTGAAGAGGCGTATGCTCATCTTTCAGCTGACGGCATAATAAATCCTGAAACCCAGGTAAATTCAGATTCAGTTCTCGTGGGAAAAACATCCCCCCTGAGGTTCCTTTCAGGCGAGGAGTTCGCAGCCGGAATAGAGAACCAGAGGGAAACGTCAATAACAGTCAGGCACGGAGAGCAGGGCGTTGCTGACAAGATTCTGATATCAGAGAGCACAAACGGCAATCACGTAGTCAAGATAAGGGTGCGTGACAGGCGCATACCTGAGATAGGTGACAAGTTCGCTTCAAGGCACGGACAGAAGGGTGTCGTAAGCCTCATGGTTCCGCAGGAAGACATGCCATTCTCCTCAAAGGGTGTTGTGCCTGACATAATATTCAACCCACACGGCGTACCAAGCAGGATGACAATGGGTCAGTTGCTTGAGATACTCGCGGGGAAGACAAAGGCCATGACCGCCAATGCAGGCATAAAAGGCACTGCATTCGACCACATGAGAGAGGAAGAGATAAGAAGGCTTCTGCTTGAGTCCGGATTCAGGGAAGACGGAAAGGAAATACTTTATGACGGCAGAACAGGAAAGGCCTACGAAGTGATGATATTCACAGGAATTTCATTCTATCTCAAGCTCGACCACATGGTAGCAAACAAAATTCATGCAAGGTCAAGGGGTCCTGTTGCACTTCTTACAAGGCAGCCTACAGAAGGCCGTGCAAAGAAGGGCGGACTGAGGCTCGGAGAAATGGAGCAGCAGTGCCTTGTGGCACATGGTGCTGCACTCACGCTTAAGGAAAGGTTCGACTCGGACAAGGCCATGATACCTGTATGCGAGAACTGCGGAATGATGGCGATACATGACAAGTCGAACAACCGTACGCACTGCCAGCTTTGCAAGGAAAGCAAGGTCAGGTGGGTGGAAACATCATACGCATTCAAACTGCTGCTTGATGAGGTGACTTCAATGTGCATAATTCCAAAACTCAAGGTTGGTGACGCATAATGGTGTCAAGGATTAAAGGCATAAGTTTCAGCATACTGACGCCTGAAGACGTGAAGTCACTGGCAGCTGTGAGAATAGTCACTTCAGACCTCTATGACGTGGACGGATATCCGGTTGAAGGCGGAGTCATGGACCCAAGGCTCGGTGTCGTGGACCCAGGCCTTCACTGCAGGACATGCGGTGCAGGAATAGGAGACTGCCCGGGCCATTTCGGATATCTCGAGCTTGCGAAGCCTGTTGTAAACATACTTTACACAAAAGCCATATACAAGATGCTCAAGATATCCTGCACAAAGTGTGGAAAGATACTTTCAAAGCCTGAAGACAAGAAAGCAAGCAAGGAGCTCGGAAGGAACCCCCCAAGCAAGTGCCCGCATTGCGGAGCAGAGCAGGGAAAGATAAAGTTCCTCAAGCCCAACACATTCTACGAGGAGAAGGAAGAGCTTTCACCCCAGGAAATAAGGGAACGATTTGAAGCCATACCCGAAGACGAGCTGAAGAGGGTTGGATTCAAGGGCGGAAGGCCTGAAAGCATGATACTTACACTATTCCCGGTTTCACCTGTGACAACAAGACCGAGCATCACACTGGAAAGCGGTGAGAAATCAGAGGACGACCTCACGCACAAGCTCGTGGACATAGTCCGGATAAACCAGTCGCTGAGGGAGAACATAGACATAGGTGCGCCTGATTTCATTATCAAGGACCTGTGGGAGCTTCTCCAGTATCATGTTACAACATATTTCGACAACGAGCTTACCGGAATACCTCAGGCAAGGCACAGGAGCGGAAGGCCGCTCAAGGGAATGATACAGAGGATGAAGGGCAAGGAAGGAAGGATACGAGGCAACCTTCTCGGCAAGAGAGTAAACTTCTCTGCACGAACAGTCATATCGCCTGACCCGAGGATTTCAATCAACGAGGTCGGTGTTCCGGATGTTATAGCCAAAGAACTGACAATTGAGGTTCCTGTGACGAAGCTCAGCATAAACCACATAAAAGAACTCATAAGGTCTGGCAAGGCCAACTACGCAAAGAGGCCTGACGGAAGGAGAATAAAGGTGACAGATGATAACAAGGAAGAGCTTGTGGAGAACATAACAAGCGAGTGGATTATTGACAGGCAGCTCACTGACGGGGACATAGTCCTTTTCAACAGGCAGCCATCCCTTCACAGGCCATCCATAATGGCCCACAGGGTAAGGGTCATGCCGGGCAAGACATTCAGGATATCCCCTCAGGTATGCCCGCCATACAACGCAGACTTCGACGGCGACGAGATGAACCTCCACGCACTACAGACAGAGGAATCAAGGGTAGAAGCATCAGAGCTCATAGATGTGAAGAACAACATAATTTCACCAAGGTTCGGCGGTCCGTTAATAGGACTAGACCTTGACCAGATATCAGGCATGTATCTTCTGACGCACGGTAATGTAAAGGTCAGCAGGAAGGAAACGGCAAATCTTTTCGGAAGGGCTGGCATAGACATAGACTTCCCTGACGGACAGAAGGAATTCACAGGAAAGGAAATATTCAGCCTGTTACTTCCGAAGGGTCTCAACATGGATTTCAAGGCGAACTGCTGCAAGCAGTGTGATAAATGCATTGGCGATGCATGCAAGTTTGATTCTTACGTAAAGATAAAGGATGGACATCTGCTTCAGGGTACAATAGACTCATCAGCTGTCGGCGCACTTAAGGGTAAGATAATAAGCAAACTCCACGGGATTGTCGAGACCGATGAAATAAAGAACTTCATAGACAATGCCGGCAGGCTTGCTGTTGCATTCATAGCAAGAAGGGGATTCTCAATAGGCATATCAGACCTCGATCTTCCGGAAGAGACGCTTGTCAAGGTCAAGAAAAGGGTAGACCTTGCGGAAAAGCATTCGAATGACCTCATCGAAAAATACAACACAGGAGAGATTAGGATACTGCCTGGGATGACAAAGAGCGAGTCGCTAGAAAGCCAGATACTCAATGTTCTTGCAGAAGGGCTAAACAGCGTTTCTGAGATAGTGAAGGAGAACATCAAGGACAGTGACATACTTACGATGACAAATTCAGGATCAAAGGGTTCTCTTATCAACGCAACGCAGATGGCTGCATGCGTCGGCCAGGAGGCTATACTCGGCCAGAGGATAAAGAGGGGTTTCTTCAACAGGACGCTTCCTCATTTCAGGAAGGGTGACCTTTCAGCAGCCGGGCATGGTTTCGTTAAGAATGGTTTCAAGCAGGAACTCAGCCCCACAGAATTATTCTGGAACATAATGAACGGCCGTGAAGGCCTTATGGACAAGTCACTGAGAACAAGGAAGAGCGGTTACATGCAGAGAAGGCTTGTCAATGCACTGCAGGACCTCCGCGTGACAACCTCGCTCTCGGTCAAGAACTCCAACGGAGAGATAGTGCAGTTCAAGGCCGGCGAGGATGGTGTGGATCCAGCAAAAGCGCAATGGAGTGATAAAGAATGAAAGGAAAAAGAATGTTCAGTCCTGAAGAGGCAATAGGCGTAGTGGCAGCCCAGTCGCTTTCAGAGCCGGCTACGCAGATGACGATGCGAACATATCACTTCGCAGGAACTGCAGGCATACAGGTAACCCTCGGTCTGCCTAGGATTATAGAGATTTTCGACGCAAGGAAAGAGCTTGCAACTCCGACTATGGAGATTCATCTTGACAAGGACCATCAGACAGTTGAAAAGGCCAAAAAAGTCGCTGAGAACATCAAGGAAGTGAAGCTCAAAGACCTTGTGACAGCTGACATGCTCGACATGACAAACCTTGAGGTCATATGCAAGCTTGATGCAAAACTGCTGAAAGAGCTTGAACTTGACATAGAGAAGATAAAGAAGGCTGTAAAGCTCAAGAAAGTAAAGGTCGAGGGCACAGGAAACGAACTCAGGGTGGCAAGCATGGGTGTTGATGTCAAGAACCTTCACAAGCTCAAGTACAAGCTTCTCGAGCTGCACATGAAGGGCATCAAGGGTGTGACGCAGGCCATAGTCAACAAGGACAACGGAGAGTGGATAATCAACACACTTGGCTCCAGTCTCAAGAAAGTCCAGAAAATAGAGGGTGTGGACCCTTACAAGACCACATGCAACAGCATATTCGAGATACTGGAAGTGCTCGGTGTCGAGGCTGCACGAAACTCCATAATAAACCAGTCCAAGTACACCCTGGACGAACAGGGACTCCATGTGGACGTAAGATACATAATGCTTCTCGCAGACCTTATGACATTCTCAGGCACAATAAAGGCAATAGGCCGTTACGGAATCGCTGGCGAGAAGGACTCAGTGCTCGCAAGGGCGGCTTTCGAGGAAACCAAGAAGCATCTCATATCAGCTGCAATCAGGAATGATGAAGACGACCTTTCCGGAATAGTCGAGAACATCATGGTGAATCAGGTCATACCGGCAGGCACAGGCTCATTCGACCTTTACGGAGACATCCCGAAGGTTCCTATGAAGCCGGCAGCCAAGGAAAAGGCTGAACCCAGGAAAGCGGAAAAGCCAAAGGTAGAGAAAAAGGCAGAAGCGAAACCGAAAACCGTGAAGAAGGAAGCGCCTGCCAGGAAGCCGGCAGCAAAGCCGAAGGTGGAGAAAAAGGCCGAAAAGAAAGAAACCAAGAAGCCTGCGCCGAAAAAAGCTGTAAAAAAGAAGTAATCATTTTCTGAAAGCCAGAATCGTCTCTTTCACGACTTCAGCAGCGAGAAGCGACGTCATCGATGCATCGTCATGGGGCGGGCATGTCTCTACGACATCGAATCCCACAACTTCCAGCTTTTCTGACAGTTTATTGATAAGTTCAACGTACTCAGTGAAACTCATGCCGCCAGGCGCCGGAGTCGACACTCCGGGTGCTATTGCAGGGTCGAAGACATCCATGTCCACGGTTATGTACACAGGCCCCTTGACTGCGTAATTTAGCAGGTTCGCAGGGGTCTTGATGATTGTATGCTTCTTCGCGTATTCCTTTTCTTCAGGGTCAAATGATCGCGTCCCGACCTGTATGATGCGACCGTCGCCTATAATCTCCGAAATACGCCTCATTACAGTAACATGCGAGTACTTGTTTTCGATATACTCATCCTTCAGGTCCATGTGCGCGTCAAACTGTATGACCTTCAGGTTGGGGTGTTGCTTAAGCATCGCCTTTACAACTGGCAGTGTTATTATATGCTCTCCTCCTATTACCACGGGGAATTTTTCTTTCAGTTCTTTCACTGTCTTTTCAAGCCTGTCAAGCGTCTTGTCAGTGTCTCCGGGAACAACTATAAGGTTGCCGTAATCAAGCATCTTCAGCTTCGAGAGGTCGCGCTTGTTATATTTGCTGAAAGTCTCCAGATTGTACGACATCTTCCTTATCTCGTTAGGTGCCTCACGACTTCCCACTCTTCCTGTGCTCGTGCCGTCGAAAGGCACTCCGAGGAAAACAACATCAGCAGAGCTCATTCCATAGTTGTTGCACCAGAATTCCA
>CAZXIU010000033.1:4953-9555 GCA_964640865.1 uncultured archaeon | reverse complement strand
CGAGGGAAGCAGGTTTTCCGTATTGGAGCTTGTCGATTTCTGCAGGAAGGGGCCAGCCTGCGCTGAAGTGGATGACATAGAAGTCAGGGAAGAGAAATGCAGTGAAGAGTTCTCTTCTTTCATGGTAAATTATTAACCTACAAGGCTGCCTGAACCGGATGGTATAAGCTTCTGGAAGTCATCCGTGTTTATCGTTTCCACATACGGCCTCTCTTCAGGGGATGCCTTGTACACAAGTGTTTCCTTTATTTTCTTTGCGAGTTCGTTCGAAGGTATGTCACCGGGCTTTATTGTGACAAAATATTTCGCATATGTGCGGAGAGCCATCACAGGACCTGATATCGCTTCAGCCCTCTGCTGGTTCCTGTCCACAAGCACGCCTATGGCAATCTTTATCTCAACATCGCGGAACCATTCACGGTTGCCATATACCATGAATGATCCCTTGGGAAGATTCATCCCGCTGGGAGGATTTTTCGAGACCTGGCCTGGCCTCACTGCGAACACATCCACAGAACCAAGGCCCTTGCTCCACGCCTTGGAATAAGCAGCTGATATCTCCGAAGCCTCCTTCATGACTTCAGGCGGAAGGCTTTCACCTTCCTTCAGCCCGGAGAACCTGGTTCCCTTCGGCGATTTGGTCTTTATGGCCACGAATGCTGAACCAGGAACATCACTGTGGAACACCCAGTCTGTGTCATCAAGCTTCTTCTTTACAAGGGTCTCGTTGGTTGAAGCATCCTTTCCTGCGACTATCAGGAATTTCTTTGATGATATGAACCACCTGAATTTTTCGTACCATTTTCCCCTCTTTACCCGGGGTTTCTTTTCCTTGGCGGGAGGCGCTGCGTATTCAGGCATTTCAGCTATCATCTGAAGCTCTGTTTTCCTTTCAGTCATTGCCGATTCAGCCCCTTCAGCGCGCTTCTTTGCATCCTTTGAGTCTTCGTAGTATCTTGCGGCATTCTCTTCAACAGACAATGTGAAGTCAAGCTCAATCTCCTTTCCTCCGAGCTCGACAACAACGATTCCGTCATGCTCCCTTATCTCCACTATGGATTCAGCTTCCGGTGTCGGCTCGCTCTGGACCCTTCTTTTTATTTCTTCCCAGCTGATGCCGCTGTCCTTTGCCATCCTTATGCCGTTGAGTATGTCCTCCACGAGCCCGTAGAACCTGTATATGACATCAGCCTTGTCTTTCTCATCAGAGCGCTTCTCCTTCATCTTTTCAACAGACTTCTTCTGCATGTCTATTATCCGTTCTATCTTTTCCTTCTTTTCATCAGCAGCCTTGTTCTGATTCATCTTTACTTCTTCAACAATCTTTTCAGCGAAAAGCTCATCCAGTGGTGCTGATAGGCTGGACCATTTTCCCTTTATGCCCTCACTTTTTGTGGTTAGAGGAAACGGAAAAACCGAGCCATCCTCATAAGTCACAGGCTGGAGTGCCCTTTCCCCAAGCTTTCTCAGTGACGCATACAGCCCTGTAATCTCCTCATCAGAAAGCGATGAAGAAACCTTATCAGGGCTTACGCCTGCAACTGAACATATTTCATTGGCATATACCGAGCCAAAACCGAGTTTTGCCATCACAACAACTGTCTTGTCGTTCGATACTGAGAGAGTTTTCCTGAAATTGTCCATTGACATGCTGTACGGATTGGCGTTCTCCGGGGGATATCTGTACATCTGCTTTGGCCTTATTTCCCTGTCCTTCCATTTCTGGAACTGAAGAGGCATTATGACATTGAGGAACTTGTCGCATAGTATGACATTTCCCGGCGGTATGAACTCGAATATCAGGATGTTGGAGTCTGTCTCGATTTCTATTATCCTGTCGAATCCGTGCTGGCGTATGTCCTTTATCGTCGCTCCCATGAGATGCTTCCTAAGGAACATGCAGAAGTTGGGGGGTGTCTCCGGTGCCTGCGGCTTGCGCTGCGCAAGGAACATGTTCTCGGAGTCTGAGTACAGCCAGAAGCTGCCTTTGGTCGAGAGGTAAACATCAAAGAGGAGCTTCTTTTCACCGGAGCCGTACTGGTAGACCTTTCTGAACTTACCTCCAAGAAGAGAACTTCTGAGCTCTTTTACTATGAACCTAAAATCGAAGGACTTCAAACCTGACATACTGCTTAAATTATGGTTTGCATGAAATAAAAGCATCTTCATGCAAGCGATTTGAACATCAGATAGAATGAGCCTGTTGCTGTTGTTCTGACCTCGCCTGTGACCCTGACTTTTCCAGGCTTTATTTCCTGATAGCTCGTGAGTATGCCGCTGCCTGTCTGGTCTGATATACTGTACCAGTAAACCTTTCCATCATCCTTTTCAATCTTCCTGAAAAGGCTGAGGTCGCATCTGATGGTTACATCCTTTCCCCTGTGCTTTGAGATATCCTCTATGAATACATCGTTTCCTGTGGCAGTCTTGGGCTCAGATGCACCGTAGATGCCGAATGGGGGTTTTATCATTACCTTTTCGATTTCGCTTTTTTTCACATACTCCGAAAGGCTGGACTTGATGTGTTCTATTTCTTTTCTCAGTTTCCTCACACTTTCTGTTATATCCCTGTCATCCGATGTTTTTGACTTCTCTGAACCCCTTTTGATTTTTCTTGCAGTGGAATCGAGATTTTTTGATATCAGGTTGATTTTTGCGGACATGTCCTCCAGCATTTTCCTGTCCTCCGGCTTATCCTGCTCATATTCAGTGTTTATGATTTTGGAATCCTTCTTCTTGGCATGATTTATGCTGTCCTTGATGTTCTTTATGCATTTCCCGACATTTTCCTTTTCCTTTCTCACGGAGCTGTAGCCCCTTTCCTTTATCTCAATATTGAGCTTCTTTATGTCATTTGTGCATTTCTTCCTCATGCGGTCGTATGTGTACTCAGGGAACCTTGAGTTCTTGTGTGCATCTTCTATTGACGAAAGGAACATCTCTATCTCGTCCTTCTTCCTGAGTATATCCTTCATCTTCAGTTTTGAGAAGTCTTCCTCCATATCCTCGTTTTTTACAGGCTTTGGAGACTCTTTCTTTTCCTTCTCCCGGGCCGCGCTCACGTTCCTTGTACCCAGAAGTATTGAAAAGTCATCACTTGTGTCGTACTTTCTTTCCTTTTTCATATTTACACTATGCATACTGCAAATATATCATTGATACAGCTCACTGGGTGGCTTGGATTTTCTGAGTTTTGAGAACATGTCGCTGAACACGTTCATGAACCCGACTTCGCTGCTGTATTCGTCATCCCCCACCCTTGTTATGAATCCCTCGGATGACGAATTGGCCTGATAGCTTATCATTATCTCTTCACCGGGATTGAGAGCGGCAAACCATGTAAGATGCGTCTCAGGACCGAATACCTCTATATTCGGGGTAAGACCGCAGGATATGTAAGAGCCTGTCGGAACAGAGTCAGAGACAAGAACATTCTCCATGTATTCTCCTGTCCTGTTCTTTACTTTGAGTGTGATATTCTGTCCGTTAACATGCTTTGATAACTTGAGTGGCGGGAGATTTTTCCAGTAGAAGAATCCTCCGCCTCCCATGATTATGAAAAGGATAATAGCGAATATGTAAGACAGGTCAACTCCTGCCTCCACATCTATGAAAGATGTCACTTTTTCATATCCCGGCATGTCAGCGCTTATTGATACGCTTCCTGTTTCAGCTGCAACGAATGTCGCTGAGCCCTGGCTGTTCGTTGTAAGGCTGTCGAGCTTTCCTGACGGGTATTCAATCTTGACCTTGGCACCTGGCACAGGGTCCATGTTGTGGTCAAGCACTGTGACTGTGAACTGCTGACCGGATGTTATGCTGCCAGGTGAAATTATTTTCAGTCCCTTGGTGATGCATGTGTTCGTTCCTGTGTTGCATATCTCATTGCTTCCGCAGTCGAAGTTTGAGCAGCACTCATATTCAACGCATTCGTGTTCTTCAATCACGCCGCAGTCGCATTCGATGTCTTTGCAGATATTGCCAGTGCATTCCTGATTATTGAGGCATTCATCGTTTTCGCAGCATTCGTACGGAATGCATTTATGGTCTGATGCATGCGAGCATCCTGAACATGTCAGCGCTACACAGTTATTTCCGGAGCACCACTGTGCCTGGGCGCACATACCGGTCTGGTTGTCGATGCATTCATAATCGTATGTTCTGAAAATGACAGTTTCGTCAATAGTGTTTCCAGATGTATCCTGGCAGGAAACCTCAACGGAATGCTGACCATTGTCCAAGTCAGAAAACATCTTGTACCATTTCTTGTCAGTGATATCTTTCATCAGCAGTGCGATTCCACTGTCCAGAGTTGCTGTGCAGTATTCTGAATCCCTTGTTGCTGTAACCGAGAGATTAATCAAATCCGTCTCCCAGTATGTCTTGTTTTCAGGGTATGAAATCGAAATGTCATAATCTCCTGAATACGAGAAGAATGTCTTTTCTGCATACAGCGGACTTCCTGTTTCCGGATAGCACCATACGGCGATGTCATGCTCGCCTTCTGAAAGGCCTGTAGCATAATACGTCCACTCAGTTCCTGATGTCTCATGCATGGTCACGTTTTCATTGTCATCCAGGGAGATGTTGCATTCATCAGCA
>CAZXIU010000033.1:0-4943 GCA_964640865.1 uncultured archaeon | reverse complement strand
CACAGTGGTGCTTGCAGAGGATATCACGCTTCCGGGAGATTCGATTGTTATGCTGTCGTTCTCAGGACCATCGGCAGTGAAGAATATAGTTGTGTTCTGCACACCCAATGATATGTCGATTGCGGTTATTGTTATGTTGTGCTCACCGGAACCGCCTGCACTGAATGTTCCCGAAACCTCATATCTGTCATGCAGCGCACTGTATGGTGGGTCAAGCTGGTCTATGTTGATGTCATCGTCTTCCATGCCGTCAAGGAGATACGTTGTGAAAATCAGATTCCCGACATCAAAGAATACGTTATATTCTATAGCTATGCCGTCAGGGCTGCCATACGTTGTTTCCTCCGGGCTGATGACACTGAACATTTCCGGGGGATTCATTTTAACAGATGAGACAGCGGAGCCGGCTGTATTTCCTGCGAGGTCAGTGCAGTTAATCCACCATTTATGCATTCCCTCATACGCCACGGCCATGAGCATGCTATAGCTGCCATTGACAATAACAACCGGTACCTGTGTTGAGGAGTCATTGAAAGAAATCATGCATGTCGTATTTGTCGATATTATGTCGTTGGTTGTAATGTTAGTCACAAAATTGATGAGCACGTAGTCATTATAATCAAGTGGATTTCCATCGAGTTCCACTGGCAAAACCGAAATTTGAGGAACACCCCTGTCAACATAAAGAGTCATGTTTCCTGTCTGCACGAAATCGCCGTCAGCTTCGCAAGTTATGTTCCATATGTTTTTTCCTTCACTTAGGATTGCTGGCTGTATTAATGTCCATGTCACGTTATCAGCTGACTGCATGCCCCTCTCAACGCCATTGAGCCTCAGATAGCATCCGGCTGAGTCTGAATCCGGGTCTGAGAAGCTGAAGTTGAACCTGAAATCTGCAGCAGTCTTGTTGGTCCATGTGTTGTTCAGAGGAGAGTTTACGTTTACTGCTCCGGGAATAGCTGCAGCACCCGGTATAGTCAATACAATTAGTAGCGTCAATGTTAGCAGTGAAATAATGCGCGCCATTAACAATTATTGTCTTCGCCGCTCATATTAAGTTTTTCAGGCTCATTCCCGCTTCCGTAATTTTCCTGGTCAAGCTTGCTGTTCATCTTCCTGATCAGGTCCTCGCGTATCTTTTCCTTCTCACCGCCAAAATAGCGCTCGAATTCAGTTGTGAGGCTGAGCATCTTGCTTCTTCCCTGCCTCTCGGCCCGTATGAGCCCCTTTGACATGAGTGTCTTTATGTATGCATAGCTCTTGTTGCCCTGTATCCTTATCACATCCGACTGCTGCACGGGTTCCTTGTATGCAACAATTGCAAGGGTTCTTTTTTGCCCCTCGGTTATGTCTGCATATGGCGTCAGGCCTGCCACCTTATCGATATGTGCGTGGTCTGCGTGGAACGACCATCCCTGAGGAGTTTCTGTGAGATGAATGCCCCTGTGCTGATATTCGTCCCTGAGTTCAAGAAGCATGCCTTTTACGTAGCCGAGTGAATTGACACCCGCAATCTTTCCGAGGTCATCTACTGTCAGGGGCTCGGCTGACATGAAGAGAGCTGCCTCCAGAAGACCTTTGTGATTATCCGACTGGCCTGACATAACAACCACTTAATTGTTACTCCCGGGATTTTTTATTTGAGGAGCATCCTTTCGCTTTATGTATATCTCGTCGAACATCTCCTTCTGTGTGCATTCAACCTTGTTATCGTTGTCAAGGTGTATGAGAGGCATGAATGTGTCTATGACATTCTCCTTTTCCCATTTCTCAACAAGGTCTGAGAACTTAACGCTATTCTCCCTGCTAAGGCTGTTTATCATCATGGTTATCCTTCCGTAGAGCTTCTCTATCCTCAGACCGATGTCATCCGTCCTTATTTTTATCTTCCCGCGGGCTTTTTTCAGCTTGAGGTCACGCCTTTTCTCAGTTGCAAGGACCCTGCGGAGTGAATCAACGAGCTCATTCAGTGTTATCCTTCTTATGGGCTTCCTTTTTGAGCTTACAGCTATCGGGTCGACATCATTTTCATCTATCTCATTGCCTATTGACTCTATCTCCTCGTCATCAAGCTCTTCCATGTCTATGAATCCCTCAGGCTCCGGGTCCCTGTCCATCTTCATTATCTTTATGTAATCAGATTTCATCCTCAGAAGGACTGCCGCGATTATCACCCACTTTGCAGGCACACGGAAATCCAGTTCATCGAGTGATGATATGTGCTCGGAAAAGCCGGTCGAGAGCTTTGTTATGTCAAGATTCCAGGGGTCGAGTTCGTTCATTGCGACAACCTGATATATAATCTGCTCCCAGGAGCTTTCTCCGGGAATCAGTCCGAGAATTTCCATTTCTTTTTCATGTCCGTTGTTGCCTGTCATATAGTAATTATTATACGCGACAAAAGTTTATTAATCCTCTGCAGACTCAATCCTTTTTTAAATTTCATATGCAATTACGATTTATGAAATTCAGCAAGATAAGGTCAGAAAAGGCTGTTGACAGTTTCATAGAGGCTCTCAAAGAAGGAAATTACAAGAAAGCCAAGGTCACGCTCGGCGAGCTCAGGGGAACCCCCAAGGAGTTCATGGAGATGTACAACTACCTGACCAAGAACAGCCCGCTCAATGATGTCAAGATAAAGATAAGCACAGTCAAGGCCAAGATTGACTGTCTCTCATGCGACTGGAAGGGCGATGCTCACATAAAGGAGAATCATGTTGAGTGCCCGAGGTGCAGGAGCGATGTGAATGTCCTGAAGGGGCATGAACTCCGTTTCAATTTCTAAACATCAGCTTATTTTAGTAGCAAAGCGAAAGTGGTCACATGAAGTGCATACTATGCAACAGGAAAGGCAAGATTGAACTCCAGCAGGGCCATCTCTGCGAAAGGTGCTTCCCTGAGTATTTCCAGAAAAAGGTGTACAGGACCATACGGAAATACAGGCTTCTCAGCAAGGACGATGTGCTCTGTTTCGCCCTTTCAGGTGGAAAGGATTCTCTTGCTGTCGCTTATGTTGTAAGCCAGATAGCCAGGAAGCAGAAGCAGAGGATGTTCGCAATCGGCGTCGACGAGGGCGTGAAGAACTACAGGGAAATCCAGCTTGAGGACATGAAAAGGTTCTGCGACAAGCTTGGCATCGAATATCACATTTTCAGGTTCAGGGACGAATACGGCAAGACCAACGAGGAGATGATGGATATCGCCAGAAAGAAGGGTGTTGACATAAGCCAGTGCACTCTCTGCGGAATCCTCAGGAGGCGCATACTGAACCGGGAGGCAAGGAAGCTGGGAGCCACGAAGATGGTGGTCGGGCACAACCTCGATGACGAGGCCCAGACAAGCCTCATGAACTTGTTCAAGGGTTCTGTAGACCTTATGGCAAGGCTCGGACCGGCTTCCGGTGACGCCAAGCACAAGGGTTTCATACCGCGCATAAAGCCGCTTTACTTCTGCACAAATGAGGAGACAGCTGCATTCACGAGGCTGAAAGGAATAAAAGTGCTTTACAAGGCATGCCCTCACAGGAAGGACTCGTTCAGGGAATACATCGACAAGAAGATAGAATCAATAGAAAATGATTATCCCGGCACCAAAACCAGCATCATCCAAAATATAATAAAGATTGTCCCGCTTATCAGGAAAGAGTACATCAACAGCGAGATAAAGGTGTGCAGGATATGCGGTGAGCCAAGCAGGAACAGCACCTGCAAGTCCTGCGATACTCTCAGGAAGATCGGGCTGATTAAGGCCTGAAGCGATTTCAGAGGATAACGGATGTTACCGAAAGCCTTTATAAAACTGATTGCAACTTAATAATTTTCCATGAAACTGCTGACATATCCGAACTTCAAGACATTCGACAGGATGTATTTTGACATGAACACAGGCAGGGGTGTGGCTGTTCCGGATGGCATGTTTCCCTTCGTTTTCGATGTTGACCCGGAGACGCTGCTTCCGGTAGAGGAAGCCGTGGTGTATGAGATGGACGACAATATGTTCAGGGAACTATACCGTTCCGCCTACGAGATGAACGGTTCGATTGCCAGGGGCATACTGATTGAACATCTGCGTCCTGCTGAACTTATTTAATTCTCAGGTGATTCTCTAGTTATGGAATGCATAGTTGTGCACTACTCTGAAATAGGGCTCAAGGGAAGAAATCGTGGATTCTTCGAGAATATGCTTGTTTCGAACATAAGGCAGTCTCTTAAGGAGTTCGCGCCGATAGTCGAGCGCCTCTCGGGACGGATAATGATAGACTACGACCCTGATGACAGGAAAGAGATAGAGAAACGGCTTCGGAGGATTTCAGGCATATCCAGTTTCTCATTCGCTTTGGCTGCCGAGAGGGACATCGAAGACATAAAGGGTGCCATTGACAAGCTTGCCACAGGGAAGGTGAAATCCTTTGCCATTTCCACTTTCCGCGGAGACAAGACATTCAGGCACAAGTCTCAGGAGATGAATGTCATGCTCGGTGATTACGTCAATGAGAAGTATGGGTGGAAGGTGAACCTGACAAAACCTGACAGGACATTCTTTGTTGAGATAAGCAGGAAGCATGTTTTCGTTTTCACTGAAAGAATCAGGGGACCTGGAGGACTGCCGGTGGGGTCTTCCGGAAAGCTCGTGTCGCTCATCTCAGGCGGAATCGACAGTCCCGTGGCTGCGTACGAGATGTTCAAGAGGGGCTGCCCGATTGTATTCGTGCACTTCCATAACTGGGGCACTGACAAGGAAGTGGTGAGGGACAAGGTTGAGAGCCTCGTGAAGGTGCTTTCAAAGTACCAGCCCAGGACAGCCCTCTACATGGTGCCATTTGAGGAACTGCAAAAAAGCATTATTGCGCATGTTCCATCGAAATACAGGATGATTGTCTACAGGCGGGTGATGTTCGGGATAGCAGGCATGATAGCACGAAAGGAGAATGCCCTTGGTTTCGT
>CAZXIU010000032.1:1372-9835 GCA_964640865.1 uncultured archaeon | reverse complement strand
CGTTTCTTCCTCAACCTTGAAATCCGGGTTGTGATTCTTCGGCTTTCGTTTATGTGTCAGTATGGTTTTCCCGCCATAAGTTCTCAGTCTGAGGAGATCCTTCGTCTTTTCAAGCCCGTTGCCTTTGTATTTGATGTTCCTTTCAAGGCCTGACTCTATGAGCTTGGCTCCGAGCTTTTCCAGCTTTTCTTCATACGGCTTCGTATCCCCTATGCGGAACTTCACCTCGATTTCCAGTCCGTCTTTGGCTGCCATAATCACTCCTGTATGTATTCCTTTCCCGATTTAAGTGCTTCCTCCGCCCTTCCGAGTTCCTTTCCGAGATATGCCGCATGTTCCGGTCTTGATACAAGTCCTTCATGCAATATCATCTTGTAGATTTCCTCTGCCTTCTTCCCCCTGAAACTGAAATGCGTTTTCACGTGGTCAGGAAGAAGATGGTTCACAACCATTTCCCCCTTCTCAATATGTATGGTGAAGTACCCCAGGCTGTCCTGCCTGAAAGGCTCCCTTCTGCATGTGAAGTATTTCTTGATAATCTCCGTTGCCTGAGTGAAATTGTTTTCGTATATGTGCGCAGAATTCGATATTATCGTCAGGTGCCCCATCCCCACTCCGAGGTCCTTTGACATTATATTCTGAAGCTCCCTGAGCGCGAAAGCGTTCATCGGCCATCCGCTGAACATGTCATGCGAACGGAAGACCGCTGTCTGGAACAGCTTGCCGTATTTTATGTTCCATGTTATCTGCGTCAGGCACGGGGGGTTTTCAGACATGCTGTCCTCCCTGACATGCCAGGTGAATGCCGCAGCCCTTCGAGTGTGGGGCGCCTTTCTGAGATGGTTCACAGCGTTCTCTATCTGGTTGAACGTTGCATGAGCCTCCTTTTCCCACTTCTCCGGGCTTCCTGACATTATGTATTCGAATAGTCTCTTACCGTAAGTGTAGCTCAGTCCCCTGTCAGCACCTGTGCCAAAGAAAGTCTCGTAATACTTCTCAACATCAGGCTTGTCAAACGGAAGCCAGTCCTCTATGTCACCTGTTTCATTGATTACTGTCAGTATGTTTAGCACCTCTTTCTGGAGGACGTCGTGTTCGCTTTTCTTATCTTCCCCGAATTTCATGACAGTGTCCACGACCTTCAGCCACGCATCGGATATGGTTTCTCCTTCAAGCCTGAAACCGGAAACATCCTTTACTGAAAATGATGATGCATTACTTTCATCTTCTTTGACAATCACGGGCTCCCCGAACGGGGGAAGCTTTTCGAGAGCATCTATCGTCTTTTCGATTTCATTTTCCTTCCCGCGCATGTCTATGAGCTTCACGCTGTCACGGACAGCCTTCACCATGCTGTGCGTCAGCTTACTGTCAAGCACGACTTTTGAGCCGGTTATTGAATTGCCATCATCGACACCCTTGCTGAAGAAGTTTACCAGGTCGTTTCCGCTTCCTGTCCTGTCATTTCCGCATACAACCAGATATCTTATAATGGGATTGGCGAGAATAGTCCTGAGCATATGCCTTATGCCATTACCGGAATAGAGGTTGCCTTTTATGGCGAATTTCTCCTTTGGCAGCTCTATCTGCCCTGCCTGTGTCCAAAGTGTGCATACAGCCACGTTGCTTTCCGGATTGCTCAGTTCGGTCTTCACAAAAACACCTTAGAAGGTTTTCTCCTTGAAAAATAAAAAGCAATTATGGAAACAGCCGCAAGGGACATCAGTGCCGGAACTGCCCCGAATCCGTTTTCCTGAGGTGCTCCGGTTTCATCGAAACCGAATACATCCATGTAGTATCCTGCTGCTTCTCCCTCTATTATCAGCCCGGTTTCCCTGTTGTTCATTATTGAATTCTCATTCCAGTTGATACTTGAGACCAGCACTTTCTTCCCGTCGATTATGACACCCTTGTTGTGGAGAACAGCAAGCCCGAGAGCACTGAGGTCAATGGACACTGCCTTTATGGGAATGCCCTCGGATTCAGCTGCTTCCGTCAGTTTTCCGATTGTGTTGTAATTGCTGACGCTCTTCTCAGGCTCCATGTTGTAGTAACTTGAATCGAGCATCACTCTGACAGGCACGCCGCTTCTGGCCTTATCAAGAAGCGCTTCAATCACAGGACTCGGGCTGCTTTCCACAGTGTCCTTACTGGGTGAGCCCCAGTGGGTGTATATGTAGAACTCCTGGACTATGACATACTCCTCAGCAGATTCTATGAGACTGACGATTTCATCAAGGGAGTCCGGCGAGTATATGAGCCTGATTTTCTGGTCATCGAAAGTTTCCGTTCCGAATAATGGTCTGTAAGCTCCCTTTATATTCCATTCATCAGGTTCGGCATCTGTGGTACATGTGAACGGAATGGAGTGTGAGAGGTCCTCTCCGAACAGTGCGGAAAGCTCGCCTGCAACAGGACCGTCGGAAATTGCTCCCCAGCCGCGGTTGCCGTAGGTCCCGTCAGGGAAGAAACCGCTGTATCCGAAGTTCTCGCTTGTGATAAGGAACCCGCGGTTGTCCTTCACGATATATTTCGCGTGCATGTACTTCAGGGGACCGTCATAGAGCATCACTGTTATGTTGCTTTCGGAAAGGTCACAAAGCGATGACTCCTGATACGATGACATGCCTCCTGCAGGACTCTTTTCAACCATCAGCGTTATCCGTACGCCATCCATAGCCTTTTCCCTGAGCATTCCGGCTATTTCAGGAGAGCTGAATGTGTATGAAGATATCAACAGCGTGCTTTCAGCGTCATCAATGAAACCGGAAACCGCTTCAAAAGCTGAATCAGGAGAGACGAATGTCTGCACAGTCTCGGCATCTGCGCTGCCTGTGCATGCCAGAAGTATCAGGATTATGGAAAGCCTTTTCATTCTGAAAGCCTTCTGAGCCTCTCCTCTCCTTTAACCGACCTGATGAAAGCATACGTCTCCTCAGGAACAAGCGTGTTCCACATCCGGCCTTTCAGTATCCGTTTCCGTATTTCCTTTCCGCTGTATCTCCTTTCATGGTGGAGCTTATGCTTCCTCGCCTTCACACCATTTTCCCTGAAGCATTTCAGAGTCCATGGATTTCTTGAGTAGACTATGTCGAACTTGTGCGCTCTCTTTATGGCTGATGACCAGAGCTTTGCGTCGTGAAAATCCTCAACAGAGTCTATCTCGAAGTTCCTTATCCCGCGCGCCTCCAGCGGCAGCCTTATCATCTCTATCCTCTCTTCCACGGAGAACGGGTTCTCCTTCGTGCCATTCTGGTCGGCTGAGCCTATTATTATGATTATCCTGTCATATCTTCCTGAAAGGCTTTCCAGTATCTCCATATGGCCGTTGTGGAACGGCTGGAACCTGCCTACAAAAAGTGCTGTTGCCATGAAGAAGATTTGAAAAACAGATATAAAACGATTGCGGCCACGTGGGATACTCATATTTACCCTTTAAAAAACTTATGGTTAGAATAATAGCACTTAAAAGGTGTCAATATGTCAGGATTCGATGTAAAGGTTGAAAATGTCGTGGTCTTCGCCACACTCGGTGTCGATGTTCCTCTTGAGAAGATATCAGTGGAACTGGACGCAGCAGAATACGCACCTGAGTCATTTCCGGGTGTAATTTACAGGATAAAGGAGCCGAGGGTCGCAACACTCATATTCTCTTCAGGCAAAATCGTCTGCACAGGAGCACGAAGCATAGACTCCGCAAAGGTCGCTGTCGAGAAGGTGATAAATGACCTCAGGGGACTTGATGTCATTGTTCCCAAGGATTACACTCTGAAAGTCGAGAACATAGTTGCTTCAACGCAGATGCATGTCGACCAGAAGCTCGATCTGGACCAGATTGCCTTCAATCTTGAGAACAGCGAATACGAGCCGGAATCATTCCCCGGACTTGTTTTCAGGCTTACCGAGCCGAGAGTGGCATTCCTGCTCTTCGGAACCGGTAAGATGATATGCACGGGCTCAAGGAATCAGGAAGACATACATACAGCACTCACAAGCTTCCGCGGGAAGCTTGAAGCCCTTGGCGTACCTGTACAGCCAATTCCTGCCAGCAATTAGAAAATTTTTTATACTCTTTTTCGCATAAGATAGTATGCAGAAGAAATGTTCGGTCAGGGACAAGACCAAATACATAGTTGTCACCGGAGGGGTGATTTCAGGACTGGGCAAAGGCATTTTCACTGCTTCTCTCGGACGGCTTCTTCAGGCCAAGAAACTTAAAGTGGTTCCCATAAAGATAGACCCTTATTTGAATGCGGACGCAGGCACCATGAATCCTGTTGAGCACGGTGAGGTGTTCGTTCTTGATGACGGCGGGGAAGTGGACATGGACCTCGGCAACTACGAGAGATTCATGAATCTCAACCTCACGAGCCGCTCCAACATAACAACAGGAAAAATATACAAAAAGGTTATAGACAAGGAGAGGGAAGGAGTTTATCTGGGAAAGACCGTCCAGCTGATACCCCATATAACCGATGAACTCAAGGACTGGTTCAAGGATGTTGCCAGAAGAAACAAGGCGGAGATTGAGCTCATAGAGGTCGGCGGGACGGTCGGTGACATAGAGAACCTCATATTTCTCGAAGCACTCAGGCAGCTGTCAATGGAGGCTGATGTCATATTCGTTCACTGCACGCTCATACCCATACTTCAGGTCGTGGGTGAGCAGAAGACAAAGCCCACGCAGCAGTCCGTACAAAAACTCAGGGAGATAGGCATCCAGCCTGACTTTGTCTTCCTCAGGTGCCAGGTACCTATCCAGGACAAGATAATAAGTAAGATAGCCCTGTTCACAGGCGTATGCGAGGACAACATAATACGCGGTCAGGACCTTGACAACATATACAAGCTCCCGGCTTTCCTTGAGGAGCAGAATGTACACAAAAAGGTCATGGAACTTTTCGACATCGAGGACAGGTCGACCAACGGCCTTGATGCGTGGAAGAAAATGCTTCTGAGGATGAAGTCTAAGAAAGAGATAACTGTCGCCATGACAGGCAAGTACATGGCTCTTCACGATTCCTACGTTTCCATAGAGCAGTCCCTCAAGCATGCGGCAGGCATGCTGGGATGCACTGTCAAGATAAAATGGGTGGAGACCACTGACATAGAGAAAGGAAAAGTGAAGGCAGGCGAGGCCCTTAAAGGCATCGACGGCGTCATAGTTCCTGGTGGATTCGGCTCCCGCGGCACAGAGGGAAAAATCGAGTGCGTGAGGTACGCAAGGGAGAACAACATACCATTTCTCGGACTATGCTACGGGTTCCAGCTCGCCTCAATAGAGTATGCAAGGAACGTCTGCGGACTTGCGAAGGCCAACAGCACGGAGATAGACAAGAACACCCCACATCCTGTCATAGACCTCCTTCCAAACCAGAAGAATGTCTACAAGAAGGGCGGCACCATGCGGCTCGGCGGCCAGGATGTGCTGATAAAAAAGGGAAGCACTGCTGAGAAGCTTTACGGTTCCAGAAAAGTCAGGGAAAGATTCCGCCACAGGTACGAATTCAATCCTGAATACATAACAAAGCTTGAGGAGAAAGGGCTTGTATTCTCCGGCCATGACTCAACAGGGGAGATAATGCAGATACTGGAACTTCCGGGGCACAAGTTCTTCATGGCAAGCCAGTTCCATCCGGAGTTTACATCGAGAGTGCTTAAGCCCAATCCGCTTTTCTACGGTTTCATAAAATCTGCGCTCGAAAAGTAGTCACTTCTCATACTTCTCGTTGAGAAGACAGAATATGTCACGGGCCTTCTTTTTTCCTATGCCTTCGACTTTCATCAGACGCTCTTCCTTTGCGCTGAATACGTTCTTCACTGTCCCGAACTTCTCGAGCAGGCGTTTGCTTATCTTGCTGTTGATGTTCGGAAGTCCTGAAACTATGAACTCCTGATGCTCGCCTGAGCTCTTTACTTTCTTGCAGACGCGTGCCTGCACACCATTGCTTTTCTTCACCTGCTCTCTGTAAGCTATCCAGTATATCTGGGATGCAGTTACTTTCGGCGAGTGCGACCATATTATGGGTACTCCGTAATCAATCGTTATTGACGAGAGCGCGCCGTGTATTGCATTGGGATGGACGTTCCTAAGTTCAAAGAGATGACTCGGGTCACCCTCGATTATAAGTAGCGGCTTCTCGAATGTCCCTGTGAGCTTTTCAAGCTGCTCGAAAAGACGCTTGCTGAAGATGGAATTGAGGAAGTCATCCACAGTCTTCCTCTCTATGCCTATCCTGTCAGATACTATATAATCAGCCACATCCAGCTGCTTCTCTGTTATATCGGCATCAAAAGTCTTCAGCCATTCGAATGTCCTGGTCCTCTTCTCCCTGTGGTCTACTATGAGTTCTACCCTTTCCCCGGACATGAAGAAAATATGAAAGGGAAAAATAAAAAGGGTTAAAAAACTCCGGCTCAAAGAAAATATCATGGAAGGATTGGCGAAAGCCGGGAGCCGGCCGCCGTCATACGAAGTCGTGATACTCGTACGTGAGAATGACGGAGACCTTAAGTGCTTCTCGGACGTGTGCTACAGGGGAAAGTTCATGACGGAGGAGGACTTCATCCAGGCCAGGGCCAGGCTGATTTCCAGCAGGGCCGCGTCAGGATTCGTCGACTACGGCGACGGCACCTACATCACATTTTCGACCCCCGGCGACAGGATTAAAATCCCAGCTGACTTCTCGCGCGAGGAGACTCCTTCCAAGTACCTGAACTACATCAGGGATCTCAGGACGCCGGTAGCCTGAGAGTAATGCCGGCAGCCGGTAGAATGGTAACCATTAAAAAACATTGCACCAAAAGATGCCCATGAACGGGGCGAAAGCGCGCAGGAGGGTCGGCAGGGAATGGTTCGACCGCTACAGGATTATAGTGTTTTCCCAGTCCGGGAGCGAAGGCGATGTGAATATCTCCAGGCGCTACATCAGGAAGTTCGTGACTGAGCGCGACTACAGGAGCGACATCTCGGCTCTGGAGGGTTCCATGTCGTTTTCCGCGGCAGGGAATGACGGCACGTATGTCGGCGTGCTGAAGCCGGACTCGAAGATGCCCGTGCCGGGCTACGCCTCCGCTTCCATATCAAGCAAAGACAGGCAGTACGTCAGCAACCTGCTGCGGCAGGACTCGCGTAATCTTTGAACAGGCGGGCGTTCCGAGCCGTAGATCCTCGCGGCGAGCCCGCCTGTTATGATGAAAGGCATTCCAAGCCTTCCGAGAATATTCGTTATCCAGAGGAATGCCGGCTCTTCCCTTCCCATAGGCTTTACATGACCTTCGAGCCGACAGCGACATCCCTGTCTATGGTAAGGAGGCTTGCATCTGTACCGTCGATGGCCGCGAGGAGCATTCCCTGAGATTCGACCCCGCGTATGGTCGCAGGCTCAAGATTAGCTATGACGACAATCTTCTTCCCTACGATTTCATCTTCTGCGTAATGCCCGCGCAGTCCGGCGACAAGCTGTATCTGCCTTCCGCCGATATCCACCTGGAGCACGAAAAGCTTATCGCTTCCTTCAAGCGGGTCAGCTGACAGAACCTCTCCTACCCTGAGGTCAAAATCCTTGAACTCGTTCAATGATACCATATTTCCTTCTATGTATATATAGTATATAAAAAATTTCAGAAATTGAAAATCACTCATTTCTCTGGGCTTCAATTTGCCGCCTTATGGCGTCCCTCATGAAATCCGAACGGTTGCAGTGGAGTCCTGCACAAACAAGCTTGTCGATTTCCTGAACAATCCTTTCCGTCAGACGAATCTGTACTGGTATCATAATCAACAAAATAAAATTGGAAAGAAGCTTTAAATTTGGTTCGGTTCTACGTTTAAACATTACGGAAGCATTACAAATGCAATACCGATGTAATGCGGGCACAAAAAGGTATTTAAAACTTTCTCCGATTGTTAAAATATTGATTTACATGAATTGCAAAAAAAGCTCTGGATGGCGCGCAAAAATATTCACACTTCTAGTTCTGTTCGCCTTCTCTTTCGCTTTCCTCGTTCCATCTGCACTCGCCGAGCATACAGCAACCGTCACAATAGATCCCGGCATTGCAAACTGCGATGACCTTGACAACACATTCACTGTGAACGTTGGAAATGATGGGTCAAGTGGTAACGAAATTCTACAAGTTGAAATATTGGAGCCTTATGTCGGAATTTCTGAATTCACCTGTGGACCCGCACCTGGAACAGAGTGGAGCTTACAACAGCCGTACATAGATCGGTGTGTATATATAGTATCCCGAACTAGTTCTGAAAGGATTGCACCAGGAGAAAATCTAGATTTTACTTTTGAAGCTACGATGCAGTACACCGATGCTTGCGCAAGTAATTTTTATGTAGCAACAGTTGACGACGAAATTCCTACAGGAGATCGTGACACTACAGAATTGGATGTTAAAATTGACTGCTCAAAACCCACTCTTGACAAGGACGTTGTTGGTCCTCAACTT
>CAZXIU010000032.1:0-1362 GCA_964640865.1 uncultured archaeon | reverse complement strand
CCTCCTGGTGAAGGAGACCTTTGCTGGATACAGGATCACAATACAAACATAGTGCTTCAGGTAGCTGACATTAGTGATGAATGTGACCTTGGAATTGATTATTGTACTTATAATATATACTTAGATGGTGACCCGACACCTATATTCAGTCATACATTCGACTCTCAAGAACCATCATCTGGCATAGGTTGGCAGTTCAATTTCACAGAAGATTCTGTACATGATTTGGAGATTATTTGTGAAGACGTCGCAGGAAATGTTCTGTCTGATATGGAAACTTTCCATGTAGATTCAACGCCGCCTGAAACTACAAAAACTTATGGTGATCCGCATTCCCCAGAAGACATAAACGAGGGCGGAGCTTATCCGCATTACATAGATACGACAACACCGATAACACTTGACGCTGAAGAGGTCGGCCCCATCTGCAACGTAGGCGGCCTTGAGACGTTCTACACCTACTACTGGTGCGACGGGCTTCTCCACGAGGTGTATATGTTCGGTGGAGAAGATGATTCCTTCGGCGAAGGATTCTACACAGGAGACTATTACAGGAATCCATTGACATATTTGGCTGACCTGGACGAAATAAAATACAGTTTCACAGTCAAGGAAAGGGATGCAGGAATCTCGGATGCGTTATCGCCTTACATTGTGCTAGTGGGTACAGACATGCCTTACGAGGTAGCTGTGCAGATGATTCCGCCATCTTCACCGGGTTCTTATGATGTAGGCACTGAATATTCAATAACAGTAGACGATTCAACAACGTTCCACATACCCGGGGATTCTGAGTGTACGCAGGCATCGCCTTGCACACTCAGCGAAGTGAAGTCACGATACCACGATGCGGAACTTACGGGCATAAGGCTTGCAACTGGCGCGTGGCCAGGTGACCACACAAAGAAGATTGCCTTCTGGACAAATATCGAAACGATAAACGGCGAACAGGCATACCTGGAAGGTGAGCCATACACAGAAGAATTCAGCATACCGGATGAATCGTGCCACATTATTGAGTTCTACAGTGTAGACGCTCTCGGAAATGAGGAAGACACACATCTGCAGTATGTTTTCGTTGAAGACCAGCCACCGGTAGTATCCAAGGACAATGGTAATGCAATACCTGGTGTGGGTGAGCAGTATTTCAAGACAGAAGAAAATCCAGACGGGGCTTTCCACTGGCTTACAACAAACATGCCGGTAACATTTCAGTGCAGGGATCCTGAGCCACACCCGTCAGACCATGAAGAAATTTGCTTCAAGGTCTCATACGATTATTCAGAGATAGAACCGGGAGTATTCGGCTGGGGTTACAACACTGGTGAATACTGTGCTGGTGCTCTTACTGACGATGGGTAT
>CAZXIU010000031.1:0-10161 GCA_964640865.1 uncultured archaeon | reverse complement strand
TCCCCACAGGTAGAAGTACCGCGTCTCGCGCGTAAAGTTCTGCTGGTAGAACTCATCGTAAGCCTTCAGCCTGACAGAGACATTCCCGGCAAGAGGGAACAGCGTATAGTTCGTGAAGTTGAAAGTATGGTTCGTCCAGTTGTCATTGGAATCGTAATGCGGGAAGCTGTACGTGCTAACATAGCCGCTTGCATTCAGCCACGCAAGGGACTGCTCCGCGCCTGAGAGGTTCCAGAGCGCAGATGCATTGAGGTAGCCGCTCCTGGTTACATTCACGCCATCGGACGGATTGTCACCAGTAGAATTAGTCAGCACATAGCTCAGGTCATACAGCGGCGACACAGTCACATTAATGGCGAGGTAGTCTATTATTATAGCGTAATTACTACCTCCTCTTAAATCAGAATCATTAAACAAAACTTGAATATAGCCACTGTCATTAACATAGTTTGAGAGATTATACGATTCGTAAGTTATGTTTTCTAAAATATCTATATAACCAGCGACTGGTATCTGAGATACATAATCCCAAGATGAATTTTCATAATTGTAAATAAGCATGTTGATGGATTCTGTCAGTGTCCTCATATTTCCTGAAATCTGAATTCGTGAAACTGTTTCCTTACTGTTCGTTGTAGCAAAAAAATAGTCCCATGACAGATAAGGCAAAACAGGGGAAATTGTTTCCCTTACACCGTTACTTGTATACGTATCTGAAAAGTCGTTTGTAGAATTAAACGCATACGTTCCATTAGGACAAACCAACGCTTCACCAGATACCGTATTCTCTTGCTCACTATAAACCACAAAACCAGTGAAATTCGCCGGGATGAAATATACGGCGAATACAAGCGCTATGCTCATGGCTATAACAACAACTCTGCTTTTGGTCGCGCCATCTTCCAAAGCCACGGTTTAACACCTGTTATTTAATATTTGGACGTCTTTCTTAATATCAATTTTGGGCATTCCGTAGAACAGAAATCTTTATAAGTAACTACTCTACAGTATTAAATACAATCAATAATTATTAATTATCCAAGTAATCAATAATCTAATCGGATAGGGATTAAGATGACAAAATCTAGCCCAATTCCACTGGTAGTCCTGTTAGTTCTAGCTTTACTGGTTTTTGTACCTGTTAGCGTAGCCGCTCTTGAAACTCTCTGTGATGGTCTTGATGATGACCATGATGGATTAATCGACGAGGACTTCTTTTATCAAGGCATGAGAGTCGGAGAATTATGCAATGGTATAGGTGAATGCGGTGACGGCGCTGTTGAGTGTGTAGACATTTACACAGCAGATTGTGATACAAATCCCGGAAGAACTTATGATGAATCCACAGCAGAGACATGCAACGGACTAGACGATGACTGTGATGCACTTATAGACGAGGACTTCACTTATCAGGGGCTGAATATAAACCAGAGTTGTGACGGCATCGGTAAATGCGGAGCAGGTCTTGTAGAGTGCTCCGGAACAAGCGCAGCTGACTGCTCGACTAACCCCGGTGCGAGCGCTGATGAAAGCGTGGCTGAAATATGCGATGGTAATGACAGTGACTGTAATGGAGTGATTGACGACGGTGGCGATGCATTGTGTCTGCTTCCTGAAAGCGGTCTCTGGTGTGAAGGACATGATGGCGAATGCATGGGTCCTGATGGATGCTACTTCCAGCCATTTGACTGTACCGACAATGACATATCACCAATAACGAGATGCGACAACATCCCTGATGAGAATCCTTTCACATGGGACTGGTTCCCGGGGTTCACATCAAGCTGCGACGATGTGCTTGACATATGCACAACCGGAACTATTACGCTGACACACGCATGCGACATCACACAGTGTGGTGCTGAATGCGAAGATGACACTGTTTGTACAGCAGAAGAGTACTGCTACATAGACGAATGCAGCTGCGAACTCATAGGGGATGTAAACCGGAACGGTGTCATAAACATGCTTGACCTTACACTCGCCGGTGCGGCATATGGCTCCGAACCAGGAGATGTACAATGGAATCCGGATGCTGATGTACAGCCGAAAGGCGGTGATGGTGATGTTGATATATTCGATATAGAGGAGATAGGTAACAGAATATCGTTTGCATGAACAGTGGGCTTTAAAAAATATTAGTTAAATAATATTATAACATTCGGTGATATGAAAATGACAAAGAACTTTGCTGTATTGGCTACAATTGCACTGATTTTTCTGGCACAGGCAGTGACTGCTGAAGCATCAACAACACTCTCTGTAAACCCCGCAACAACCAATGTCAATGAGGGCGGCAGTTTCTCAGTTGATATTGACATAAGCACCGATGACAGTGTTTTCAGTACATCATTTTATCTGAATTTTGATAACACGGCACTTGTTGCCACAGGCGTCACTGAAGGCAACTTCCTTAAATCAGATACCCATGAAACATATCCGATTATGATTGTAGACAATGACACAGGCCAGATAAGATACTATTCAACGAGGCTTGGAAATGTTGGCGGTGTCACAGGAACCGGTACTCTCCTTACGATTTATTTTGATACGTCTGGAACAAATGACAGCACACTTGACCTGAACAGTGTTGAAGTTTATAATCCAAGTGTTCAGCTTATAACATCATCGGCTACAGACGGAACTGTAAATGTCAACGGTGCTCCTGTGCTTAATGCAATAGGAAGCAAGAATGTTGATGAAAACGTACAACTTCAGTTTACAATAAGTGCTACTGACCCTGATACTGGCGACACGCTTACTTACGGTGCACAGAACCTTCCGGCAGGTGCTGACTTTACGGGCGCAACATTCACATGGACACCTGCATATGACCAGTCAGGTGTCTACAACGTTAACTTCACTGTTACTGACGGCAATCTCATAGACTATGAGATTGTAGAAATAACAATAAACAACATAAACAGGGCGCCTCAGATAGATTCATTTTCACCGCTGACGCTGACATTCTCACTTTTTGAAGGTCAGGACTCACAGTTATTCGACCACACATCAAGTGACCCTGACCTTGACACACTTGCATACTCATGGAAAATTGGCGGTATAGAGCAGGCAACAACATCTTCATGGACATTCTCGCCAACTGATGCAGTATGCGGTTTAAGCACAATAACACTGAACATAACAGACGGTGAGTTCAGTGATGCACAATCATGGACAGTTGATGTCATTCTTAGGGGAGATGTTGACAAGGACCTTGATGTAGATATATTTGACCTCGAAGACATCAGCGATACATTACACGGCACTTGGAATGAAGATGCTGACATAGCCACATGTGCGCCTGGTATACCTGCTGTAGGCGGAAGCGATGGGTCTGTGAGCATATGTGATCTTGCATTTGCAGGCAAGAACTATGGCAGAAGCTGCTGATTTTAGCTGAAAGATAGCTTTAAAAATGCTTAAAATAATAAGTTACTAGATAGTAATGAAAAATATAATAATTATTTCAGCAATTGCACTCATCGTAGTGGTTTCAGTCATGCTCTCAGGCGACTTTATAACAGGTCTGTTCACATTTGATGATTCGGGAAGAACAGGTGATAACATATCAGAAGGTCCTGCTTTCAATGTTTCTTTTGGATTTGAGAAGAAAACTGAAGAAGTTACTGAAGAGCCGGAGGAAATCGTGGAGGAACCTGAGGAAATCATTGTAACTTCAGGCGGAGGATCTTCATCAGGAGGAAATAGTGGAGGAAGTTACAGTCCACCAGCAGAAGACCCGTCAACACCACCGGAACCTGCAAATCACACATTCACTGTTCTTATAGACGCCCGTGAGAATGTGCGTACAATAGAATTCATGATAATTTACCCTGAAGACGGAACACTTACAAATGATCCTATTATTTCAGGTTTTCTCACAGAGAATGAGACAGTGTCAGTAAAAACTTTCATCGCAGAGACAAACACGTCAATACTTGTCGGTGCATTCCGGGATCCGAATACAGGTGTAAATGGGACAGGAGAACTTGCAAACATAACAATATTCACAGCGTATCCTGAAAATATAATTATAACTGAAGCACAGGCAGGCGGAGAAAGGGTGGATGGCATAAGGACTCCACTTAATGCTCAAATATCAGGAAATACAATCATCGTTACAAGTGCTTGATGTTTAAACATTTTGACCCCGTTTTTAGCGTTTCTTGTTATCGGTCAGTAGTATCACCTTTTTATAGGATTTAAATATCACCAATGCACTATATATTATATTGGTGATTCTTTGACTGAAAACAAACCAAGTGAATTTGATGTAAAGATTGAGAACGTCGTTGTCTTCACAACCCTTGGGAAGGACATCCCCATGGACAAGATTTCCAAGGAACTTCTTGAAGCTGAATACAAGCCGGAGTCATTTCCCGGTGTCGTGTACAGGGTGAAGGACCCGAAGACAGCTGCGCTGATATTCTCTTCAGGCAAAATCGTCTGCACAGGCGCACGGAGCCCTGAGTTCGCAAGGACAGCTGTAAACAAGGTCGTTGATGACATGAGGGCGCTGAACATCGACCTTCCGACAGAATACCACACGGGTGTCGAGAACATAGTGGCTTCAACGCAGATAGAGGCAAAGGAGAAGCTGAACCTCGAGCACATAGCATACAACCTTGAGAACGCGGAATACGAGCCGGAGCAGTTCCCGGGGCTTGTCTACAGGATATCAGACCCGCGGGTGGCGTTCCTGCTCTTCGGAACCGGAAAAATCATATGCACCGGAGCCAGGAAAGAGGAAGAAATCCACGCAGCACTGGCGAAGTTCAAGGTAAGCCTTGAAGAACTCGGAATCCCTGTCAATGCCATAAAGATGGAAGCTTCCAAGAAGAATAAGAAATGATTTTAGTTGTTTTTCTTATACGCCTGTTGCCATCTCGCTTCTTACTGTTGCGACAGCGTATGCTCCGGCAAGTATCAGTGCCGAGCCAATCATCTGCACCATAGGCACCGGCTCTGAAAGCACGAGCACGCCTGCCACAGTCGATATGACCGGAGCCAGCAGCAGTATTGTCGCGGCCTTTGAAACGTTGATAAGCTTTATCGCCCAGTACCAGCAGAACACATAGCCGAACAGGAATCCCGTGGATATGAGTATGTTCACTGTCTGGGTGGCTGTCAGCGCCATGAGCATCCCGGCCTTTCCGGTGAGCCCTGCGACTCCGAACAGTATGAGCGCGCCTATGAACATCCTTGAGAACGCGACTATCCAGTTGGTCTCTCCCTTGAGCATGGTCTTCCTCGCTATGGTGTTCTCAACTGCCCACATTACTGTTGCGCCAAGTACAAGGGCATCGCCGAGCGTGGGGTTCGACCAGAGCGCCGAAGGCTCTATTACAGAGCCGAATATCAGCACAGTGCCGAGGAGCATTATGATGAGCGCGTAGGTCTGCTTGATGGGTATCTTCTCCTTGAGGAACCAGTACGAAAGCAGGGCTACGTATATAGGAAGCGTCTTGTGTATGAACGATGCGCGGCCGCCTGTTGTCATCTGGAGGCCTGAGAAGAACATGAGGAATGCGACTGCCCCGCCGGTTATACCTATTGCGAGAAGCGCTCTCCAGTCAGCTGTCCTGAAAGCTGCTGTCATCTGCTTTGTGTCGAACTTCTTTGTGTAGGCTATTATCGCAAGGAATGCGAGCCCTATTATCAGCGCCCTTACTGATGTGAAGACAGTGGGGTCTATGCCTACGACGAAGACCTTGTTGGCTGTTATCGACACGCCGCTTATGAGCGCTGTCAGAAGCGCCAGAATTGTACCTTTCATCTCCTTTTCCATAAGAGCACCAATAACTTCTTTTGACGTTCATTCTTTAAAAAATTATTTAATCCTTTCGCCAATAACAGTCTATGTACGACCTTATCATCGTTGGCGCAGGGCCTGGTGGTCTTGCTGCAGCGCTGGATGCACATTACCTGAAGCTCAGGACGCTTGTCATAGAGGCTGACAAAGCAGGCGGCGCCCTGTCGCAGAGCTACCCGTGGAAGGGTGTTGACTCGTTCCTTGGTTTCCATAAGAAGAAGGGAGGGGAGATATCCGATGTCATAGTGAGGCATGTCATGGACAGCGGCGCGGAGATAAAAGAGAACGAATGCGTGCTGGAGATAACGAAAGGCAGCCACTTCTCAGTGAAGACCTCCAAGGGCATTTACGATTCCAGGACCGTGATAATCGCAACAGGCATAAGGGGAACCCCGAGAAATCTGGGCGTCCCGGGAGAGGACCTTGCAGGAGTATCCTATTCTGTCTCAGACCCATCTCAATTTAAGGGAAGGAACGTGCTCGTGGTTGGCGGCGGTGACTCAGCGGCTGACTGCGCCCTCGGTCTTGAGGAGGCAGGTGCGAATGTATGGATGGCACACAGGAAGGATGAGCTCCGGGCAACTGACGAGAACAGGGAGAGCATATCCAAATCATCCGTCAGGATGCTCTGGAGCAATGAGGTTGTTAATTTCACCGGAAAGACTAAGCTTTCGGGCGCCGTGCTGTCCGGAAAGGAAGGAAAGAAGAATCTGCCAATAGACAATGCTGTCATATGCATAGGCTCTCTGCCTTCGACTGCATGCCTTGAAAAGCTTGGAATCACGGCTGAGGGAAGCTCTGTGAAAGTCGACGAAAACTGCATGACAGGTGTTGAAGGACTGTTCGCAGCCGGAGACATGGTATCATCGCTGAAAAGAATACCTCAGGCGCTCGCAACCGGGGAAAAGGCTGTTTACGCTGCATACAAGATGATAAAGAACCCATACTGGAAGTAATCATTCCTCTTCTTTCTTCTCGCGCATGCCGGATTCCTTTACCTTCTTCAGGTCATATCCTGCAGATTTCATGTTGACTTCCGCAGGATGCATGATTGCGTAATACAATGCAACGCCTATCATTGCGAAGATGTATACAAGAGCCCATACAACCAGAATTGCCACTACCAGAAGCATCGCTCCTACAAGGAACGGAAGCGCCGTGGCAAACATGGGAAGTATGAACGGGGAAAGCAGCAGTACTGCCGCTATTGCAATTGCGAGTGTTACAGCGCCCATCAGGACTACGCCCGTGAGCTTCAGAAAGTATCCCTTTTCAGGCATGTTATCTCCTCATCATAGAGCCGAACATAGCTCCTGCTGCAACAGCGCCGCCACTGCCACCTCGGTTTGGAAGGTACTCCGCTAACTTTCCGGCCAGCTCGGCAACAGGAAGGCTCTGCACCCATACCCTTCCGGGTCCTGTGCATGTTGCAAGGAAGAGTCCTTCTCCTCCCCATATCATGTTCTTTATGCCCTTGACCCTTTCAACGCTGTAGTCAACTGATGAATCAAACATTGCAAGGTTGCTCGTGTCGACACGTATCTTCTGACCGGCCTTGAGGGGTATCTCGCTGATTTCTCCTCCCACGTTGAAGAATACAGTACCCGGTCCCACGACCTTTATGAGTATCAGCCCTTCTCCTCCAAGGAATCCGGCGCCTATCTTTTTCGTGAATGTGGCGTCCATTGTGACGGATTCCTCTGACACCAGGAATGCATCCTTCTGGGCGATTATCTCTTCACCGGGACCCAGCTTGAGCGGTATTATCTTGCCGGGGAACTCCGAGCCGAAACCGACTATGCCGGAGCCTTTGAGCGGCGTAAAATTCACCAGGAAGAATGATTCTCCGGCGAATTTCCTCTTTATTCCTGCCAAGAAGCCGCCTTTGGCCTGTGTCTTCATCTCGACATTATCGCTCATATAGACGAGCCTTCCTGATTCTGAGTAAACAGTCTCGCCCTGCGCGAGCTGCATGTTAAGGAGCTGCATCGTTGTTCCCTGAAGATCGTATTTCATATCTATTTTTTTAACATCAACAATAATAAATCTATATGGAGACAGTGACATCCGACTTCCTTTTGAAGTGCTATCCGAAAAGGCACCAGTGGGACAGGAAAGGCGACCACGGAAAGCTGCTTATAGTCGGCGGCAGCAGGAAGTACAAGGGCGCTCCTGCGCTTGCCGGGATGGCTGCGCTGCGTTCAGGCGTGGACATCGTCACAATAGCGGCACCGGAATCTGCTGCTGATGTGATATCATCGTTCTCACCTAACCTCATTGTCGAGCCGCTGTTCGGGGATTACATAAACACAGGAAACACATCTCATCTCGAATCGCTGGCAGAAAGGCATGATGCAGTACTGATAGGGAACGGGCTCGGAAGGACGTTAATGTCGAAGGATGCTGTGCATGAATTCCTCTCATACCTGAAGAAGCCTTGCGTCATAGACGCTGATGCGCTTCACCTGATAAGCGATGACAAGAAGCTGCTCAGGAAGGGCTGGATAATAACCCCGCATTCACAGGAGTTCTTCAACCTAAGCGGCCACAGGCTCTACAGCAAGGTCGAGGGCAGGATTAAAGAGGCAACGCGATTCACGAAAGAATTCAGGTCAACAGTGCTTCTCAAGGGATACAAGGATATCATAGCAGAAGGCACGAAGGTCATGGTGAACTCAACAGGGAACCCTTTCATGACAGTAGGAGGCACCGGCGATGTGCTCTCGGGCATATGCGGCGCGTTCCTTGCAATGGGTCTGGATTCAATGAAAGCTGCGGGCGCGGCTGCTTACGTCTGCGGGAGCGCGGGCGACCTCTCAAAGGACGAGATGGGACCTGGACTTCTGGCAACGGACATCATAGAAAAGATACCTGATGTGCTCAAGTCATCGGGAATAGAATTCTGATTATTCTTAGCAGCTTGCGGCTGTATCAGTACCGGTTCCGCCGCCTATTCCTGATGATGCGGATGCCGTGCTCAGAACGGTGTCACACTCTGCCGGCGGGTTCGTGAATGCGCAGCAGACTGCCTGCTTGACTGCCTCGGGTGACCTGCTCACCGAGACCACCTTTCCGTTTATCACTGTTGTCGGCGAGCCTCCAACGCTGTACTTTGCATTGTCTTCGGCATAAACATTGTATAACGGGTAGTTTCCGCTTAGCCATGTGCTCTGGTCAGCGTAAAGCTCGCTTATCCTGAACTCGGCGTCAAGCGCTGCTATGCACGTGTCTATTGTCGCGCTGTCAATTCCAACCTCTGTAAGGCATTCATCACTTGTTCCGCTGACTGTGAAGCACGTTGCGTAATCAATATACTTGTCCGGATATTCTGTCTTTATGCATTCCTGGACATTGTTCTCGTCTATTTCCTTCTGTCCGTGCATTATGTAGTATACCCATTTTATCTCTATGTCAGCCTTTGCGCCAAGAAGCGTCATGACAGGGAGCACTGCCTTCTGCATCTGGAGCCCGTAAGGGCAATAGGACATTATGAAAACCTCAACACTTGGCCTTTCACTCTTCGTTATGCCAAGCTGTGAACACAAGTCACCTGTGTTCTCTGTGCCTGTTGAAGGCGCAGCCGGTTCCAGAACCTCGTCAAGGTCGCCGATTATGGTGAACAGCTGCTTGCCGTCCTTTGAAGCATAATACGGAAGTTCCTGGGTCTGGCCCTGATATGTTATGCTGACCATGACCTCATATGTATCTGTCATGTTCGGGTAGTCCTCAACTCCCGCGAGCTCGACCTCAATGCCGGGATATGATGCAGCAAGCCTTGACTGGAGGAATGAGACCACCTTGTCCCCGACAACATCATCGCCGGCATCTGCCGGGCCGCTGCCTGACATCATGGAACCTGCGTACCATGAGATTAATGCGACAACAGCAAGAACAGCAATGGCAAGGAATATCTGCTTTGGCGCATGCCTGCAGCAGGTCTTCTTGGGGGAACTCGGAGCAACAGCCTTGAGGGGTTCTGCCTTCTTTGCAGTATCGGCTTTTCTTTTCTTTTCCCTTGATTTTTTTGCCATAATAATCACAATCGAATTCTAATAAATTGTAATAATAACTTAAATATGTTTGGGTTTACTTCTGAACTTCCCTGCATATCCTGCACATGCTGTCATCCACCTGCTCGGGCTTTATGCTTCCCTCGGCTATGCCTTTTGCAATTTCATTTATCACATCCAGAAATCCTGCGTCATCCGTGAATGAGGTCTTCTTATTGCCGCGCATGTTCTTCCTGTACTGCGATATGGCAGGCTGGGATATGCCCATGTATTTCGCTGACCTTGTCTGGGAAAACTTGTAGACATCAACAAGCCTCTTGGCTATCATTGCCCTGG
>CAZXIU010000030.1:0-11541 GCA_964640865.1 uncultured archaeon | reverse complement strand
GAAATAATTCTTTTCCCTTTTCTGTTGAAATCGCTTATGATTTCCTTGATGGCTTTTCTCTCTCCTGCTATGACAAGTATGTCGATATCGCTATCTTCCACATCGGTTCCCTCTGCACAGCTCCCGAAAAGGACAATCTTCTTACTTTTCTCTTTTAATTTATCAACAAGCTCTTTCAGTTCCCATATATTAAACAATATTTTGAGATGTCTCGCTACAATGTTTTTTGTATTGAACCTGTAGAAAACCATCCGTCCCCTTTTTTCCCTGTTGAGAAGTTCCAGTTTGGTAAGCTTTCTAAGTATTGCATTAGCTGAACCTTTGCTTATACAGGACCTTCTCATCACTTCCCTTTCATGAAAATCTTCAATGGGATTGCTGAAGAATGTCTCTAATACTTTCAGCGTTGTGGGCGTCATAAAGTCTAATTTTCTGGGCATATACTCATTTTTTTATACAGATAATATAAATGTTAGTGAAATCCTCACAATCCACAGCAGCGGCGGGAATGTTATAATCAGGCTTGGCGTCTGATGGGCGCTTTAAGATTCGTTCTGAACGTGGCGGAGTCGGATAATTATTTTCTCTTGAGTATTGACTGCTTCCTCTCGGCGGCTGTCCTCAGGCTTTCCAGCTCCTTTTCGTAGTAGTCGACAAGGCCTATGTTGCCTGATTTCCTGGCGTCTTCAAGCTTATGCCTGTGCGTCTCTATCTGCTTCAGTATCGATTCTAAGCCCTTCTCAAGCCTTTTCTTTCTTTTCGGCATAATCTATTAACCCTCCAAGTATTTCAAAAAGTTTCGTGAAAACGCCATCATCGAATTCCCGCTTTTTTGAAACTTTCCCGTCTCGTGCAGACCTGTAAGAGCTGATAACCTCTCTCACTTCGGATTCTGTTAACATATCCTTCAGAGTATCTTCCACGAGCCTCATTGTAAACTCCCTTCCATCCAGAATGCACTTTATTAACAGCATCTCCTTTATACGCATGATAACGGGATAAACGAGGTCAGAGCGTCTGCCCCCCATTTCGAATATGTCTTTCATTATGCCGAATGAAGACCTTGCGAGTTCTACATGCTCTTTTACATTTTTGTTTATTTTATGCAACTTCAATTCGTCAAGGAAGCTGTCATTGAATATTGCTACCGAACCCTCTATAGCTTTCGAAAAGAGTGCATCCTTATTCATAACTTTATTCAGAAAATCTCTGTCCATTATTCTGATGTCATAATTCATACCTTTAAGACGTGGAGGAACTTTCATACTCTTTTCATGCTTGTCAGTGACAACAATCACATCTATATCGGACTCATCTGTCTGCTCGTTCCTTGCATAAGAACCGTATATCAAAATGCTTATGATGTGTTTCATGTTTTCAGCGAAGGCTATCAGCAGGTCGATTTCAGGTTTCGGTGGCTTGTGAATCAGATTAACTTCTACTTCCCCACCCACCCATGATGAAGGAAGATACACACCGCCTGAATTCCCATACCTTTTTACAGTTTTTGTCAGAGTTTTCTCTGCATTCATGTATATACATTGTATATACATATTTATAAATCTAACATTTGCTCCGAGTACAAAAGTAACATATTGTATCATTTCGTTAATGAGATACTGATGAACGCTTTTAATTTCCCGTGCCCAACGCTACTCATGTCAATAATCAGTTATATAGACCCGGGAACAGCTGGCCTTGTATTCACCTCGCTCGGGACCGTCATAGCAGGCATAATCGCCGCCATAGGCGCGTTCCTAGGCACGTACTTCTTCAGGCCTGTAAAGCGCTTCCTGTTGAGAGTGAAGAAGATGCTAACAGTGCATAAGCGTTTCAGTTTTAAATCAATAATCTTTACTGTTATTATAGCAGCCTCGGTCATTGCGCTGCTGGCTATGATTTTCAGTGGTGCTGACATCATGAAGAAAGAAAAGGTAATCGTGCTGGGCATAGACGCCATGGACGCCAAGCTTGCAGAGAAGATGATGGCAGCGGGCGAGCTGCCGAACTTCAGGAAACTGGCCGACGGCGGCAGCTATTCAAGGTTGACTGTGACCATACCGCCGGAGACTCCTGTGTCATGGAGCGCTGCAGCAACGGGCACGAATCCCGGCGGATACGGAATCTATGACTTTGTCGGAAGGAATCCCAAGACCTACCTCCCAAGGCTCATGCTTGCGGAGATGAAGAGCGGACTGATGGGAGCCAGCTATGAATCGGCGCTCAGGGGAAAGACATTCTGGGACATTACAAGCGAAAAGGGAATTCCTACAACTGTTATGAAATGGCCGGTAACATTCCCTGCCAGCAAGGTTGATGGGAGGATGCTGTCAGGACTTGGCACAGTGGACCTCAAGGGGATGCTCAACAGCTACTCTTATTATACAACAGATGATGTCGAAATCACAGGGGATGAAACAGGAAAGACAGTCAAGGTTTCCGATGAAGGCGGTGAGATTGATACATTGGTTTACGGACCCAATGTACGCTCTGGCGGAAATGTCACAGAAACCACGCTGCCGATGAAAATCAGATTGTATGACAAATATGCTGTAATAGATGCTGGCGGCAAGAGCCAGAATGTAAATGAAGGCGGGTGGAGCGACTGGTTCCACGTGACTTTCAGCGTGGATTTCATGCAGAAGGTAGACGGCATATTCAAGGTCTATGTCATAAGCACGAACCCTTTCAGGATGTACATGACAACCATACAGATGGACCCGGATAATCCTGCTTTTGGCATATCTTATCCCAAGGACTACAGCAGCGAACTCGCAAATGATATAGGCACATTCTATACAATGGGAATGCCCGAGGACACCAAGGCTGTCACGGAAGGGAGGATATCGAAGGATGTCTTCTATGAGCAGATACTTCAGATTGAGGAGGAAAGGGAGAAGATGTTCTGGCATGAGTTCAGCAGGTTCGAATCAGGCGTGTTTGCATTCGGTTTCGATTCCGGTGACAGGCTCCAGCATATCTTCTGGAACGGCACTGAAAGTCCGCCACGAGAGATTACAGATTACTACAAGTACAAGGACGATTTCCTTGGAAGGCTGCTTGAGAAAATTGACGGCAACACAAAACTGATTGTATTTTCAGATCACGGATTCAATGTTTTCAACAGGTCTGTCAACATCAATACATGGCTCGTGGAGAACGGCTATATGACGCTTACCAGTGATGCTCCGGAAGATGACGTAGGGGAATTATTCAAGTATGTTGACTGGAGCAAAACAAAGGCTTATGCGCTCGGGTTCTCGAGCATTTTCATAAATCTGGAGAGCCGCGAAGGCAGCGGCATTGTTCCTGAAAGCGGGAAGGAAATGCTTGTCAGGGAGATTGCTGAAAAACTGGAAGGCCTGACTGATAAGGGAAAGAAAGTCATCACGCATGCATACAGAATGGAAGATATCTATTCAGGGCCTTACACAGGTGATGCCCCGGATATAGTTGTAGGTTTCGAACCGGGATACAGGATGTCATGGCAGTCAGCAGTCGGAGGGGTGACACCGTGGGTGATAAGCGACAACGATGGTGCGTGGATAGGAGACCACCTGATGGACAGAAGCCACGTGCCTGCCATACTTTTCACGAATTTTGCCATAAACAATGACCAGCATGAAGTGACTGACATAGCGCCGACAGTATTGTCACTTCTCGGTCTTGACATCCCGGATAACATGGAAGGAAAGAGTCTGTGGTTTAATGGATAATCTTGAAAAGCTTGTTTCCAAATCCCTGTATATTCTGAGGCAGTCCAAGTCAGAGTTCAGGAACCCGGCTGTCATGTGGTCCACAGGCAAGGATTCCACTGCAATGCTCTCATTGGTCAGGGAAGCCTACATGGGCGAGATACCGTTTCCTGTCATTCATCTGGACACAGGAAAGAAGTTCCCTGAAATCTACAGGTTCCGCAACAAGCTCGCAAAGGAATGGGGTTTTGAACTGATTGTCGGAAAGAATGTCAAGGCAATAGAAGAAGGAATGTCACCTGACAGATTCGACCACCTTCGTTGCTGCACTGAGCTGAAAACCAATGCACTCAAGCAGGTTCTCCATGAGCACAGGTTCGATGCGCTGATTATGTCCATAAGGCGTGACGAGCATTATATGAGGAATCTGGAAAGATATTTTTCTCCAAGGGATACTGAACTAAAGTGGCATATCGTAAGGCCGAAGAGACCCGGAGAGGTTGGCGACGCGCCTTTCGAGTCGCTGCAGCAGGTGGAGCTCTGGGAACTGTACCAGACGGATTTCGGCAGGGAATGCTCCCATGTAAGGGTGCACCCCATACTCCACTGGACCGAACTTGACATCTGGAAATACATAAAGGCCAGGAATCTTCCGGTTAATCCGCTTTACTTTTCCAGGGACGGAAAGCGCTACCGTTCACTGGGCTGCCTCCCCTGTACAAATCCTATTGCTTCTGATGCAAAGAACATAGACGACATCATAGAAGAGCTTGAGCATACGAAGGAGCCTGAACGCGCCGGCCGCTCCCAGGACAAGGAGAAGGAAGACACCATGAGGAAGCTGAGGGCACTGGGATACATGTAGTGTGCCACATTTTTTAAAACTTCATTTCAATAAAACTCTTATTGCTTAAACAATTAGTTGATTAGCCGTCGCGACTATAACAGCGGGAGCGGCTGAATCCGTGCCGGCAAGCTCTGCTCGGAAGGGGTATTTTAATGGCGTCTGGGAAAAGGAAGGCAATAGTCGGATACAGCATTTGGGGCGTTGCCGCAGCCCTCGTTCTCGCGCTTTCCCTGATAGTACTTTCACCCGAGTTCGGCCTCACCGGCTTTCTGACCACACCCTCCAAGGCGGTCAATAAGCTCACACTCCCTGAAACTGAATTCACGGCTTCGAACACGCCTTATGAAATCCCGTTTCCAGAAGGGAATAATATAAATTCCGTAACCGTTTCCGGAACAATAGTGGGTGACGGCAAGGTAAAGATTATTCTCAGAAGCGGCAAGAACGAATGGACAGTTTTCGAAAGGGATACTGCCGCGGGAATATCACATGGCAGCCCGATAACAGGCATGGCTGTCGGCAACGGGTCTGCCCAGAACGAGACTGCCGCGAAGGCTGAAGAAGAAACAGAACCCAACATAACGATATCAGAAGAGGATGTGACAGTGCCAGAGGACAATGTGACTATACCCGAGAGCATCATCGAAGCAGGGGAGAACGTCACGCTGCCAGAAGAGAACTTCACAGAGCCCGGAATCAACGTCACCGAACCAGCTGAAGAGCAGGAAGTCAACATCACAGAACCGGAAGAGAAACCAAAAATGAACGTTACAAAACCAGAGGAGAACACAACAGATGAGATGCCCGAAGAAAACGTGACGGTGGCAGAGAATGTCACAGGACACGAATCCAACGCAACCATCCCCGAAGAGAACGTGACACTCCCGGAAGAAAACATCACCATCCCCCGAGAGAACGCGACCAACATAACAGAACCTGAGGTAAACATAACAGAGCCGGAAGAGAATCTGACGCTCCCTGCTGATAACATAACCGAAGAAATACCTGTACCGTTGATTTTCACTTTCGAGGATGCGTGCATGGAGACGTGCACGCTCCCGCTTGTGAAGGGAGCCAACCTGCTCATAACAGTGGAGGGGAACGCGACGGTCGAGATAACTGATGTAACATATGAGGCTGAGATTGAAATGGAAATTCCGGAAGGCCCCACTGTGGAAACGTCCAGTGACGTAGCTGAAGAATTCGTCTCAAAGATTGACAGCAGGCTAATGGATGTCTGGAAGTATAATACATCCGCAAGGTTCAGAATCATGGTACAATACAAAGACAGCAGCCTCCTCTCAACAAGTCAGTACATTGAAGCACTTGAAGGTGAGCTGAAAATGCAGAGGAGAGACAATCCTGAAGATTTCGATTTGGACGGGCTTGAATTCGAAAAAGAAGTATTCCAGAAGATAATGAACGCAAGCTACGATACGGACACCGGTGATAGCAGAACCGAATTCCAAGAAGAAGAAATGGAAAATTTAAGAATTGAGCTAGTGATGCTGAATGAGAAGATTAAAAAGGCGAAAATCTACGATAAAATCAAGTCAGGTAACGATTTAGAACTGATAAATTACGATAACAGCACAATGATAGAAGTATTAGAGTCGGATTTAGACAATGTCGAAATTCTAAAATACAATGACGGCATAGAGAAAATATATTTGGATGACAAAGTGGAATCCATGATTGATGATTCCTTAGACCTCATGCGTATACCGGAAGCCAGATTGTTGGATGAGACACTTCTAAACGGAACAAACATAACCATATGCCTGCTGGATACCGGCGTGAATGATGAGTTCGTGAAAAATGTCGCAGCCGGATATAACTTCGTCGATGATACAAGTGATTATTCTGACGATAATGGCCACGGAACATCTGTGGGATACGCATTATACAGCATAGTGCCAAATGCCGAACTCATTGTCGGCAAAGTCTTGGATGAGAATGGCACAGGTTATGAATCAACAGTCATTTCAGGGCTGCAGTATTGTTCCAGCCAGAATGCATCTGTAATATCCATGAGTCTTGGAAGCGGAGGATATAACGGCTATTGCGACGATAATCCAGTAGCCGTGCTAGTCAATGAATTAGACAACGCCGGAACATTGATTGTCGCTGCGACCGGTAATAGAGGTTCAGAATACGTGAAAGTTCCGGCATGCGCATCAGGAGCATTGGCTGTCGGTGCCTCGACCAAGAATGACACGCTGGCGCATTTCACATCATATAACGGGAACACACTGCTGATTGCGCCTGGTCAGGAAATATCAACTATAGACGCTGACGGAAGTCCTCTTGTGAGGTCAGGAACGTCAATGTCTGTCCCATTCGTTACTGGAATCAGTGCAATGCTGAAGCAGTCGAATGGAAGCCTGGCTTCTGCCGGACTGAAGGATATTTTAATACACACAGGGCAGCTGATAGAAGATGCGAACACGACATTCGCGAGAGCTGATGCGTACAATGCACTCACCGGAAACATCACGAACAATCTGACGGCGAGCGGCGTGGTAGGCAACTACTCGGATGAAGGATTATACCAGACGCAGGATTACTATGGTGACTGCGGTTCGCCATCATATTATTGGGACTCTTATTACTATTGTTCCGGGTCTGAAAATTACTTGGGATATGAAACCTCCTACAGTGACTGTGAAACTGCTTGTGACTATGTTGCAAATTATCTTGGTGAAGGCTGCTGCTATTGGGATTCGAGCACGAATGATTGCTACTTCTACGAAGGCACTAAAACATACAGCGGGGATTCTTATGATTATGCAACCACATGCGGATTAGAGTGTGATGGATATGAATTGTACAGAAGAGAGTATCCTCCTGCGAGTATCGGTAACAGTTTCAGCTGGAATACTGATGCCGGAGATACTGCATGCTGTGATTCTGATACTGACTGTGTATATGATGGGATATGCTATTCTAACGGCGCATCAGAAGACCTTAACAGCGATGGATTTGATGACGCTTACTGCTACGGTACCATACCGAATTACTGGCTAAACTCTGATTATGCTGATGGTCAATGCGCAGCCGCTGGCGGCCATTGGAATACAGGTTATGGAGATGCCAATGCCGATTACACATATTACGAAGCATGGTATATTCCTGGATGGACGGATAGTTCAAGTTATTGTGGTTACCAAAATAATTATTACGGTGGAAGCTTTGTCAGGTCTAAGCATTGTTGCTGTGGCGATGATAACGCAGAGTATTATTGCTCAGGCCAGTGTGTTCTGAGCGGAGGCAATCCGGCATGTTGCAATTCTGCCAGTGACTGCTCTGATGCTTCTAGTGTTTGTCGTGCTGAATCCTATGATGCTGGTGATTATAGATGCTATGGTGGTCTCTGGGTTGCGGAAAATGGTGTAGCTTGCTCAGTAGACAGTGACTGTTGGAGCGATGCTTGCCGTTTATCGATTACCGGTTCTGGTAGTTATTGTTCTACTTTCGATAGTGAGTGTGGTCAAGCCGGCGGTATAGGTTATGATACGGGCGAGCATACTGGTAACTATATTTGCACCGGTCTCAATAGTCAGGAAACCGGCAATGTTCCATGCGAGACTGTTCTGTCCAACACTTATTATTGGTTATCTGGTGCGTGGTATTCTGGCAGCGGTTCTGGTGTTTTTTGTGATGATACAGACCATTGTTCAGGAACAAATTGGTATACTGGCTATAATTGTGATGGAACCGGATCGTGTAGTGCAAATACTGCAGCACAAGAGAGAGATAATACTCAAAGCTACTGTAACTCAGCAGCGAGTGGATGTGGATCATTACCGTGGTATTCAAATCAAGGAACTAATACTGGAAGCACACCGCAATGCTGTGGTGATGATGGTACTTCAGATGATTGGTCAACATATTCTGGAAGTTTAACAACCACCGAAGATGTATACTGTCAAAGATGTGCGGATGGATCACCTGCAGGTTCGGGACATCTTTATGGTAATGGCTACCTCACTGCGACCAGCGGCGGCACATGCTATTATGGTGATATTGCATGTGCGTATAATGATGGATCGAATGGAGATAGTGTAGTATTTCCTACATGTACTTCAGGAGGATTTCAAAGTACATACGCAGATTGCTTTACCACTGCAAGTGGTTATTGGTGCTACTATTATTCTTCAGACCCATGCTATAATGGAGGTTATGCGTACAGTTCAGGAGGTCCCCTAACTAGCGGGTATGAATATTATTCGATAACGGATAATACCGCATCATACAGATTAGATGATGATGGAAATTCATGCTATTGGGCAGCAGACCCTTGTAATTCGGCAGGTGGCTCATGGAGCGGCTCGGGTGGAAATTGTCCTGACCCTGGAACGGTTTCAGGAAGCACGTGCTATTATGATAATGGTGGTTCAGTGAACCGTGCAAATGATTGCACAACAAGCGGATGCACGGGAATATCAGGTGCTAGTGCACCAACAACCTGCGGTGCCGGAAGCTTTGCAGACGGAGCAGGATACTGCTGGCAGACATCAAGCACAAATTGCCATTATTCCGCATCAGATTTATGTGCAGCAGATATAGATGGATGGGATTATTCCACAGCCTCAACAATATGCGCTCAAGGAACATCAACATGCTGTAACACAGGAACATATTACGAGGGAGTAAGCTGCACCAGCAGCGGCCCCAGTACGCCAAGCTATGACAGAGATACTACACAGACAAGGTGCGAATATTCAAGCGGAGGATGTACGCCGTATGCATGGATTGCAGGCACAGCGAATGCATGCTGCGGTGACGACGGCGCGAGTGACGACTTCAGCGCCGGTGCGAATGGAGTCGGATGCTGTTGCGACGGCTCGCAGATAGGTGAGAATGCTCCATGTTCGAGCTATGCCCAATGGTGCATAGACGGAAGCTACTGCAGCAGCGGATATGCCGTGGACCCCAGTCTCACTGCAGGCGGAACGACATACACATTCAGTATCAATGACGACGAGGCATGTACATGCGGAACCACTGGATACAAATGCGACACTGACGAGGACTCCATTGCCGAAGGAATATGCGCTTCAAGTACATGTGCCACTGGAACTGTCTGCTACACCGGAACTGAATATTACACGGCTCTCGGTTCCTGCTCAAACTTAAACGCCTGCGACACGGATGTGACCCCGTCGGCCGAGACGCCGCGCTTCGTCCAGGACAGCATAGTGTGCTCAGGCGCATGCGTGGGAACCGCATCCTCAGACTGCTGCGACGACAGTGACTGTGCATCCGGCACCTACTGCAGTCCGGCATCATTCATATGCACTTCATACGCCCCGCCGAGGTACGAGGTCATCCCCGGAACGCTTCCAGATGTGCTCGGCTACTGGGACTTTAATGAAGGAAGCGGCTCAACGGTTTATGATAAAGGCGGACGTTTTGACGGTGTCATAACAGGTGCTGCATGGGCAAGCGGCTACAGCGGCGGTGCACTGTATTTCGACGGCTTTTCTACATCGGATTCCGTGGAAATAGGTTACGACGAGTTTTTCGCGACGCCCAACTATACCGTTTCCGTATGGATCAAGATTCCGGCCGGCCAGTCCGGAGGGGATACGCTGGTCACAAGGCGCGCCGACTCCCCGAACTGGGACAGACTGAACTACCGGTTCGGCCTCTCCAATGGCAAGCTCTTCTTCGAGACCGTGGACGGCTCGGATAACATAAACGACATGTACAGCTCGGACTACGACCTCAGGGACAGCCTCTGGCACCACGTGGCTGCCGCCTACAACGGCACACACAAGCTGCTTTTCATCGACGGCGCCATGGTGAACGCCACCGCGGCCGGGGTCCCGGACATCACGCCTCCCCAGCTTCTTGAATTCGGCGAGGAGCCGTACGGAGACTCTAACAACCTCTACGGGACCATGGACGAGATACAGATATACGACAGGGCGCTGACCGAGGACGAGGTCACCCGGATATTCAACGGCAGCGCCTCGAAGTACGTATCGTTCTATGACGATGACGACAGCCTCGTGCTGTACTATCCTTTCGAGGAAGGCAGCGGGACGAAGGTCGAAGACTGGTCCGTGAATAATAATGACGGAACAATACTAGGTGCTGATTATACCACAGGCCAGACAGGATTCGGCGGAGCGATGAATTTCAGCGTGAGCGGAGACCGCATAAATTTAACCAATACCACCCTGAATCCAAATTCTAACAACTGGTCTGTTTGCATGTGGTTTAACTGGAGCGGCGCCAGTGGCGAAAACATTCTGATAAACAAGGAAGACTTGTATGAGATGCGCGTCAGCGCAGGTTACGTCAATTATGCATGGCAGCCACACTGGACATGGGACGGCGGTACCAGTTTTCCTGTCAGCGCAAATACGTGGTACCATACATGTGTCGTTTATGACCATGTCAAACAGTACCTCTATGGGGACGGAACGTTCCTTTACAGCCGCGACCAGACAGGTGACATGAGCTCAAATCCATACTCTGCCTGTATCGGCGCCCGCGGTTATGACTGTTCCGGTGGCAGTAACTTCTCCGGTCAGATTGACGAAGTCCGCATCTACAACAAGGCACTTTCCGGCGAGGAGGTTGCTGACCTGTACATGACAGGTAAGCCGCACATTAATATATCCCGTTCATCATCCCCCTCAGGTTCATACAGCGTTGTCGGAGAAGATATCGAAACTGAAGACTATTATTATGATTCTGCACTCTCAGAGAGTGCCGCTCCCGGGCAGGTTTCCTCACTGGATGACGGCCCTGCGACTGCCGGGCAGTGGACATCTTCAACTGATGTTGACTTCTCATGGACGCAGGCGGTTGACGAGGGAACCGATTACTATTATTACGGGAAGAGCTACGGAATCAACGGCGCAGAAAGCAATATGGTTACTAATCCCAGTATGGAGGGTGTTTATGTTTCTGGAATCCCTCCTGATTGGGCAGTTTGGGCTTCAGGTGGCGCTTCTTATGAAGAAGAAACGAGCGATGTCTATG
>CAZXIU010000029.1:5057-11778 GCA_964640865.1 uncultured archaeon | reverse complement strand
GCTCGGCTCAGATGAAGGCAGCGGAACGGGTATGGTCGGAGGACTTACAGGAATGTTCACATTCAATGCTGAGAACCAGACGCTCTTCATCTACGCGCTCGTCGCAATGGGAGCTGCGCTTGCCGTGCTTCTCGGACATACAATGCTTAAACATGAGGATGAGCCCGAAAGGGCATACTGAGTGATTTTATGAGAATACATTTCTTGCTTGCACTGGCTTTTGTGATGATGCTTACACCCAGTCCGGCTTATGCTTACTACGGAGGGTCTATTGACATCATTTCAGATGTTCACAGTGTCTGCCCGTGTGATATATTATCAAGCGATGAAATGGTGCTCGAGCTCACGAATTACGGGACCGGCAGCGATACATTTTTCATAAGCATGGAGATTCCCGAAGGATGGTCAGGATTCATAGTGCCTGAAGCAACCCTTGCTTCAGGTGAAAGCGTATATCTTGACCCTGCATGGATAACACCTCCCTGCGGAACAGAGCCCGGAGTGTATAAAATCCGGTTCATCGCAGAGTCCGCAATGTCAGGAAAGATAGCTGACGAGGAGATGGAGCTTGACATAATGAGATGCCATGACGTACAGCTTTCCGGTGAAACATCAGTCGGGACATGCAAAGGAAAGGAAGTCACGTCCTCAGTGACTGTGAAGAACCTAGGAAAAGGAAAAGAGACATTCATACTTTCAACAGACAGCGAATGGGCGTCTGTATACCCGGAACAGGTTACAGTTGACCCATGGGCAGAGGCAAGCGTTGAGGTAAGGATGAAGCCTGCAGACGGATTCATAGGAAATAAGGACATTACACTGACAGCGGTTTCCTCATCCACGTACGCTGATGATGACATGACAATAATCCTCACTGCGAACAACTGCTACCAGTTCAGTGCATCTGTGGTTCCAACAGAAGATGTAATCTGCATGGGGGACAGCGGGGAGTATTATATTCAGATAGACAACAAGGGAACAAAATCAGATACCTACATGATAGTCACACCTGCATGGGCAAGGGCCGATAAGAGCAGTGTGACAGTGGCAGCAGGCAGCAGGGGAAATGTCAGGGTCACTGCAATACCTCCTGAGACAGGCGACCTCATACTTTCAGTGTTTGTATCGTCAGACACCCAGTCAACAGAGGCAGTGACTGTCGAGAGTTTAGTCAAATCTGTGGACTGCAGGGACGGAGTGGTCATGATAATGCCCCCTGAGGCAAGCATATGCATAGGCGAGGGGACAGAGTACAGCGTCATGATAGAGAACAACGGAAACGTGCCTACTACATACACGCTTGACGCCACAATAGGCAGTTCCCTGTCAAGGGAGAAACTCATACTCGGCCCGGGAGAGGTGCAGAATGTCATTCTTACAATAGGCGCAGCTGAAAAGGCAGGGACATTCCCTGTAAGCGTTGACGCCTATGTGGATGGTGTTCCTGTTGACGCTGATGCGTCCACGCTCATTGTCCGCACATGCTATGACGCAGGCCTGATTGTCAGGCCGAACAATGCTGATGCATGCATTGGCGACACGCTCTCCTTTGATGTGATAGTGAAGAACAATGGAGAATATGATGATACATACGAATTTCTTTATCCTGGCGGCGAGGCAGACTTTGACCTCGAACCAGGAGAAATCAATGAACTTGATATTACAATAGATGTTACTGAGGAATGGGATGACGTCACAGAAATACCATTCATTCTCACGTCTTCAAATGGCATAAGGGCAGAGAAGGTCATAGCCCAGAATGTGACTCCTCCAGGCACATGCTACAGCGTGGATGTCAGCCTCCTTGATGATGAAGACAGCGAGATAACAACTGTCATAGGATACGGTTCTCCTGTTGGAGCAAAGATAAGCAATACAGGAAACAGAAAGAGCGTATTCTTCCTGAGTGTTGACGGCCCTGAGTGGGCTTACGTGAGCGATGCATCAGTGGAACTGTATCCAGGAGAAGAAAAGGAAGTGTATCTTTACATATCCCCGACCTATGATGTTGAGGAGGGTTCATACACCATGAGCCTGCTTGCTGAATCGGACAGCTCGTTCTCAGCTACTGACATAAAGGCAAAAGTGCTTTCTGATTTCGAATCACCTGAAGAAGAGGCACAGGAACTTGAAGGCGGGCTTACGGGAATGTTCATCTCAAATCCCCTTCCCCTTGAAATCACGCTCATATCCATGATGGCATTCTTCACAGTGCTTCTTGTTGTGCTCAGGTTCATAATATTCCGCTAGGCTAAGAGAGTTCTTTTGCAGCGTATCCGGTCACGATAAGTATTCCCAGTCCAATAGCGACCGATATCCAATAGCTTATCTCAGCATTAGCCGGAACCAGGTACCCGTCCATCAGGCCCCACACGCCGCGCTAGAATGAGATGACTGCGAACGCTATGACTACTGTGAATATGGTCTGATGATGAGTCATTTCATGGAACTTCCCGGACATGATATACTATTGAAATGACCTGAAAATAAATGTTACAATTCAGAAAAGCATTTATACCCGGAATTGATATTATTATCACTAATGTTCTTCTTGGTCGGAGAACTAGGCTCACTTGGGGACCGATTGGGGAATCGGTTGTTGAGCATGTGTACTTGGTTTCATTCTAGTTGAATTGTTATTATCAAAATTATTCTGTACTAAACTTGAAGTTTAGTTTAAAAAACATTTGGGTTGCGCGAAATGTATTTCGCAAAACATACAATCCAAAACATATAAGGGAGGGAGTAAAATGGAATCATTGGTTGAAAGAGTTTTTGAGAATACAAGGAGCAACAGCGAGGCGAATTTTAATGAGCCAAAGCCCACAGAATCGATGTCATTCGATTCAGGTTTCGGCTCAGCGCCGGTGCAGTCCGCACCTGTGGAATCAGCGCCCGTTGAAGTTCCAGTTGAAGCTGCTCCAGCACCAGAGCCCACGCTGGAGGAGAATATACAAAGCGAGTTCGGTCTTGATGTAAGGGGAGCGAACATCCTTATAATAGGAGCTGGTGGCGCCGGAAACAATATGGTCACAAGGCTTCATGAGATGGGCATAAAGGGCGCAAAGACGCTCGCAGTTAACACTGATGTGAAGCACCTTCAGATCAGCAAGGCAGATAGCAAGATACTCCTCGGAAAGGATATGACAAGGGGCCTGGGAGCCGGCGGCTATCCGGACGTCGGAAGGAAGGCTGCAGAGGAGTCTGAAAAGGAACTAAAGAAAGCGCTTGAAGGTGTGGATATGGTCTACGGACTTGCAGGACTCGGTGGCGGAACAGGGACAGGGTCTCTTCCCGTGATACTGAAGATTGCCAAGGAGATGGGTGCGATATCAATCGCCTGCGTGACCATGCCTTTCAAGATAGAGGGTGCAAGGATAAGGAAAGCAGAGGATGGTCTTTACCAGCTCAGGCAGGTGTGCGACACAGCCATAGTGCTGGAGAACGACAAGCTCCTGAAGGTGGCGGGAAACAGACCGCTTTCGGAAGCTTTCGGCGTGGCTGATGAGCTCATCGCCACTACTGTCAAGGGCGTGACAGAGACCATAGCAACACCGTCGCTTGTCAACCTTGACTACGCGGACGTCAAGGCTATAATGCATTCCGGAGGAGTCGCAGCTGTAGGATTTGGTGAATCCAACAACCAGAACAGGGCAGAAGAGGCCATAACCAAGGCTCTTCAGAACCCACTGCTTGAAGTGGACTACACAGGCGGAACAGGTGCTCTTGTACACATAACCGGAGGAAACGACCTTAAGCTGGATGAGACAAATCTCGTTGGTGAATACGTCTCCAAGCTCCTTGACCCGGATGCACAGGTAATATGGGGCGCCAGGATAGATCCTGCGTTCACAGGCAAGCTGAGGGTGATAACAATAATCACGGGAGTCAAGTCACCCTACATACTCGGACCGGTGGCGCAGCAGAACGAGCAGAAGTCGTATGCCCAGGAACTGGGCATTCCGATGCTCCAGCGCTGAAGGGGATTCATTCCCCTCCCTCCCTTAAAACAAAAACGGCCGGGGCTTCCCGGCCTTTCTTTTTTATTCAGTAGAACTCATGATGAACCACTTCTTCAAGGATTTTCCTTGGCTGCTTCTCTCCATGTCCCTGCGGATATCCCAGAGGTATTATAGCGAGTGGCCTCACGTTCTTTGGAAGGACGAGTATGTTCTGGACTTCCTTCTCGTCGAATGACCCAATCCAGCATGAGCCTATTCCCTTGTCCCAGGCTGCCAGCATGAGGTTCTGGCATGCCAGTGCCGCATCCTGAATAGAGTATACGTCCCTGCCGCGGCTGCTGTAAGCTTTTCCTATCTCATCCATGTCTGCGCATGAGATTATGACAACAGGCGCGCTGGCTATCACATTCTGCTGGAATGACGCTTCTGCGAGCATTTCCATGGTTTCGTGCTTTCGCACAACAATGAATCTCCATTCCTGGATATTGCCTGCATTCGGTGCCCGGACAGCCGCGCTGAGGATTTCATCCACGTCAGTCTCTGAGACATCCTTTTTGCTGAAATTTCTCACTGATCTGCGCGAGTTTATGCATTTGAGAGTCTCCATGCTCATAGAAAGATGTTCTGATTAAAAAGCCTCAAGCGGAGAGCGTCTCAACGCATGAGCAGAATGTTGTCCCTGTCACATACCCCACACGGGAGTTTTCAGTGACAGCTATTATCAGGTCTGTCCCTTCGTGGTCTATCTTTATCATGACAACAGGCCTTCCGCAGTTGTCCTCTATCATCCTTGACATCTGGTCGTCCTCGAAGACATGGTCAAGGACGAAGTCCCGGTTCTGGAACTGCTCATAGTACTGGGTGAAAACAAGCATGCTTATGCAATCCTCTGGCATAATATAGCTGTCGCCAAGGCTTTCCGCCATGTCTCCAATTTCATTGACATCAAAACCGAGCATGGATGACATCTCATCCATTGGCGATGAGAATCCATCGAAGAAGAGTGCTGTGCCTGCGGAAACTGCTATTAAAATAAGAAGTCCCATTATCCTTTTCGGGTCAGTGAAGAACCTGAGTACAGCGGAATCACCGATTATCTTTTTCCTTATCTCCCCGTCCCACGAGTCTATTATGAGCCTTGCAACACTTTTCCCTTTTTCCAGCTTTACATCATAATCATGCCCGACAAGCTTTATGGCTGAGACCTTGTATCCACGGACTTCATCTTCTGCTATCCTCCTGACGTCCTTTTCGTGCAGGCGGTGGGGCTTCTTCGAAAGTATGTCCTCAAGCTGCATGACCTTTCTCCTCAGCTCTTCAACTATTATCAGAGGCTTCTTGCTGGCGCTGCTTCTGGTAATGAGGTTCAGCGCAACTGCAATAAGTGCTGATGAAATGATGCCTGTAATGACCATGTCAACACCGAGAAGACTGAAAATACCTGTGCTGAAGAACGGAAGGAATCCGGCGAAGGCCGAGCTGGCTAGGAGGCACAGCGTCCCTGTGAGGAATGTGCCTGCGATTCCCATATAGAACGGCTTTCTTGCAACAAATCCCCTCATCGACATCTGGCCGAAAAACCATATGAAGAACAGGAAGAAGAGAACCTGAGACACCTGCATCATAACCGGTATCATGCTTATCAGTGTCGGGAGTGATGTGAGAAGACTTCCTATGTCCATGAGGAGTATTTGAATGAGCGCGAATAAATATGGAAAAAGCAAACTTATTAAAAACCTTTGCTCTTATATGATTGTATCTCAAATCATGAGATGGTGCAACAATGGCTCGTATGTATTCAAGGAACAGGGGAAAGTCAGGTTCAACGAAACCTGCTGTCAAGGAAGCCGGGTGGGTCACCCACAAAGCAGAAGAGATAGAGGAAATTATAGCCAAGCTTGCCAACGAAGGCAGGACATCTTCTGAGATAGGCATAATACTGAGAGACCAGTACGGAATACCTTCCGTGAAGACAGCCGGCGCAAAGAAGATTTATGCTGTCATGAAAGAGAAAAAAGTCACAGGCGACATACCAGAAGACATGATGGGCCTTCTCAAGAACGCTGTCGAATTAAGGGCGCATCTCAGCAGGAACAGCCACGACCGTTATTCGAAAAGAGGACTTGAACTTACAGAGTCCAAGATAAGAAGGCTCGCCAAATACTACAAGAGCAGGAACGTTCTTCCTCCAAAATGGAACTACGACCCGGAGAAGGCAAAGCTTCTTGTCAAGTAGAGCCCTTTAAAGAAAGCGCTCGCGGAAAATGTTTCTATATTTTTTTGAAATTTATTACGTCCAGGTACAGCTGGCCGAGCCTGGTCTTCTGGACCTTGGCTGTCAACCTGCATTTCTTCTCTTTTATCTCTTTTGTACTCCGCACAACAGCTGAGCCGTCCTTGTCGAACAATACATACCAGAAGTCAGTCCCCTTGCTTGAAAGCTGGAGCTCCCCTTCTATGGCTATTGTCTGGTTGACAAGCGCCTTCTCGTCCCTGAAGAGTTCTTCCGTGCCTATTGCGTCTGCAACACCTTTGATTATATCATCACCGAGCACCTCTTCAGAAGACACCTTGAAATCCACACGCTTTGAAAGGAACTTCGGACTGCCGGATGAAGGCTTTATCTTAGGCTTCTCTTCAGGTACTGCCTTCTTGGGAGCAGGACTGTAATCCTCAGGAGGCTCCGCCGGCTCGGCTGGTATCGAAGGCTCCTCAAGTGCAGGGGTCTCTTCCACAACGTCTTTCTTTTTCATGAACGG
>CAZXIU010000029.1:0-4957 GCA_964640865.1 uncultured archaeon | reverse complement strand
ATGAACGGAACTGATAACCTTTTCATAGCAGGCTTCGGTTCAGGCACGCTTTCCTCTTCGTGGGGAGCATACTTGCTGTCGTCTTCCGGCTCCTCAAATGCAGGAGGTTCCACACGCCTCTCTTCAGCGGGCTCTTCTCTAACCTCTTCCTGCACCGGCTCCTCAACAGATTCCTTCTTTTTCATGAACGGATTCGAAAGTATTTTCATGAACTGCCTTGGTTTCGATTCATATTCCTCAGCAGGTTCTTCGCTCCCCTTTTCGCCATCGTCAGCATAAGCTTCATCACGGGTTGCAACCGGCCTTTCCTGAGAAACCTTTCTGGGTACCGGTATTGCGGATACCTTTTCCTGAACTATTCTCTCTTTTATGGCATATGCCTCTGTGGGTCCTGTATCCGGGTCAATCAGTGCCACAGGATCAGCCGGCTCTTCCGGATGTAGCCTCTTCTCTTCCTGCATCGCGCTTCTTTTTCTGAATATCATGATTATCAACACCGTCAGCACAAGGACAAGCCCAATGAGTATGTAGAGGAGCATATCCCGTGTTACCGGAAACATTACTTATTTTTGATTTTCGTTTAAATAAATAAAAATCAATAACAAACCGTGATTCTATGAAGGAAAAGCTTGAGATGCTTATAAAAACTGCCAAGACCGCTGCAGACAGGATACTGGAGCACAAGGGCGAGATACGCGTGCTGTCCCATTATGACGCAGACGGCATCTCGAGTGCCGCTATTTTCATAACCGCGCTCATCAGGGCAGGCAGGCAGTTCCATCTGACACTTGTCAAGCAGCTCTCTGAGGGGATTCTCGAGTCCGTTTCAGCAGAGAAGCGCGATTTCGTGGTTTTCCTGGATATGGGCGCAGGACAGATAGATGACATAAAGAAATACCTTCCGAACGCATTCACAGTTATAATAGACCATCACCAGCCTGAAGGGACGCTTGACAGGGAAAAGATGATACATGTCAATCCCATGGATTTCAGCAGGGACGAGGACATTTCCGGATCAGGTGTCACCTACATTGTCTCGCGGGCAATAAACAATGAGAACCGAAACCTTGCGGGTATAGCAATAATAGGTGCAATAGGCGACTCCCAGACCGGTTCTATTGGTGAGAAATGGGGGCTGTACGGGCTCAACAGGGAAATACTCAAGGATGCCGTAGAGACCAGAAAGATACGCATGAGCAAGGGACTGAGGATATGGGGGCGCGACTCAAGGCCCCTCCACAAGGCGCTTGCATATTCTGTTGACCCGTACATACCGAATGTCAGCGGGTCGGAATCGCAGGCAATGCAGTTCCTGAATGAAATAGGCATTACTATCAAAAAGGATAATGATGAATGGAGAACGCTAAGCGACCTGAATGAAGATGAACAGAAGAAGCTCGCTTCAGGCATAATAGCCGAGAGGGTCAACGGAGGACAACCCAATGCCGAGTGGATATTCGGTGATGTGTACGACCTTCTGGACAAGGGGAGCGACTGCAAGGATGCCAATGAGTTCGCAACACTGCTCAATGCATGCGGAAAGATGGGAAGGGCGTATCTCGGCGTCGAGTTGTGCATGAACGTTCCCAAGGCATTCCTTGAGGTCAAGTGGGTAATGGAAAAGTACCGAAAGAACGTGGGCACAGCTGTCCGGTGGATACATGAGCAGATAGAAGCGAAGAACAGGGATGTGATAAGGAAGACAGGGAACGCATGGTATGTGCTTGCAGGAAGCAGGATAAACGAGCACATAGTGTCCAATGTGATAAGCATAGTGGAGAAATCCATGGGCATAGGAAAGCCTGTGTTCGCATTCGCTGATTCAGAGGACGGGGTCAAGGTGTCCGCAAGGGCATCTGATGAGCTTGTCGGGAACGGACTGAACCTCAAGAAGGTATGCAACAGGGCCGCTGCATCTGTCGGAGGCCAGGGCGGAGGCCACAGCGGGGCTTCAGGAGCAATGATACCTGCAGGCACGGAGCAGGCATTTATAAGTGCCGTGGAGGATATATTGTCACAAAAGGAGAAAACAAGCGAGGACAAGGAAAAGAATATAAAACCTAACCCGCAACCTAATAATTCAGAAAAGGATAATGATTATGGCAGCACCGAAGAAAAGGGTCCAGAAAAAGACCGCAGAAAAGAAGTGGAAGGGAAAGGACTGGTACAGTATATCAGCTCCTGACTGGCTCGGAGGAACAGAGATAGCTTCAACTCCGTCAACTGACGCCAAGACAGTCAGCAACAGGGTTGTGGAGGCATCTGTCCCCGACCTGATGGGCGACCAGGGTAAATACTACATGAGGATTGCGCTCAAGACACTGGCACCCGGAGAGAACAGGCATGTCGGCACAAGGTTCCATGAATTTTTCTGCATTGACGAATACGTGGCAAGGATGGCCAGAAAGGGACTTGGAAAGGTCGCTGTTTATGTTGATGCGCTCACAAAGGACAACTGGAAGATTCAGGTGAGTGTCATAACCATTCTAAACAGGAACGCCAATGCCGAGATAAGGGCAAAGGTCAACGTCATCGTCAATGAAATCGTTTCAGGAAAGGCAAAAGAGATGACACACGGCGATTTCGTCAAGGCCGCGATAGCAGGCGTATTCCAGATGAAGATAAAGAAGACAGCAAGCAAGGTATATCCTGTAAGATTCTGTGAAGTAATAAAGATAGAAACCCTTAAGCCAGCTTAAGGCAAATTCTAAAATTTCCAGTGACCTTTAGCCGCAGCAGCAACCGCTATCCAGCACAGCCCTGCGAGAAGATAGAGAACCAGCGATGTGACGACAGCCATGTAATACGATGCCGTGCTGATTCCTACCGAAAGGTCAAGGTTTCCCATTATCCATGAACCCGCAAGAAGGAAAAGCCCTCCTGCAAGCCAGAAAATAACAAGCTTGTGACTCATAAGGAGAATTTACGTGAAAAGAAAATTTAAAGCTTTGAGATGTGCTTCTTGAGGTCTTCAGCCTTTGACTGGAGTATCTCCGCAGCTTTCGATACTATGTATTCGGGCTCAAGCCCTGATATTGATTCCACTGTGAATATTATCTTGCTCTCGTCATTGCCGACCTCAATTCCCTTTGCGTCGAAAAGGCAGCTCTTCACCGTGTCGCTGTCAGAAAGATTTTTGACTTCTATTGCATTGCCTTTCACTTCCGCGCTTCCCTTCGGGCACATCTTGAGCGCCCTGTCAGCGTCAGCCTTTGTGCCGGTGACCTTTATCTTCGGGTAGTACTGATAGCTTGCATTCGCAGCCTGGTGCTTTGCGTGACTGGCGCCTGTTCCCAGCCTTGCGACTGCCTCCAGCTTAAGGCTCTGTTTTTCAAGAAGCTCTGTTATTGGAAACCTCGGGTCTGAAGGAGCGACGCTCTTGTCGCTTGACTTCAGGTCGCCTGTTGTCACGATGCACGGACCTTTCTTGTCCAGCACAAGCACTGTCTGGCATAAAGGGCATCCCTTTCCTTTGCAGGTGCAGTCCTCTGTGAAATTCATGTTCTTTGCATTGAATTTCAGAGGTACGAGTCCAAGCCTGTGCGATATGACTTCGTCAAAAAGAGCTGAGTTGTTATCATGAACATCAATCCACTGAACAGCAAGTGTTGGTATATCTGTTATCATTATCCTTCTTAGGCTGTTCGCAAGAGAGGGGTCTATATCCTCAACAAGGAATTTAAGCACAGGACCCTTCTTTTCAAGTATCTTCACTTTCAGCATAATCACCCGATAGCATTAATTTGATAGCATATATTTAAGTTTTAATATAAAAACTATACACTTACCAGTGATTTAAATAATATAAATATATTGCGGGGGTATCCGAGCGGTCAAAGGAGCACGATTTCGGTGAGTGTGTAAACATTCCCGGGATGCTAAGCTAAGGACCGTGTGGCTTAGTGCCTTCGCAGGTTCGAATCCTGCCTCCCGCACTCTTTCTTTTTAATTTTAAAACCAAATATTATTATGATTTATTCAAAGCTTGCTGACGTTTATGATGAGCTTGAGAGCACCCCTTCAAGGCTCAGCAAGATAAGCGCTGTCGCCGGTATTCTGAAAGAGGCTGACAATGACGAGCTTCCCATGATAATACTTCTTCTTCAGGGAAAGGTGTTTCCCAACTGGAGTGAGGAAGAGACAGGCATAGCGGACAGGATAGTTATCAGGATCGTATCAAATGCAACAGGGTTCCGGGAAGCCGATGTCATGAAGCATTTCAACGGGACAGGCGACCTAGGCATCACTGTGGAGAAACTACTGTCAGGAAAGAGACAGCAGACACTTGGTGAAAAGCACATAGACATAAAAAAGGTTTTCGAGAACCTCCAGAAGCTTTCGGCAGTCGAGGGAAAGGGAAGTCAGGACATCAAGGTAAGCATAGTGAAGGAGCTTGTGATGCATTCCTCGCCAAGGGAAGCCAAGTACATAGTCAGGACAGCCCTCGGCCAGCTTCGTGTCGGCGTTGCCGAGGGCGTTGTGAGGGACGCGATAGCCGAAGCATTCTTCCCTGAAAAAGAAGGCGATGAACGGAAGGAGGTTATAAAGGCCATAGAATGGGCATGGTTCATGAAGCCTGACTATGGCGATGTGGCTCTCACAGCCAGAATCAAAGGTCTCGACGGCCTGAAAAAATCAGGGCTTGAGATTGGAAAGCCGTTCCAGGTGCTCCTCGCAGAGAAGGCTCCGTCACTTGAAGATGCTCTCGGGGCTTACGAGAATGTGCAGGTGGAATGGAAGTTCGACGGAGCAAGGATTCAGGCCCACAAGGACGGCGACAATGTCTGGCTTTTCACAAGAAGGCTCGAGAATGTCACTAAACAATTTCCTGATGTCGTAAGGACCATAAGGAAGAATGTCACAGCAGAGAGATGTGTCCTTGAGGGAGAGGTTCTTGCAGTTGGAAAGAACGGAAAGCCCGCGCCGTTCCAGATACTCTCCCAGAGGATACGCAGGA
>CAZXIU010000028.1:0-11902 GCA_964640865.1 uncultured archaeon | reverse complement strand
TGAAATCCTCCAGTGGCAACGATGATTCATACACTACTATGTCCCCGGCTTTCGGTGTATCACCTTCCTTCAGCGCGTATTCATCGACAGCAAGTATGGAAAGTGACCCCAGCGCATAATCATTGCACTGGTATCCCGGAGTCGAAGGCCCTATGGCAGCAACGCTGTCCGGAAGGTTCCTGTAGACCCTCTCTGTTATGTGGCACGGCAGTCCCTTTTCACGGAGGCTTCTGGCTACGCTGCATACCGCGGTTATCTTCTTTACATCAGCCGGGTCTATATCCAGTTTCTCGTAAAGTCTATTATCCATTAAATCACTTCACACCGAGCCTTGAAAAATAAACCTCATTGCCGTAGCATAATGGAACATCACCGATATTGTGAAGAAATACCGGTCCTACGGTGAATTTTGATGCAACCATTCCGTTTGCCTGATAAACACCCACATGTGTAAACATGTTCTTCTTTCTGTCACGATACAATACCAAATCTCCATGAACGGGATTGCCATCGTGTGCGAATATTCCATCAATCGCATCGGGAATATTTTCTCTGCTGCCAAGTGCATATTCTACACATTGTTTTGCCGGGTCACTGGGAAAAAGCCTTTCCAGTATTTCTGAAGTTTCATCATAATAAGGCAATAATTCAGGGGATGACAATGTATTATCTATACACAGCCTTTTCAGTTTGTTTTCCGATATGTCAACAGGATTAATCATATACGCATTATAGATTTTAGCTTTATAAAAATATCTATTTTGACCATTACATAGTGACAAATAAACAATTTAGAAGCTTATTAGAAAATCGCGGCAAATATAATGTATAGGTATGCGCACCGCTCTTCCATGCAGCATACACATAAGGAAAAGATGATTCATACCAAGGCGCTTGCGCTGGCGGCTGTCCTTTTTCTAGGCGTATTCATCTCGGTGTCTGCGGAAAGCACGGAGATAACGCTTGTCGAGGCATCCGGAACCTGCATGGACTTCACTGTCACAGTACATGCAGCGAATCTCACGGGATGCTGGGATATCAAGGTCGATGTTCCGGGAAGGATAAGGGAAGGCGCTGGACAATGGAAATCAACGTTCTTCTATAATGAAAATGCTATCTGCGAGCCTGAATCGCAGGTATCGGCAGACATAATAATCGAGAGCATGGAAGACGTGGTTGAAGGTACTGTCAAGCTGAGGCAGGGCAATACGATAATCGAGTCTCCTGTTGTCATAAACCAGGCATGTCCCGAGCCTTCTGCAGGTGTGGAAGGGTTCTGGATACCATTCGCCGCATTCGCAGTTGTGCTCATATTCGGATGGGGTCTGGCATGGTGGTGGAAAAGAGATTCAGACTCAGGAAAGAAATGACTCAGATTTCCCTTATGTATCTCTTGTCTACTGGTATGAAACCGCTTGCGCCTTCAAGCACCACAGGAACATCATTAATGCCCATGCTGCTGTGAGGAACACCGTCTGTGTATATGCGGCCGCGTGTGCCTTCAGTTATCTCCAGTCCAAGCCCGTATACGCTGTGTGTCTTTGTTATCTCAACCGGTGTGCCTCTGGATACGTAGGCTTCCTTCTTCACGACATTATGCTCAAAATTCATTGGGAATGGCATAGTTAACACCTCAGTTAAGCTTAGAAGATGGTAAAGATTGTTTATAAAGGTTTATCACAGGCCGAAAGACGATATTGCTTCCATGCAGTCGTCCATGCTGAAGCTTCCCAGATAGTGGGTCTCGCCCATCGTTATGGAACCTGAGGTTATCTCAGTCTGGCTTCCGAAGCTGTATGTCCCGTTTCCAAGGGAAGCGCACACTTCACTGTCTACGTAGTATAGGGAATAGAAATACCTGCAGACAACGGCATTATTGCCTTCCGCGAGGTCGCATATGGACGGGTCTGCCTCTGCCTTCGACATTATCTCGGTGCACGCACCGAATATGGGGTTTGAGGCATCGCCAATGGCTTCGGTGCAGTCGGTTTCACCTATCTCCCATGGGATTCTCCCGAAGTTGACAGTGACTTCCTGGCCGTCTGCTTCAATTACAGCTGAACTGCTGCAGCTGTCCCAGCAGTTGTAGAAGCAGTTGTGCCTGTAAACGCTGCCTGTTATATCTGAGCACACTGAATACATTTCATTCTGTCCGGCCACTGTTGCTATGCATTTCAGGTTTTTGTCCGTAATGCCTATATCATCGCACAGTGAAAGGTTGCCATCGGCTACAGCCAAATAAAAATAGCAGTCTCCGGCTGTATGGGAGCCGCTGTATAATCCCGGATTGCCCTCCATGAGAACGCAGTCATCAATGCTTTCAGGAGGCCATTCCTTCACGGAAGTGCAGCCGCTTGACAGTACAATTGCAATAATCAGAAGCACGGTAATCATTACTCTCAAACAAACACCTTCTTTATGCTTGTATATGGTATTAAAAAATAACTCTACTCTGTGGCCTTTGTGACATTAAGAACCTTTATGTAGAAATGCAGGACCTTTCCTGCGACTTCGCTGTTCATGTCTATCCTTATTTCATCGTCAGTCACTGTTGCGATTTTCGGGCCGTACGGTGTCGTGACGGAAACACCGTCCTCAGCAAGTCTCATCACGGTGAAATGCGTGGCATTCACTGAAATGACACGGACATCCCAGAGGGACTCGTCATATGTGCTGCCCTCGCTGACATCCCTGAAAATTGTCACATTCTCCCCGCTGACTTCAGTCACTTTAAGGGGATAGACCATATTCTCGTCGAGGTATACCTTGTCAATAATGGGCTCTTCCCCGAACCTGTCAGAGAAGTCCGTGGCCGGGACAACACTGTAAAGCTCGTATGTCTGCGTGACAGGAAGTATTATCAGGAGGTCGTCCCTGTACGGATATGCATCCTCCGGCTGGATATCCACATTCACCTCGTCGCCCACGCAGAGCCCGCTCACAGCTGAGTCGAAACCCCCTATCATCTGCATTGCCATGGAATTGAATGAAAGCGTTCCGCTGTCGAACTCGGTCCCGTCTGTGAATGTGCCTACATACTGGACTTCAACAAGGTCGTTGTTCTGCACCTTCAGGGAGTTGTCGCAGACGCCCACTTCATGGGGCTCGTCGCTGACGCATCCTGATACAAGAAGCACTGAAATCATGACAAATATGAAAATATTTTTTCTCATAGCTCATTTTTTGGTTTTCATTATTAATATTTTTAACGTCTCAGAAGAAGTCAGAAAGGTTTCCTTTCTTCGGCTTTTTGGGAAGCGGCTCATTTCCGTGATTCTCCCTTACGTCGGGAAGCTCGAAATTATTGTTTTTTGAGGAACATCTATGACCTTTCCAGGGTGAGTCTCCCCAGCTGAAGTTCTCCACCTTCTCTCCGCATTTGGGGCACGTCCATACAGGCATCTGTTATATTGAATAGCAGAATTAAAAAAGCGTCTTACTTCCATGTGAATGTGTCGTAGGTGTAAAGCCTGTTCTCTTCATCGGTGAAGAATGAAATCACAACCCTTGCGGTCTTTTCGCTTGGATTTGTATCGAAGTCATTGAATGTGAGCTCAGGGAACACGAACCTTATGTCACTCTTTCCCCACGGATTTACCGGTCCCATCTCGAAGTCATCCTTGCTGATGTCAAAGGACTTCTTGTAGAGTTCAACGTTCCTGTTCTTCTCGCCAACCTCGTACTGCTGTATAAGAACCTCGACTGTCCCGCCGACACTCGAGCTTCTCCCGCCCCTGTCCGTGACTATCATGTACGAGACTATCTTCCCGTCAAACTGATCTATGTAGAACTCGTCTATCTTCACTACCTCGTTGACATAAGCCTCGAAATCCATGCATTCGTCCTTCATGCCATCATCGCTTATCATTGCGCATACGTCCGGATTGAAGTCGAACTTTTTGGCATCAGCATCCGCGAAATTGAGATAGCATGCATCTATCTCCTCCTGCGTAGGGGCGTCGCTGCATAGGTTTGCATCACCGACCTCCTCTGCAAGGTTTACATAGCACATCTTCCTGAATTCACTGTTCTTTATCTCATAGCACCATGCGGGAGCAATGTCCCTCACGGCGAAGCGCATGTAATACTTGGAATAGCATGAATAGAGGTCATCGTAATCCGTGAAAGCAGCTGTGCAGTTGTCTGTTATCTCGTCACAGATGCCACGGTTGCATATGCCGTCCTCGCCGCACTTCATTCCGGAACCCGGAACGCTCATGCATTCGAAATCCGTCTTCACGTCGCAGAAGTCAGCAGTGCACGGGTCGCCGTCATCGCATGAATCCGGGCATGTGTTCTGGTCCAGTATACCGATAGGGCTGCCTGTATCAACGACATTCCCGGTCTGCGTGCATCCTGACACAAGGAGAATGAACATTATTCCGAGCACGAAAACAAGAGATTTTCCCATTGATTTATCTATTGTTGAAAAGTTTTAAATATAGAAATCATTCCGAAAGGCTTTTGCGGATTTCAGAAACCTCGTCAACATTGAGCCTTTTCTCAAGTTGTTCAAGAACGAACTTCCAGTCAGCGCCCTGTTCGACAATTTCCTTTATGTACCTTCTGGCCTGCTTTCGTGATATTCTCTCCCTTGCGTCAAGCCTTAGGACATCCTGCATTATCTGGGCGTCGCCGCTGCTCAGGGAGCGGATGTCCTTTCCTTTCTCCATTACGGATATCTGGGTGTTCCCGCCCACGAATATGTCGCTTCCGCTGTACTGGAGCGCCTTTAGCATTATCTCGCAGGCTCTTCCCGGCTCCATCTTTTCCCGCTTCGCAGGAGACATGTTCCTCAGATGATAGCTCATTATGGAATCAGCTATGGTCTTGGCAGAGCCTATAGAATAATAGTGCGTTGTCACTATGTGAGGCTCAAAATGATACGGAGCTGCGTATATTTCAGATGTGTCCCTGACACCTGCAATGAGGAAATCGCTCTGGAGCTCCCTGTCAAGCCCTTTGAGTACGTTCCTGGCTTTCTCTATCTCCACGGGATCAAGCCCTGTCTTTGAGGGGTCCATGAAAAGGTTCTCAAGATTTATGGCATCTTCGTAATGGCTCTTCAGTTCCTTGGTCTTATAGGAGGTTATATGCTTGTCCATGGAATTGTAAACTGCCTCTGCAATATCATTGGTTGTGTAATCGGTCTCACCAAAATTCTCCATTTTTTCTATGCTTTCATTTATGACATAGTGAAGGAATGAAGAGGGTCCGGAACCTGCGATTATATGGTCATTGCCAAGTGTATAGATTTTTTTGGAAGATGCTGTTGATATCTGGCCTCTCGTTGACTGGCCGTCCGTGACAGTGATTATGCACTCAGGGGAAACCTTCGTTGATATGATAAGCGTCATAACTGAATTTTATCGCAAAATTTTAAATAGGATGAAGTTACCCGAACTGCCAAATAGTTGCCATCAAAGGCAAAATACCGGAAATCAGCTCATCTTGAGTATAGTGAGCGTCTCTGTGTTCACAATGCCGTCAACAGACCTGACATTTTCTATTATGTCATTGAACTTCTCGGGAGATTCTGTTTCTATGAATGCTGCTATATCCCAGCGCCCGGCTGTCTCGTAAACCTTCCTGACGCCCTTTATGTCCGTTATTGCGGAGACAATCTGCGAAGTCGGCTTGCCGGGGTCGCATTCAAGGGTCACGAAAGCGGAGAAGCCGCTTGATGTGCCAATGTCGACAGTGAAACGCTTTATCACACCATCAGCAATCAGGCGGCTGACCCTGTTCCTCACAGTGCCCTCGGATATGCCCAGCTTCTTTGAAATAGCCAGGTTGCCCTGCCTGGAATCCTTTTGGAGTTCGCCTACAATCTTCCTGTCTGTTGAGTCCATAAGTAATTATTTTACGAATATATTTATATAATTTACGTATTTTGTAAAAAATATCAAAAATAATACGAAATATTTAAATACAGCCTTGCATATTTGTTGTTCTATGAACCTTTTAAGGACAGAAAACCTCGTCTGGTTCTCTTACGGGGAGCTTCTGGAAGAATCTCTCATCCGTAGATTCAACCGCTTCTGAGAGAATTATATGAAAAGGATTTACTCCAGAATGGAGATTGATGACATGGCTGAAGGCGACTTCATACCGGGTGATGCCATGAACATACTCAGCGGTGCCGGATACAAGCAGATTGAGGGAAGGAACGGGACTGCTGTCTACCGTTCGCCAGGTCTCGACAGATGGGTGGTTCTGACAGATGCATCCGAAAAGGCTGGTGAGCCTGGGTTTATGGTTGCAGAAATCTTAGATAGGAACCACCCGGCAATAAAGGGTGTTCCTGACCATCCCATCTACAGGAATGTAAAATACTTCACAACTCGCGGCATATCATCGTGTCGAATATCTCTTCGCCCTTGTCCATGTCATACTTGATCTCAAGACATGAATAGAAAGCCATATATGTTTTGCCTGCACATTCCACTCCATTTGTCTGTGTATAGAATACGTAATCATCTTCACCTGCAGGTCTGTATTCAAGCGGGTCTTCCATAAGTATCTCGCCGCCACTATCTGCAATTGAATCTCTTATAGAATTTCTGTACGAATCAATGGATTCACCGGATTCAGTCAAAAGAAAAGTGCAGATACCGTCAGGCCTTTCAAGAGTAACCAGAAAATTTGATTCCTTTTCTCCTTCGTATTCTTTCCAGCCATCAGGAACAGATATATCCAGCCTGAACCCGTCACTAGGACTGAATGACATGTCAACAAGGCCTGTGTTCTTCTCCTGCGGTATGAACTGGTATTCACCGGCGGAGGGTCGCGCATCGCCTTCAAGTGCAGGCTGGTAAGTCGTGCATCCGCTCACCATGACCAATGACAGGAGAATGGCTACTATGAGAATTCTCATTAGAAGCTATTGTTCCTGACTGTTAAAGTGTTTTAAGATTAAACCAGCGGGAAGAAGTCAGCGTCACCGCCATTCATACCTGTTGTGTAAGGACTGTCTCCAATGCCATTCTTGTCCACATCAAATCCAGAGTAGTCGCTCCAGTAGTTGCCTCCAAGAAGACTGCCGCCTATTATGTTAATTCCTGGTACAGGTGCTGGAAGGCTCCAGTAGTTGAAGGAATTTGCATTGGAATTCAGGTTTGTGGCACTGATGAATATGTTGTTGTATATGGTGTTGTTGTTGCTCTCGTAGGCGGAAACACCACCTACGCCTCCACCTATGAACGTGTTGCCATTCACAGTGTTTTCCACCGCACGGTTCATAACGAATGCATGATTGCCCACACCGTTCACGTAGTTTCCCTCTACCACGTTGTACTTAGAATATCTCGATCCTATGTCCTTGTCGAGTTCTATGCCTGTGCTGCTTGCACTCTCGACCCGATTGTTCAGCATGAATCCGCTCTCAGCCCCATCAAAGGAAATACCGTACTGGACATTCGTGACATTGTTGTTCTCCACGGTCGTGTAATGGGCATGGTTGACCTTTATTCCAGCTACGAAGTTCTCCACGTTACAATTCCTTACATAAGCATTATCCGAGTAGCAGTAACCGTAAGGCTGGGGCAGGTAGCACGTAACCGTAATCGCAGCACCCTGAGCGACCCCGTCACCGATGAGTGTTGAACCCTTGCAGTCGAGCTTTCCCCGCTGGTCTATGCCTGCTGTCTGGGCACTCACGCTCATGATGCTCCTGTTTCCGAGATAATAAGTCTTCGTGCATAGATTAACTTCCCCATCAAGATAATAGTCATCGTAATCCAGCTCTACCTTGGTTCCCCATGTCGAAGGTTCATCAAGGTCAACGCATGATGATGAGCAGTCGTTCTCCTGCCATCCAAGGTCACACGCACATGTATCCTGAGCTACGCATGTCCCGTGCCCTGAGCACACGGATGAATCGTCCTTGTCCGTACCGAAGCATTCCCATGTCACTGTCGAGCATTCATCTCCCTTCCAGCCGGAATAGCATACGCATGTGTCAGTCGCCGTGCAGCTACCGTGGCCCGAACAGACAAGGGGATCGGTGTTCTCTACATCATAGCAGTATATGGACGTCTCTTCATTGTTGTCATAGGCCTCGGTGCAGTCAGGGTCATCAGAATCGACCCAGCCATCGTCGTCGTTGTCGAGAGCGTCGTTACATTCGGAGACACCAAAACCAAGCTCGTCACCCGCAAAGAGGCAGTCTGGATCGGCGGAGTCTATCCAGCCGTCTAAGTCATTGTCAAACCCGTCGCCGCATGGGTTGTAGCTGGAGCAGTCGGAGCCCGTGTATCCTAGACCACATGAGCACGTGTCAGTGTCAATGCACGTTCCGTGCCTCGAACATACGTCAGGGTCTGTGTATTCGATGCCGAAGCATGACCATGTCATGCATGCTCCTGAATAATCAGCATTCACGCCTGCAAGATGTGCAAAACACAAGTTCTCGTGGGTCATACCGTCGCAGCCGCATATTGGATCCCAGTTATCCGGGCATGTCGTGGGCTTCTCAGCGCACGTGCCTATTCCTTCACAGTCACCTGTCGCCTTCTGGCAGTACTCTCCGGTGTCGCAATCAGAACTGAGGTAGCAGGATGATGTATGCGTGCATTCGCCTGTATAATTAACATTCACACCTGCGAAATTAGCATTACATTCGTTGCTATATGTCATACCGTCACAAGCGCACATCGGGTCCCATACATCAGGGCATGTCGTGGGCTTCGGTTCGCATGTACCCGTTCCTAAGCAGTTGCCGAAGTCCTTATCACAATAATCGGCTGAATCGCACTCTGAATTAAGGGAGCATGGGCAGTCCGTTGAACATGAGGAAGGATTTTCAGTGTGAGTGCATAATCCGTCTCCGCAGACAGCCGGGCAGTCGGAAGGACATGTTCCTGCGTTTTCGGCATGAGTGCAGTAAGTATCTCCGCAGACAGCAGAACAGTCTGTCGGACAATTGAATGCGGTTTCTGGACCAGTACACAATCCGTCACCGCATGCATAATCCTGACAGATACTACCAATACAAATCCATGTTGAGCAGTCATCATTTATTATACATCCTTCTCCTACTGAACATAACAAACCAGATTCTCTGCATACACCACCACAGTCTACATCAGTCTCGTCTCCGTTCATTAATTCATCAGAACATGAAGGTACAGCACACACGCCGTCCTCATCTACCAGCCCGTCGCAGTCGTTGTCAAGCGTATCGCAGCTTAATTCCGTGGGCTCATAAAAGGATCCATAATTGGTAGCCGTGCATGCCTGCCAGCCTGAAACTCCGCCGCATGTCTGGGTCGAGCCTGAACATACGCCCAGCTGGAGAGCACATGGAGGCGGTATCATGTTATTGTCAGTAGTTCCGTCGCAGTCGTTGTCTGTGCCATCACAGACCTCCATAGATGGCAGTACCTCTCCTTCGCAACTGTCCCACGTCCCGGCTGAACATGTCTGTAAACCACCTTGACATACTCCGACATCAAGTGTTCCTCCAGGGCCGGTGTAGCATGACCGTATCAATGATTCATCCACAGAACCATCACAGTCGTCGTCAAGTCCATTACACGCTTCAGACGACGGGAGAGTGTCCTGAACACATGTGAGTGAACCGCTGCTGCATGTAGTGGTACCAGAGGAACATACACCAGGAAGTCCTGTATTACAACTTCCGCCACCACCTGGGTTGCCTTCGTCTGCAACTCCATCGCAGTCGTTGTCAAGTCCGTCGCATATTTCTGATGAAGGGAAAACATTCTGGGTACAGTGAAGAGAACCACCAGAGCAAGTCAATGTACCGGCTGAGCATACACCAGGAAGTCCTGTATTACAACTTCCGCCACCACCTGGATTTCCTTCATCTATATCACCGTCGCAGTCGTTGTCAAGTCCGTCGCACGTTTCTGATACCGGCATTCCCGGTACTGCACTGCACTCAGTGCCCGAGCCGTCAGCTGTGCATACATAGTTTCCCATCGACTGGCATATGCCAATGCCGACTATGCATATGTCGTTCAGATTGGTGAAGTCCTCGTCTGTCTGGCCGTCGCAGTCATTGTCAATACCGTCGCACAGTTCATCTGAAGGAATGCATAACGGAGGCATCATGAAGATGTAAGATTTAGATGAGTTTGTCAGATTCCACCTGTCTCTCCCGAAAAGAGTTATCTCATACGGAGTGAAAGGAGAGCAGCTTCCGCCGCATACCAAAAGCCCGACATCGGACCAGTTGAGCGGCAGCAGGGGTTCGGTTTTCTCGAATTCAAAGTCGCCGTCAGTATCAAGGTCCCACTGGTACCTGACTATGTAATCGCCGCATGTGTTCTCATCCGGGTCGCGGCTCCCTGAAGCATCAAGTATAAGCATCTCTCCTTCTTCAGCAAGATAAGGTCCGCCAGCATCCATAAGAGGCGGGCCGTTGCTGGAACAGCATCTCATCCTGAAGTTCTTGCCGACTGTGGCAAGGTCCACAAGACCTATTACGCCGTCCTTGTTGATGTCAGCATTCGGATTCCAGTACTCTTCTCCCGGAGATGTTCCGTAAGAACGCCCGACTGCAGCAAGGTCGAATATGTTGACTACGCAGTCGCCGTTGGCATCCCCTGAAATGGGCTTCAGTGTCCTCACTCCTTTCTGCGTGCTGTAAGTGAGATATAACCCATCAGGGTCAGAGAGGTTCAGAAGGGAGAGGTTCATGTATGTCGGGCCCCAAATCTCCATGGAACTGAACTCCACGCTGAAAAGCCCCCGGTTCCCGCTGACACCGTCAACTGCCGGATTCATCCTCGTGTTTGCAAAATAAACCTTGCCTTTGCTATTGTCTATCATCACTCCTGTCGGGAATGATGTTGATGCACCATCATAGTTGAAGAAGTCACCTTCATTTACCGCATTGGCTGTAAGCACATCCGGATCGAATTCAAGGACAGCTTCAGCAGCATAAACTTCATCAGTGGCATCGAGCCACACTTCGACAGTGAAATCCACGCCGCCTGTGATGACCTCGTTTTCAGGATAGACATAGAATTCATTTGCCAGCGCTGTTGCAGAAGAACTTGCCAGAATAATCAGTGCGATCCCAAATGCAAACAGGAAGCCGGGTATTCTTGACATAGCAAAATCCAAACATTAAATTATGAAAAGAATTGGAGGTAAGATTTAAATTTGGCTAGGTTCCAATGAAAAAATTAAACATTCTCCGGCATGGATGGCTCGAGCAGCTCGCGGGTGAGCGTTTCAATAAGATTGGGCTTCCAGTAATTATTCTTGAATTCCCTGAAAGCTGAAGGAAGGTATTCCGGGTCGCATATCTTCGGGAGGAAGTAAGCCAGTACCTCGGGCCTCTTTATATTATGGTATTTGCCGTCCCTCAGCAGAAGGTCAAAATCATCCTGGGCGGTTCTCCTGACGTTCTTCACTATAGCATCCCTTATTTCATCCTCCCCCAGTGAACCAATGGAATAAAGATAAGGTATCAGTTCCCTGTTCTCCCAGCCGTAGCGGCCGAGCCCGTCAAGGTCGACCGTTTCTATTTCACTGAGAATTATGCTGTGATATGTATCCATTGAGTTTATTTCTGCATGAAAAAATTTAAAGCATTAACGCTTCTTCTCCAGAAGCTTTCGTATTTTGACGAGCTCTTTCACTATATCCGACTTCGGTACTGATTCGTCTTCAAATGACTGCACTGCCACGGGCTTCTTCCCGCGCACGAACTTCATTATGAACTCGCGCATGTCCTCGAACTCCTCTATTCCGTCCAGCCTTATTTCAGCCGAGCGCTGATTCGCTCCGGAGTAGCCTGCTGTCTGTATCTTCAGCGAGGCTATGCCGAAATGCCTTGAAAAAGGACCCTGTATTATGTCCACGTTGGTTATCCTGTTGAAAGGAACTATGCCTGTGTTTTTGAACCACACCCCGCGCCTCCAGACGA